>JAAYKJ010000133.1 GCA_012522505.1 Clostridiaceae bacterium
ACCTTTTGTACGCACCTTTGATACGTACCTTTGGTGCGCTTCTCTTGTATGCGCCTGCATTGGCGCACAATTCTCATAAGAATCCTTTGTATTCAGTAACAGGATTGATTCATAGCGCTCTTTTGTTTCGTGAGAGCGAAGGCAGGGGATATATATTATTAGAATTGGGCAGAAGCATTTAGGCTTTATACAATCTCTGCCAGATGAATATGCAGAGCAGCAAAGGGGATTACAGTAGCTGTGCAGCGAAGCGTATATCATAGCTAGGTATTGCTTACCCAAGTATCAATTTGAGCCCTTTTGATCTTGATGAGGCTGCACGAACAAATGTCACAGCAAGAGCAGAAAAGGATTCTATCAAATGCGCCTAAGACCCTTAAATTCAAAAGAACATAAGGGTTTTAACAAGGAGGACTGAAATGGAAGTTAAGATTTTGGTGGTAGATGACTCGCTACCTGACCGTTTGACTATAAAAAATTTTCTAAGCGAATATAGCATATTAACTGCTTGTGATGGTATGGAAGCCATGCGTGTGCTTAAGGAACATGACGGTATTAACATAATCATACTCAACTTAAGATTGCCTGATATGAGTGGGTTCCAGTTTCTTCAGTCTCTAAAAGAGGATGAGCGGCTTAGGAAAATACGCATCATAATATTAACCAATTCTGATGAGCTGAACAATGAGATCAAGGGATTAAGGCTGGGTGCTACAGACTTTGTTCGCAAACCACTACATAAGGCTTCACTAAAGACCAGAATTGATGTTCATGCTTCACTGTTACGTGCTGAGTTCGCATTGGAGCAAAGAGTGGATGCTCAGACGATTACCTTTGATATGATTTTCAAACAAGCTCCTATCGGTATTGCAATATCACAAAGCTCTGATCCGAAACATTCTGATCAGGTTATTGTAAGAGTCAATCCAGTATATGAGCAAATTACAGGTAGAACAAAAGAAGAACTTTTTTACACAGGATGGGAACAGATCACACATCCTGACGACCTGGAAGAGGATATGAAAAACTTGAAAAAACTACACGCTGGTGAAATTCAATGCTATTCAATGGAAAAACGATATATTAAGCCTGATGGGTCGGTTGTGTGGGTTTACATGGTCGTTGCAGCCCTTACACCAGGAAACAACAACAAACTAAATCACATCTGCCTTATTCAGGACATCACAGAAAGAAAACAAATTGAGATAGAACGTAAATATATCAGTGAACACGATAGATTGACAGGTCTATATAATCGTGATTATCTGGAGTTACTCTTTGCAAGCGATGCCAAGCAAAAAAAATCGTTACAAAGGGCTTTTGTGGGCATTAATCTAATTAACGTTCAGTCGATAACAGCCAATTATGGGTTTATCTACACACAGGGCTTAATAAAAAAAATCGCTGAGATACTTAGGCAGTATTGCACTGATAAGTGTATTCTGTTCCATACGCATGAAAATCGGTTTGTTTTCTATTTTGTTCACTATAAAGACAAAAACGAGCTTATTGATTTTTCCAATGCTATTACAGAGGCTCTCGAATCACAATTGGCAACAGACAGGATAGGCGGTGGGATTGGAGTTCTTGAGTTAGAACAGGATCAATATGAAGCAGATATTGATATAGTTCTAAGAAGACTTCTGATTGCGTCAGAAAGGTCTATCAGCCTATTTGGGAAGAACTTTGAAACTTGTTTTTACGACCAGGAGCTTGAGGCATTGGTGACCCGCGAAAGAGAGGTTATGGAGGCTCTTATTGCTATAGCGACTGATGAATGCACCCAAGATGAGCTGTTTTTGCAGTATCAGCCAGTTGTGAATTTAAAAACAGGTTCAGTTTGTGGATTTGAGGCACTGGCCAGATTAAGCACAGAGAAACTCGGGATGGTGCCACCGGCTGAATTCATTCCGATTGCAGAGAAAACCAAACTGATTATTCCTATTGGTGAAAAAGTGATTGTCAAAGCATTTCGCTTTATGAACAAACTAAAGGAACTAGGATATGATGCAATCAAAGTTTCTATAAATACCTCCGCTATCCAGCTATTAAGTCCTGATTTCACATGCAGGATGTTTGAAATGATAGATCAGATGCAGGTGAACATAAGGAATATCGTTATTGAAATTACCGAGTCTGTATTTACTTCGGATTATGAGAAGATCAACAAAATTATAGAAAAACTTAGGGAGACTGGGATGCACATAGCCATAGATGACTTTGGGACAGGCTATTCCTCTCTGGCCAGAGAAAACGAATTAAGAGCGGACTCCTTGAAAATCGACAAATGTTTTATTGATAAGCTATCAGGAGAAGAACTTGATAAAGCAATAACAAGTGATATAATTTCGATAGCACATAAACTTGGGCATAGTGCAATTGCTGAAGGGGTTGAGCACGATGAGCAACTGCAGTACTTAAAAAAGCATGGCTGCGATAAAATACAAGGATATCTTATCAGCAAGCCGCTTGACGAACAAGCGGCCCTGGAGTTTTTGAAAAAGCATGTTTAGGATTGCAGAAAGATGGATGGCAAGGTTGAGGACGGTGAAGTGATGAAAAAGAATCATGCAACCCCATATATACGGAACCGTATCTTATTGATATTTGTTATCACCTTATTGTTATCAACTGCTTTCTCTGGAGCAGTGGTTTTTACAAAGTGGATTGCTTCGGCGAATAAAATAACCGCACAGAAGGCATCTGATAACAATGAAGAGATCTATAACCGGATCTATGCCTTCATACAGGCACCTTATCATCTGAACGACGTCAATCGTAGAATTATTGAGAATGGGATGCTTAATCTGTCTGACGCAAAACAGAGAGAAAAGTATTTTGTCAGCGTTCTTAAGGCACACAGCCATGAAATATACAGCTTCAGTTACTGTACCGCAAACGGTGACTATTACGGTGCGCAAAGAAATAAAAACGGCGCGATAGAGGTCATAAAAAACAATGCTGAGACCGGCGGAAACTCGTTGTATCATTCAACTGGCCTGGGCTTAACGGCAGGCGAGCGAGGGGTCGAGGCTGGAGAATTTGATCCCCGGACTTACGCATGGTATCAAGCCGCAGTCGAGGCCAGAGGCCCCATATTCTCTCCCCTATACAAGCATTTCTCGATAGATGATTTGGCAGTATCCGCTGCATGGCCAATATATAATGAATCGGGTAATCTTGAGGGTGTGCTTGGAACCCACATCCTTCTATCTGACATTGGTTCATACCTTAAGGAAGCAGTGGATAAACATAACGGCATGGCCTATATCATCGAAACGAGTTCGAATGATTTGATTGCGAATTCTACGGGTACCGCAAACTTTACAGTTCTTCAAGATGGTACATTGAAACGACATGGACTTGAAGATATAGGCGACATCGTTATTCAGAAAGCATACGAACAATATAAAACAAAAAGCAAGCACCTGCAAACCTATAAAGGAGAAAAGGACAATTTCTTTGTGAATGTAAAAGAAATTCGTATGGACGGAATTGATTGGGTTCTTATATCAGCAATCCCCAAGTCTATTTTCATGTCGGATATTAATAGTACCATGCATTGGGCAGGGCTAATTGCCTCTCTTTCTCTTCTGTTTGCAATCCTGGTTTATAACTTGCTCATGGCGATGTATTTAAAACCACTGAAATCTTTATTGCAGATATCGGGTGAATTATCTTCCGGAGACTTGTCTAAAAGAGTTGACATTGTTCGAAATGATGAACTTGGCTTAATCTCCAAAAGTTTTAATCGTGTGGCAGATAAAATGCAGTCGTTAATCGAGAACTTGGAGACTACAGTGCAGGAGCGCACCCGGGAATTACAGAAGGCTAATACTGAATTGGAGTCAAGCAAGACCGAACTCCGCTTGATTCTCGATTCAGCAGTTGAAGCCATTTATGGTATTGATTTAAAAGGAAACTGCACCTTTTGTAACCAAAGCTGCATTGAAATGCTGGGATATAATGACCAGTCTGAATTACTCGGGAAAAACATGCATTGGCAGATTCATCACACCCACAGCAACGGAACTCCATTCCCCGTAGATGAATGTAAGATCTTCAAAGCTTTAACCAACGGTGAAGGTTCCCATGTAGAGGATGAAGTCTTCTGGCGCAAGGATGGGACCCCTTTGAATGTGGAATATTTCTCGTATCCGCAGATAAAAAACGGTAAAATTATAGGTGCTGTAATCACTTTTATGGATATAAGTGAACGCAAACAAAAGGAAATGGAAATTGAATACTTGAATTGTCACGATCCATTAACCGGACTTCACAATAGGAGATGTTTTGAGAAAAATCGCGCTAAGATTGACACTCCGGATAACCTTCCTTTATCCGTCATTTTTGCAGATATTAACGGGCTGAAGATGACCAATGACATATTTGGACACACTGCTGGCGATGGGCTGATCAAAAAAGCATCGGAAATTCTTAAGCAGGTCTGTAGGAAGAACGATGCGGTTGCCCGCGTCGGAGGGGATGAGTTCATTATCCTTCTGCCAAAAACAGACAGGGCAGAGGCCAAAAAGGTTTTGGAAAAAATACAGTCGGAGGTTGCCACTGCACGTATACAAGCCATTAAGTGCAGTATTTCCCTTGGACTTGATACAAAACAGAGCCCGGAGCAATCCCTGGATGAGGTAATCGCAAATGCGGAAAACGCGATGTACAAAGATAAGACGATGAACCGCAAATCAATAAATCGAAATATCATCGACACGATCATCGAATCCCTGCACGCAAAAAGCCCGGAAGAAAAACGGCACTCGGTTACTGTAAGCGAGTTGTGCTCTGATATGGGAGCTGCTTTACATCTCCCCGAAACCGATATCAATAAGCTAAATCGGGCAGGATATTTGCATGACATCGGAAAAATAGTACTGGATGATAACATCCTGGTTAAGGATACCTTAACGGATGAAGAGCTTGAGAAAATGCAGCAGCATTCCGCAGTTGGATACCGAATCTTAAGTCTATTCGACGACACGCTGGATTTGGCGGAATACGTATATGGCCATCATGAAAGATGGGATGGCAGCGGATATCCCCGGGAACTTAAAGGCGAGCAAATCCCCTTAATCTCAAGAATCATTGCAGTAGCTGAGACCTATGACCGCGTCTTGAACAGAGGCAAACTTCTCTTGGACGAACGAAAAAAGGCTGCGCTTGATGTCATAAAACAGGGCGCTGGGACGCAGTTTGATCCGCAAATCGCCTTATTGTTTTCCCAATTGATAGAAAAAAGGTAGGGGTATAGGAAGGCCCTGCACTTATTACGCAGTTTGAATCGCTGCGCAGTTTTTGGTGTGCCAATACAATGTGAAGAAATTTATATTATTGTAAGTTTTCAACATGTATTATATAATTGTAACTATTAATAGACTATAATAAAGATATCAGTGTTATATGTTGAAAACAACGGTAATGGAGTGAAAAAACATGTTTCTTTGGAATAAAAGTGACGGTATCAGGTATATACTGGCTGCTCTCCCGGCTGATCAACTCTTCTTGTGTCCGACACCAAGGAAGTAACGATGATCTTTGGCAGCGGCATAATAAAAACGGGAGATGCTAAAAGCCATATGACCATACTAATCGCAGACGACGAAAAAGACATCCGAAACTTAATAAAAATCAATCTCGAGGAAGGTGGATATACCACCGTGACAGCGCAAGACGGTAAGGAAGCGTGGGAGATCCTTACAACCAAGAAAGTCCATCTGGCGATCCTTGATGTTATGATGCCGGTGATGGACGGTTTTAACCTTCTTCGCAAAATTCGAGAACACAGTACTGTCCCTGTAATCTTTCTGACAGCGAGGGCTGGTGATATGGATAAAGTGCTTGGGCTCGGATTGGGCGCGGATGACTATCTTGTCAAACCTTTTTCCATTTCCGAGCTAATGGCCCGTGTGGGCGCACAACTGAGACGGAATCATGAGTATCTCTCACCCAAAGAAAATACCAACACACAAATTACCTACGGAAATTTGTCCATAAACAAAGAAATCTGCTGCGTATTTAAAAATGGAAAACTTATTGAACTTAGCGCGAAGGAATACAAGCTGCTTCTGTATTTCATGGAGCACCCAGAGAAGGTTTTTACAAGACGGCAGCTTTATGACGCTGTATGGGATGAAGAGTATTATTTTAGCGATAATACTGTGATGGTTCATATCAGCCGAATCAGGAACCAAATCGAAGATAACCCGCAAAGCCCCCAATATTTGAAAACCATTCGCGGTATCGGTTACAAGTTCCATTATACTGGTGAAATGCCATGAAAAGAAAAATATCCAATCAATTTCTCATTAATTTTGTTGTAATTTTCTTGCTGACAGTAATGGCGACAATACTCGCTTTTGTGTTTCTGTCTCTTGCAAACAGATTAATTACAAACTCATTGGTAAAAAATCAGTTCTCCGCAAGCGCAATTGTCAAAGATGATTACACGCAGATTGATGCATCTACTGTCTTACGAAATGGTGGTGGGGTGCAGGTTTTAGACAGGGAATACCGTGTTGTTTATTCAGAAGGTCTTGATACTATTGGAAAAGATAAGCTGACTACCATGGAATTCACTTCATTATTGACGAATAGCAAGAGTCAGCCTTACAATTATGACATTCTCTATCATCCAGAAGGTGATTTTTGGTTGATTGTTACCTTTCCTTCTTCCATTCGGCTGGATTTTTCCATCATATATAATCAAGAAGGCCCCGCCAGTGATATAATACAGACCGGTTGGGTGATCTTCATTGTGGGTCTGCTCTATCTTTTGATTATTGCGATCATCACCTTTATCTATTCAAGAATTACAGCCTCCCGTATAACTATACCTCTGCAAAAGCTATGTGATGGCACAAAGCTTTTGCGGGAAGGAGATTACTCTGCACGGGTTGATTTAAAACTAAAGAACGAGTTTGCAGAGCTTCAGAGCACCTTTAACGATATGGCTGACCGCATCGAGCAAGAAATTTCCCTGCGCAAGAAATCGGAGGAGGAAAGGCGGCGTTTGATTCTCGATATCTCCCATGACCTTAAAAACCCAATGGCCAGTATACAGGGGTATGCACAGTTCCTTATGAAGAAGTCGAACATGACCAAACAGGAACGTGATAGACACCTCAAGGTTATTATCAATAACAGCAAAAGGGCCAGCCAGTTACTCTCCGAGCTATTTGAGCTTTCTCAAATGGATAGTCCGGAATTTTCATTGAAACTTGTACGGACTGATATTTGCGAATACATCCGACAGATTTGCGGCGAACTTGTACCCCAGTTAGAGAGGGAAGGCTTCGAGTATAAATTTGATATTTCCGAAAGTAGCGTTTTTGCGTTGGTCGATATTGATCGTTTTGGCCGAATCATTCAGAACCTTGCGAGTAATGCGCTGAGGTATAATCCCCGGGGAACCCTGATCACGGTGCGCTTGATAGCACAGAACCGTCAGGTGATGATTGATTTCAGCGATAATGGGATAGGGATTCCAGCTCAACTGGCAGATACCATTTTCATGCCTTTTGTCAGGGGAGATAATTACCGCAACATCAAAACCAGCGGTAGTGGATTGGGACTTTCCATAGCGAAAAGAATTGCCGAGGAACATGGGGGAGACTTAATACTGCATCCCATAGAGAAGGGAAGTACTTTCCGAATTACAATTCCCACAAATTAAGATGGATTTAAGCTTCATATCAGCTGTGTGACAGATTTAATTGCTATGATAGTGACAAGCTTGAAATGTAGTTGATGGAGGTTTTTTTATGATGCAAACAGTTACTTTTTTTATTTTGACGATTATTTCGGTCATCGCTCTGATTGGGGTTTTATTTCTGTCAGCTTATCTTGGTATTGCGTTGTTAAGGAAAAAGACGAATCCAAAGCAGATCATTCGTTTGAAAAAAATGTCGATATTTTTTGCAGCCACGATGGTATTAAATGCGGGCCTTTTAACCATATCACAATTTATTGCCTCCACGCCACGTATTGTTGATGAAAACGGAAACACGCCCGAAAACAGTATTGCAGAGCTTACAAAGCTTGAACTGAACGGAAGAAAGCAGTGGATTAGTATAAGAGGCTGGAAAGACACTGCGCCTGTGCTGCTCTTTCTGGCGGGAGGCCCCGGTGGCACGCAGATGGCGGCAGTACGGCACGAGTTGGCAGAGCTGGAGAAGCATTTTGTTGTCGTCAACTGGGATCAGCCTGGCTCTGGGAAATCCTATTCAGCTGAGCCCATAAAAGACATTACTGTTCAAACCTATATTCAGGATGGCCACGCATTGACGGAATACCTGAAAGCACGTTTCTCGCAAGAAAAAATTTATCTGATTGGTGAGTCTTGGGGAAGCGCATTGGGGATTTTTCTTGTTGACGAATACCCAGAGTCTTACCATGCGTTCATTGGTACGGGGCAAATGGTTGATTTTGCTGAAACGGAGCGGATGGACTACATGAAGGCAATTGAAATCGCTCAATCCAGAGGCGATACTGAATTAATAACACAGCTTACCGAAAACGGCATGCCACCTTATTATGGAAATGAAGTAACCTGGAAAAGCGCAGTGTACTTGAATTACCTCAGTAATTATATGGCGGGAAATCCCGAAATCCACAATCCAGGTTACAACACGCTTCGGGATATCGGTTCCTCTGAGTATGGGCTTCTTGATAAAATTAACTTTTTCCGGGGTATTGTCAACACATTTAATCATGTATACCAACAGCTTTATGATATCAACATGAGAACAGACTATGCAAAACTGGATGTGCCTGTCTACTTTTTCTTGGGACGGCATGATATCAATGCGCCTACAGTGCTGGTCGAAGAATACGTACAGGCGCTGGAGGCACCCGACAAGAGGATTGTATGGTTTGATCATTCCGGTCACAGCCCGTGGATAAACGAACGGGGGAAATTTGTGGAGGAAGTTCTATCTTGTTTTTCAGATAACAAAACGCCATGAAAATAGGGTAAGAGATAGCTCGCGGATAATTCCACAACATGCGGTTGGCAGATTGTGGAATTATCCGTTTTTTAGAAGTGTTTTCGTACCTTTTAATTGCTCTTGGAAACAATCTTAAGATTTACTTCTGTTTCCACGCTTCTCATAGTCATTTTTGATTTCGTCACTCCAGTCCTCTGGCATTGCGCAACTTTTACGGAAAGACGTGACAGCTTCGTTCATAACTTGAAAGTTCAACTTAATACCCTTGCTGTCTGCAAGGTAGTTCTGGGCGCGGTCTGCAGAAATGCCGAATTTTCCCGCTGTTTCAACAGCATCGATATTTGCACCGAGAAAGAGAAACTCCCATCCATATTCACTCGTCTGTCGTTTGATTAGTGCTTTGACTTTCTCTGCCGAATACTCGCTACTGGAATTTTCTTCGCCATCGGTTATGATGACGAACATCACTTTTTCTGCACGATAGTCTTTAGCAGTATGTTTTTGAGCGTTACCAATTTTTTCGATTGTCCTTCCTATTGCATCGAGAAGCGCTGTTGATCCGCCAATTTGATACTCTTTCTCGGTGATTGAACTGACCGCTTTAATATCGATACGGTCATGGAGCAGATCGTAATGATTATCAAACAGCACTGTTGTAATGAGGCACTCGCCTTCTACTGCTTTCTGTTTTTCGAGCATTGAATTGAAGCCCCCAATAGTGTCCTTTTCCAAGCCACTCATCGAGCCGCTTTTGTCCAGTATGAATACCAGTTCGGTTAATCCTTTTTTCATTGGAATGTCCTCCTTATGCTTATTATGGCATAAGGATAACATTTCCTGATGAATGAGAGGTCGCTTGGAAAGCGACAAATTTCAGACAGGAGAAATTGGATTATCCCCCCAACAAGGGCAGATCATATTTGAAAAGTACCTCGTTAATCGCATAGATATCGTATTTCCCAGTAATGATAAAATACTCTACAATCACATCAAATTTCTGGCTGTGAGACAGAGCAAAACCCGCTCGCTGTAATAGATCTTCTGTTTCATCAAGTGTTAATTCCAACGCAATGGCAAGAGCAATGGCAGTGCGTTTGCTTGGCATATATCCTTTACTCGTCCTTATTTTTGAGAACAATTTTCTGTCAAGGTTGGCTCGCTTATAGACCTCTACATCTGTCTTTCCCTTGGCATCTATCAATCTCAGAAGTGTCGTGGAAAATGGTTCGTCAAGATTCCGGATCAAGGCGGAAATATTGCCGATTTGGGTTTCATGTATTGTTTCAGCGACTTTTGGAATCCGAACATTATACGAAATGTCAGCTTCTTCAAGCGCTTCCTTCTCAACATCAAGTAATGCGCGCCGGGTGAATTTGCGTTTTGCAACATAGTGTTCGTCAATATAACTGGCGACTTCGCCAAGCAACTTCTCACTGATTATAAACGCTGCCTTGTCAAAGACACAGAGGAATATATCCATATCGTAGTCCGAGAGAAAGAGCTGCATTTCTGAGGTTGCAACTTTCAAGGCCTCTTTTTTCGGATATCCATATATCCCGCTTGAGATGAGAGGAAAGGCAATGCTCTTACATTTGTTTTCGACAGCAAGCCGAAGAGAGTTCCTATAGGCAGAGCGCAGGAGTTCTTCGCTCTGTTCGGGCTCCCATTGATGGTAGACGGGGCCTGCTGCGTGAACAACGTACTTTGCAGGTAGGGCGTACCCTGGTGTAATCGTTGCCTCGCCAGTCCTGATTGGCGCTAATTTGTCGCAGGCGGCCTGCATTTCATGTGCTCCAGCTGATTGAAATATTGCACCACAAACACCGCCGCCCATTTTCAGGCCGGTGTTTGCTGCATTAACAATAGCATCAACGTTCATTTTAGGGATATCTTGACGGACGATGGTAAATGGCATCAGCAAACCTCCTGAAAAACTTTTGCTATTTAGGTATTTCGCAGACGCATTCTTTGTGCCCATACACCTTCTGCTTATTACCAAGGGAAACCCTTTCGCAATAATTATACGTTCATCGGAGCAAGGCTGTCAATTTACCAGCTCTTTTGCCTTCAGAAATTATACACTAACCATCCTATCTGGAGTTTTCGAAATATATCCCCAAAATGGGGATGGACAAGTAACAACAAAGGGTTGGTCGATCCGCAAAGAAGGAACCCGCCTGAAATGTAAGAAGGGAATATGCGGTAGTTTGGAATTTGAGTTTTATAGGATTTGTATGATCCATTATCTTGTGGTAAAGCTAAAAAGAGGATTCAATTGCTGGCTGCAAAAACCTCAATTAACTAAAGGGAACCGATTGGATAAGAATATTGCCCAGAACATTGGTGTGAGACCATATACATTAATCAAATGCTACTTCAGTAACGGGTCGAGGCTTGTGGTACGCTCCAGTTGGTACGCACCGCTAGTGGGGGATTGAACCCCACCACTGAAGCAGCGATTTATCCCCCGCCTATTCGCGTTTATTAGCCCTCACAGCTAAAAAATACACTTCATTTATTCCTTTGCTTTAGGCTAAATAAGGCAAGGGCCTTCGGAGCGTTTTATAAATATTTGAACACAAAATTATTCTTCGGTGGAGGTAGAAACCTCCATCGAAGAATAATTATTTTACAAACATTTAGCTATAGACAAGTTACCTTCCACCCCGGAGTTTTGGTCTCAGTTGGCAGGGTTCCTGTCTTTTTTTAGATCTGTAAGGTTATGTAGGCTATTGGTTATGCTGAGATCAATAATTTTGTTGTCATAAACATCAAGCGTATATAAACCCGTAAGAGAACTAAGGCAATTGATATCCGATATCTGATTGTCAGCAATATACAATTCCCTCAAAGAGGTTAGTGAGCCGAGAGCGGTAATATCCTTAATTGAGTTATCATTTAAGTTTAGACTGCTCAGCCCGGTTAGCTGGGCAAGTTCACTGACATCCTCAATGCAGTTATCAGAAAGGTTAAGTTGTTGCAAGGCGTACAAACTGCTAAGCCCACTAAGAGTATAAACATAATTCCCACCTAAAGAGAGTTTTTCCAAGCTTGTGAGGGCGCTTAGGGCAGTGATGTCTTCCATATAATTATAATCAAGGTTTAGGTGTTTGAGTTTCGATAACCCCTGAATGCTGGAAATATTTGAAATATTGTTGTAAGATAAATCGAGAACTTCCAATTGGGATAATTTGCTTATCGGACCCAGGTTTGAAATGTTGTTGTGATTTAGTCTTAATTCTGTCAGAACCGTCATGTGCTGAATACCATCCAGACTTCTAATATTTGCGTTTTCAGCTGTCAGGCTTGTTATTGAATTAACGTCGTCGACAAAGATTAGACCTTGAGGTTTTCCGATTTGATTCCGAACGATCCTCTCCAGGTTTTTGTCGGTAAAATCAACCAAACCCGCCTTCATCCGAATGATTCTTGTGTCACTTTCGGTGAAAAATTCTGTCACCTCATCCACGTTCACTTTTCCTGTTTTGATTTGAAAAGCGATAAAGTCGAAGTATTTGTCTGTTTCTTCCAGCTCATCGACATTTTGAGTAACGGTTTGTGCCTGCCCGCCGAAGGAAATGGAAATGATTCCGTTATACCACAGGTAATAACCTCCGAGTGCCAGACCTCCCAAAATAATGACCACCACCAGTATGGTCAGCAGCGGTTTCAGATTGCTTTTCTTTTTCTGTACTTCACTTTTTTGCTTATACTCCTCTAAATAGTCGGGTGTTCCACTAGGTCCAGTAGCCATTATAAAATCCTCCTTTATTCATATACTCATTAGTACTGTTTGGTAAGGTCATATTTCTGTGCGCCAAGGAGAACGAAGATGAGCCTACAGGAAGTCGGTATATCGCCATGAATCGACTGAAAGAAAAAATAATGTAATAAAAATCAAGTTTATGTAATAAATTATATCAAAATACTTTGATAATGGCAATACCGCAATATAAAAGAAAGGACGTTATCACTTTACATAATAAACATAACATGACATGCCAGGTGCCAGATGGCTTTTCATCTTAGAAAACAGAAAAATTCTCTTCAAGGCAGAGTTGTTCGGCAAAATGATTCCATGGGAGTTGTCTGGATGGCGAACTTGCTGGTATGATAGAGATATATTTCGACAGCAAAGGAATAGAACCGTGATATGAAAAAACTAGTGGTTGGTATATTGGCACATGTTGATGCCGGCAAGACAACATTATCGGAGAGCTTGCTGTACCTAAGCGGAAAAATACGAAAACTGGGGCGAGTGGATAATAAGGATGCGTATTTGGACAATTTTGAGCTCGAAAGATCAAGAGGGATTACGATTTTTTCCAAACAAGCGGTTTTCAGAATTGAAGATACACAGATTACGCTGCTGGATACCCCCGGCCATATGGATTTTTCAACAGAAATGGAAAGAACACTGCAGGTTCTGGATTATGCGATATTAGTGATTAGCGGAGCTGAAGGTATACAGGGTCATACGCTAACGTTGTGGCGATTGCTTGCCCGGTATCGAATACCGGTTTTTCTATTCATCAATAAAATGGATCAGGACAGGGCTGAAGAAGAAGAACTCATCGATGAACTAAAAAGAAAGTTAAATGACGGATGTATTGCGTTCAAACACGATGATACAGATGAATTTTATGAACAATTGGCCATGTGTGATGAAGAATTGATGGAAGCTTTCCTGCAGACCGGACAAGTGGAAACAGCGCAGATCAGCAAAGCGATATTGAAACGCAGGGTATTCCCATGTTTTTTCGGTTCTGCATTGAAAATTGATGGTGTTGAACAGTTTCTTCACGGGCTTCTGAAGTATTCAGTCAGTCCATCGTATCCAGAGACATTTGGGGCAAAAGTGTTCAAAGTCGGAAGGGACGAACAAGGTCTCCGTCTCACATATATGAAGATTACCGGCGGAAGGCTGACCGTTAGAGATGTTGTGAGCAACGGTTCATGGGAAGAAAAAGTAAATCAGATCCGCATCTATTCCGGACAAAAGTATGATGCAGTGCCTGCTGCAGAAGCCGGTACTGTCTGCGCGGTTGCAGGACTTAGCCGGACCAGACCGGGGGATGGGCTGGGTGAGGAGAAGCCTTCGGATATTCCTTTCTTGGAGCCTGTGCTATCCTATCAGATTTTACTTCCGGAAGGCTGCGATCCGAGGATGATGATTCCAAAACTTCGTCAACTTGGGGAAGAAGATCCGCAGCTTAATATTGTTTGGGATGAGCTGCTTCAGGAAATTCAGGTTCAGATAATGGGAGAGGTTCAAATAGAAATCCTGCAAAGCATGATACAAGACCGGTTTGGTATTGAGGTGTCCTTCGGTTCCGGCAGGATTGTTTATAAAGAAACCATATCAGATATTGTTGAAGGGGTGGGGCATTTCGAGCCATTGCGGCACTACGCAGAGGTTCATTTGCTTATGGAACCGGGAGAACGCGGAAGTGGTCTGCAGTTTGCGGTAGACTGCAGTGATGATGTCTTGTCGAAAAACTGGAAGAACCTCATTCTGTCTCATCTCAAGGAAAAAACGCATAAAGGGGTTCTTACAGGATCAGCAATTACAGACATGAAGATCACATTGGTTTCGGGGCGAGCACACAATAAGCATACCGAAGGTGGTGACTTTAGAGAGGCAACCTATCGTGCAGTTCGCCAGGGTTTAAAGGAATCAGAATCGATATTGCTCGAACCGTACTATTCATTCCAGCTGGAGCTTCCAGAAAAAATGGTTGGGCGCGCAATGTCTGACATCGAGAAAATGTATGGAAAATGTCAGGTGACGCAAATACATGGGGGAGTGGCAATCCTAACCGGAGACGCACCTGTTTCCACCTTTCAAAACTATCAACAGGAAGTAACTGCCTATACAAAGGGCTTGGGCAGGCTCTTCTGCACGCTGAAGGGGTATGAAATCTGCCATAATCCTGAAGAAGTGATTGCAATGATAGGCTATGATTCAGAAAGAGACACGGAGAACCCAACGGGATCTGTATTTTGTGCAAATGGAACCAGCTTTTTGGTAAGCTGGGATGAAGTGAAGGATTATATGCACGTTGAAAGCTATTTCCAGCCAAAGTCAGATTTGTTGGATGAAGCACATGAAAACCATATTCCACACGCCAGGGATAGATGGCTTGAACCCGAAGAAGTTGATAAAATCTTTAATAAAACATTTTATGCAAACCAGGGGAAAAAGCCTGCCCGTCCTAAAAGAAAGGCACCTTCAGATTACAAAAACCTGCACAATGACTATATTGGCAGACCGAAAGAAAACCGAGAGGAATATCTTCTTGTCGATGGTTATAATATTATTTTCGCATGGCCAGATCTGAAGGCCCTCAGTGAAGAAAATATGGACAGCGCCAGGACAAAACTGCTCGATTATCTGAGTAAATACCAAAGTTACCGGAAATGTCAGATTATCGCCGTGTTTGATGCCTATCGTGTCCAGGGTCATCAAGAAGAAATCATCGATTATGAAAACATTCATGTTGTTTACACCAGGGAGGCACAAACAGCAGATCAGTTTATTGAGAAGTTTGCCCACGACAATCGAAAGAAATATAGTATAACGGTTGCTACGTCAGATGCACTGCAACAGGTTATCATAAGGGGAGCGGGCTGTGATCTGCTGTCAGCAAGGGAACTGAAGCAAAAAATTGATAGTGCAAATGATAGTGTTATCCAGACTTACCTGGAAAAACAAACACCAGATCGTAACTATTTGCAAGATTCGCTATCTGCTGATACAAAGCAACAGATGGAAGAACTAATTAGCCCAGAGAGTATGGAACAGGATCAAAGACGGGACTGATATTAACCTCTTCTGCTTATGGAAATCTGCTGTGGCAAACTGCAATTTGCACAGCAGTAATGAAGTCGAATCCCTACTAACTTTAGCCCATAGGGCTAAAAAATACATTCCTATAATCTTGGAAGCTTTTGATAAAATCGCTGAAAATGCATTGATTTTTCTTGAATATGAAGGAATTCAAGTTTCAGCTTGGTTTATAATAATGCCATAAACAAGCAACTCAAATGAGATTTAGCGAATGAAAGGAGTGCACAGTGGATGAAAATCGTCTTTCATGAGGAGGAAATCATTGATATTATCGAGAAAGTTGTCAGAAAAACAATGACAATGGACTTAACCTGGGATTGGCCATGTGGCGTTGCTTATTATGGTATAACCAGAGCTTATGGGGCAACGGGAAACAAAGAATATTTGAATATACTGAAACAATGGACAGATGAATATATTGAATTGGGCTTGCCCGAATGGTCGATCAACACTTGTGCCATGGGGCATATGCTGATTACGCTGTATGAAGAAACCGGGGACTCAAAATATTGGGAAATTGTTATAAGCAAATTGGATTTCCTTCGCAAAAAAGCGGTGCGTTTTGGCGACAATGTATTGGTACATTTGGGTTTCGAAGAGCAAGCCTGGGCGGATACTTTGTTTATGGCTGCTTTTTTCATGCTTCGCGCTGGCATCAAGCTGAAGGATCAAGATTTGATTCAAGATGCATTAAACCAATACTATTGGCATATAAAATACCTGCAAGACCCTAAAACAGGCTTTTGGTACCATGGCTATGACAATATTCAACAGGACCATATGTCCGGATTCTTTTGGGGAAGAGCTAATGCTTGGGCAGCTTACAGCATGTCACAGATTAAATCCATATTACCGGAATGGTACCTTTATCCTCAATGCATGGATATTGAGTGCTCTCTTCGCGATTTGCTTGCGGCACTGAAATATGTTCAAACTGAAAATGGGTTATGGCGGACGCTGGTGAATGATGATGAGTCCTATGAAGAGGTATCTGCATCTTGTGGTATCGCCGCTGCCATGGTGAACAACAGAAATCCATTGCATACCAAATACATCCAGAAAGCGCTGGATGGAATTCTTGCAAACATCAGTGAAGATGGACGTGTGCTGAATGTGTCGGGTGGCACAGCTGTCATGAAAGACAGGGAAGGCTACTGCAATATTCCTAAAGTATGGATGCAGGGGTGGGGCCAAGGGCTTGCACTGGCTTTTCTGTCCGCTCTTATCCAATAGAAGCTTAGTTAACGCTATGCACAGCTATATCCCAAGTATATGGGGGGTGGACAGTAACTACTAGCGTGGAGCGCTATTCTTGTGCATACACAAACAACTTGTACATACAACGTAGATAGTGTTATAATAATACTGAAAAACAAGTATTGGAGGTCTTTTTATGCTAAATATTCCTAAAGTAAAGCTTGGAATAGCTGCTGTCAGCAGAGACTGTTTCCCTGTACAGCTCAGTGAATCCAGAAGGAAGGCGGTTGTTGCTGCCTGTAAAACAGAAAAAATAGACATATTTGAAGCTAAAACTGTCATTGAAAATGAAAAGGATGTTCTGAAGGCACTAGAAGAATTGAAAACTGCTGGAGTAAACGCTTTGGTGGTTTACCTTGGGAATTTCGGGCCCGAAGGGCCGGAGACAATGCTTGCCCAAAAATTTGGAGGGCCAGCAATGTTTGTAGCAGCTTCCGAGGAAACCGAGAAAGGTTTGATTGCAGACCGCGGGGATGCTTACTGTGGGATGCTGAATGCTTCATATAGTCTTGGCCTTCGCGGAATGAATCCATACATACCCGAATACCCTGTTGGGACTCCAGATGAGATTGCATCAATGATCGATGATTTTGCAGATATCGCCAGAATCCTTCTGGGGTTGAGAAAGCTTAAAATATTTACATTTGGGCCGCGCCCGCAAGATTTCCTCGCCTGCAATGCACCAATCAAGCCCTTGTTTGATTTAGGTGTTGAGGTGATGGAGAATTCTGAACTGGATCTCTTTGAAGCCTTTAACAACCACAAAGACGATCCCAGAATTCCGGCAAAAGTAAAAGAAATGGAAGAAGAGCTTGGACAGGGCAATGGGTATCCCGGTATCCTTTCTAAGTTGGCACAATATGAACTGACGCTTCAGGATTGGATGGATAATAATCTCGGAGCATCAGAATATGCAGTATTCGCAAACAAGTGCTGGCCTGCATTCCAGACACAGTTTGGCTTTGTACCTTGTTACGTAAATTCCAGGTTTGCTTCCCGCGGTATTCCCATTGCCTGCGAAACGGATATTTATGGAGCACTCAGTGAATATATCATTACCTGTGCAACCCAAATACCGGCAACCCTATTGGATATTAACAATACTGTTCCAAAAGACATGTATGAGAACAATCAGGATAAGTTAGGCGCCTATAAGCTGAATGATCTTTTTATGGGGTTCCATTGTGGAAATACGCCAAGCTGTTGTATGAAAGACTACTCAATGAAATTTCAACGGATCATGCATCGGTTACTTGAGCCCGATCAGGAACCAGATATTACAAGAGGAACCCTGGAAGGAGCAATCCGACCGGGTGAAATTACTTTCTTCAGGCTGCAAAGTACGGCTGATGCTGAATTAAAAAGTTATGTTGCTGAAGGAGAAATTATTGATTTGGATCCAAAATCCTTTGGTGGTATTGGTATTTTTGCTATTTCGGAAATGGCAAGATTCTACAGGCATGTCCTGATAGCAAAACGTTATCCGCATCATGGTGGTGTTGCCTTCAAGCATGCAGGCAAAGTATTGTTTGCTGCAATGAAGATGTTGGGGGTGGAAGACGTTGCTTTCAATCAACCCGCCAGCATGCTGTATAAGAATGAGAACCCGTTCAAATAGAAAATAGGGAATTGCTTGCAATAACTTCATATTGAACGGCATAATCAAATTTCATGATGTCCCCTGTCTCTTTAGGCAGGGGATAATTTATGTGTTCTTTCGTAAATTGCGTGCCAAAACCCATGCGCTGAAAGCGACTTGTTCTACGGATCGAGCCGCGTGGTGTGTCCCAGAGCTTGGGTTATCCTCCATTCGTGGCCTCCAGACAGACGGGGGGTTGTGAACATTTGAACAATTTCTGCTTCATGACGGGTGCAAATCGAAAACCGGAAAAAAGGATTGTTATAGCCTCCATCCGCATAAGTATACTATATGGGTTGAATTGAATGAAGCTCTTTTGTAGGCAAGAAAGATACAAAGTATTCAGCCGGGTGAAAAATGTAGGAGAGGAATGACAAGGTGAGGCAGAAGGGGATATCATCGCTAAAGGTGGCTGCGACATATATCGGTACCATAGTGGGGGCAGGCTTTGCAACTGGCCAGGAGGTGCTCCAGTTTTTTAACAGGTTTGGTATCCTGGGGTTGGGTGGACTGCTCATAGCAACAGTTCTATTCATTGTGTTTGGCTATATAATCATGGATCTGGGCAATGCATTGCGTGCCCGTTCTCATCTTGAGGTCATTCGGCATGCGGGTGGGAATATATTGGGCACCTTTACTGATCTTGTCATCACTGTTTTCCTGTTCGGTTCTTTAACTGCAATGATAGCCGGTACCGGCGCTCTTTTTGAGCAGCAGCTGAAAATACCGCCCTTACCCGGTAATTTGCTTATGGCTATAATAACTGCATTAACTGTATTAACAGGGATTAATGGCGTCATCAATTCTATCAGCTATGTGGTGCCGTTTCTCCTGCTCTCGGTTTTTGGAATATGTATCTACTCTGTGATGATTACCCCTGTAAACCTGAAGACTGTGCCAGTACTGAGCGGGCGTAGCGGTATCATCAATCACTGGCTGGCTGCGGCAATTTTATATGTTTCTTACAATACGGTTATTTCGATAGCAATTCTTGGACCCCTCGGAGTGAGTGCGCAGAGCAGAAAAGTAGTTTGGAACGGCGCTGTTTTGGGTGGTCTTGGCCTGGGAGCGGGTGCTGTTATGATATACACAGCCCTGTCAAGCCATGCTGCCGAGATTGTGGATCTTGAAGTTCCAATGGTTTTCATTGCAGGCAGCATAATGCCGGGTGCACAGTTTATATATGCTATCGTGCTGATTGCAGAGATTTATACCACTGCAGTTGGTGCACTCTTTGGGTTTGCTTCACGTGTTGTCGATGTGCATAAAACACCCGGAAATGGAAAAAAGGTCATTCTACTAACTTCGCTGTGTGCATTATTGGCCAGCCAGCTTGGTTTTTCAAACCTGGTTAAATTCATGTACCCGGTGGTGGGATACTGCGGTGCAGCCTTACTTTGTGCCTTGGTGATTACAACGCTGAGAGAGAAAAACTCTGTCTCATCGTAGGTAAACATGGAGGCAAGTGCTTGACTGCCTGTCTGTCACGAGCGAATTGTGACTTCAGGCATGATGCTGGAAACCCCCATGTTCAGCTATAGCGGTGATGTGCCCTACACGAAAGCGGGGATTACCAGTGATGCTTACTCGGTAATTTCTCCGGCTTTTTTCAGGCCCATTTTAGTAAAAGCAGGTCCAACCATTTCATAAATAAAGGTTGCACAGAGAATGACGGCGCGTATGGTTGCACCATACTCAGGCAGTACTTGCGAAGCAATCAAAGAAAGCCCGATTGCTACACCTGCCTGAGGTATCAGTGTTAGTCCAATATACTTTTTGATGGTATCTGGTGCTTTGGCTATTGTAGCACCGAATGAAGCGCCCAGGATTTTTCCTGCAACCCTGAACAGAATATATATGATACCTATCAGACCAATCTTCGGAAGGTAAGAAACATCCAAACCCGCACCGGAAACGACAAAAAACATTAAGAAGATAGGTGGCGTAATCATATCGGTGAGCCTGAAGATTGATTTAGCTGAATCACTAATGTTTACCAGCATAGCACCCATGCACATGCACAAAAGCAAGGAAGACAAACCCAGCAAGGTAGCCAGTGAAGAACCCAGAAAAACAAAACCTGCCGTTAGGATCAGCCTGTTTGAATCTTTCCTGAAATATTTGAGGGGCACCTTAAATAGAATCCCAAGAATAAAACCGAGCGCAATTGATCCAATGATTTCGATAAAAGGTGACAGAATGGCCATCAACCCGGAGGCATGTCCGGGATTCAGCATTGAATTTACAACGGCCATGGAAAAACCGAAAGCGATCAGACCGACAGCATCATCCAATGCCACAACACTCATAAGAGTTTCAGTAACAGGACCCTTTACCCTGTATTGTCTTATCACCATGAGTGTTGCTGCAGGTGCTGTAGCCGATGCAATGGCCCCCAAAAGCAGAGATATTTCAAAATCAAAACCAAAAAGCACCAATGCAACTGTTACAAAAAGAGTAGCAGTAAGGCTTTCGAAGATAGCGATGATGATAGGCATTGTTCCAACTCTTTTCAAATAGGAGAGCTTAAACTCAGACCCTATTGAAAAGGCAATAAAAGCCAGGGCTATTTCAGAAATCAATTCCAGTTCAGAGACCAGTTCGCGAGAAAGCAACTTGAAGCAAAAAGGCCCGATCAATAAGCCGGCGATTAAATATCCTGTTACATTCGGAAGTTTAATCAGCTTAACAACACGCCCGAAAATCAGCCCTGTAAAAAGCAGCAAGGCAAGTATTAATAGTGTATTCATAATTATCTTTCCACTAAACCCCCTCGGCAGTTAGTGCCGGTAAAGTAAATAATACTGCGGTATCAGGTTTTGACAAGTCACCGACGACCTCGCGAATTATTCTTCTAACAGTTTCAACCTGTTCATCATTAAGGACCATAAAGATGGTTTTACTTTCCCGATCATCAAGTTCCAGTCGAAAACGGATAGATGCAAATATCGGAAAGTCATTGCTTTTCCTGGCAAGCTCCTTAACGAGGCCGGTACTGTCAATAATTGTTGCACCGGAGATTCCATGTTCTATCAGACCTTCAAGAAAGTCATCCAGCTTGTCAACCTTGTTCAGTACAATTAACACCAGTTTCATGCAGTTCACTCCTGTGTATCCCCCTGAAAATGTTCTTAATATTATCGTATAATGCCACAGCTTCAGGGTTGTTATATAATACCCACTTTGGGTTACCCATTTTATGTCGCAGGATTGCACTTTCGTATAGATCTTATGACAGATCAAATTTTTTATCAAGCCCAATAGTTCACAAATTTTCTGTCATTGACGGCCTTTATTTTGGTTTCTTGTATGGAATGACATGGAATGGTATTTATTTTGGTTCCTTGTTTGGAAAGACACAGTATGGTATTATGAAATCATTGATTGACATGATCACTCCAATTCAGGTTCATACACAAAAGAAAACTAAAATGGTGAGGTTTTATGAAAAAAATCGTTTTATTTATGATGTTCATATCTATTCTGTTGGTGTCCTGTAAGGCAAAAGACCGTGAAAACATTCATATCTCCGAAACGGGAAACGGGAACGAAACCATCATCGGAACCGTCTTACCTGGTAAGCCGGATTCTGAGCATGTACTCAATCAGCAGACCGGAGGAACGGATAACCAGCAGTCTGATGAAGGGGATGAGCAGATGAACAATCAGAATGAACCTGAAAATGATGGACGGAATGTGGGTAATTTTGACACGCCTGAATATGATGGACGGAGTGTGGGTAATTTTGATACGCCTGAAGATGATGGACACAATTTGGGTCAAAGGCCTGAAGAGACTACCATCAACAATGACAGTCGTGAGTATATTGGTCCTGAAATACCGGGTGTTACTGCACAGATGCAAGATGCAGCTTTCTGGATTAACCGTTACGAACCCTCAGATGAAATCATTTTAACCACAAATGAGATAAGAGACTATAATGAAGACAATTTCAAAAAACTCCCCTTTCTGAATGATTTAATTAGTCAGCCTGAAACGATGTCTGGCAATCAGATCAGACAATGGATTAACCAATTAAGCACTGTCCCGAAATCAACTCGCTTTAATCAGGAGGGAAAGGAATACCGCCAAGCTGATTATGAACTGATGGAACAGAATTTGAATCTGGATAGTACTCCCACCGAACCAACAATTCGATATGGATTAACGGTAAGAAGGACCTTGATGCGAACCTGGCCATCGGAAAAAGGTTCATTCTCACAACCCCAAAACCGGAAAATTGATTACAACGTCGAAACTGCTGTATATCCCGCTGAGCCAGTTTCCATCTATCATACGAGCAAGGACGGGAAATGGTTTTTTGCGGGGATATATCATTACAAGGCATGGATTCCGGTTGAAGATATTGCGCTTTGTACAAAGGATGAACTGCTTTCTTTTCAAGCACATCAGAATTATATGCTGATCAGTGGGGCTAAGCTCTACACACCTGAATCAGAGGATGAGCGGATCTCAAAACTACAATTGGATATGGGGGTTTCTTTGCCAAAGGCGAATCGCAGTAGTGGTTACGAGGTGCTTTACCCTGTAAAAAATGATACGGGTGGTCTCGAATTCCTGTCTTTGAAACTTCCTGAATCTTCCGACATGTCAAGTGGATATCTCCCTTACACAACAGCCAATGTTCTGAAGCAGGCCTTTAAATTTATCGGAGAACCATACGGTTGGGGAGGCATGAATAACGCAAGGGATTGCACGGCATTTCTTGTGGATATCTATCGATCCTTCGGAATAAGACTCCCGAGAAATTCTGATCAACAGCAGCAGTCAAAGACGACAATATCTTTACAGGGCAAGGATCGAACAGAACGCCTTCAGATCATAGAAGGGTTAAAGCCGGGTTCAGCCCTTTATATGCCAGGTCATGCAATGATGTACCTGGGTGAATATCATGGTACGCACTTCATAATTCATGATATTACAACGATATATGAGAAAGGGAAAGATGGCAGTTTGAAAGCTATACCACTCAATCAGGTGTCAGTTACTCCGCTGGAGGTTTATAACTCAAAAGGCAATGAGTATTTAATGCTGTTGACGACAATAGTGGAATTCCAGTGATCTCGGTTTTATTTGATAAAGATATAATGGGGGAAGGAAATGAACGGTACAAAACGTATATTTGCATGCATAATAATGTTATCGGTTCTGCTGTCTTTTGGTGGTTGCAAATCCAAAGAAGTGTCAGAAACAACAGCAGGTAGTAAGACTACCGTTGAAAACATCGATAAGCAGAATACGACAACTCCACCACCTCCACCTTTGCAGAATGATGAACCTGAACAGGATGGAATTATAAGCACCGACCCGACACAGGCGTCCCAGGAACCAGAGCAGGAAAACAGGGAAGAAGAAAGAGAGATCCTGGAAATCAATGGCCTGGTTCTAATAAATGATATCGATCCCGAAATTGAAGTTGAGCTAAAGTATGCCACCAGTGAAAATTTTGCAAATCAAAAGGTATACCCTTACGATATCTGTGTCTTGCAAAGGTCAACAGCAGAAAAGCTGGCAAAGGCCAACCAGGAATTCATGAAGCTTGGTTACCGTATCAAGGTATGGGATGCATACCGGCCTGTATCTGTACAACGCACCTTTTGGGAAATTGTTCCCGACTCAAGATATGTCGCAAACCCAGACAAGGGTGGTTCCAAGCATAATCGAGGTACTGCCGTTGACGTTACGCTCATAGATATGAAGGGGAATGAACTGGAGATGCCATCTGGATTTGATGATTTTTCAGGGAAGGGTTCAAGGAATAATACCAATATGTCTGATACCGCCAGAGATAATATGAACCTGCTGACCGATATCATGGTCAGAAACGGGTTTACGACAATCTCATCCGAATGGTGGCATTATAACGACAGCGATTCGGATATGTATGGAGTGATAGACGTGAATCTGGAAGAGTTCCTGCAGGGGGATGCGCCATCGGATTCAAGCGGGCTGGTGATCGATCCGTTTATTGACAGGCTAAGCGAAATTGTTGGGAGCAGCAGCCAGGTTTTGCTTGTTGTGGCGGATAAAATTGATGCAATTGAAGCCAAAGCATATGCCTATGAAAAGAAAAATGGGTTGTGGCAGGCTGTTTTTGAGCCTATGGATGTGGTATTTGGTTCCCGTGGCCTGACCGACCACAAACAAGAGGGCGACAAAAAATCGCCCATTGGAATATTTCCTCTGGAAAGATGCTACGGTCGTGTAGAGAACCCCGGAACGAAGCTTACCTATACCCAATTCGCCGAGAATGATTTCTGGGTGGATGATCCCGAATCAAAATATTACAACACCTATCAGAAAGGGGCTTCAAATGGCAATTGGAAATCTGCTGAGGATTTATATGCAATTGGGCAACCCTATAAGTATTTCATTGTTATCGAATATAACACGAAAAATCCACTTCCCGGAAACGGCAGCGCAATCTTTCTGCATATCTGGAAAGAGAAAGGGAGCCCTACTGCTGGCTGTACGGCAATGTCGGAGCAGAATCTCCTTAAAGTCATCCGTTGGCTGGATCCAACCCAAATCCCTGTCATCATCCAGACAACCACAAAGGGTGAAGGTTCCATTTTATAACTAATTTTCTATGGCTTGTGCCGCAGGCCAATCGTTTTGCTGCCGCTTCATTCATTGCTTTCTATATGCTAGTATTTCAAATTGAAATCGACCTGATTGGCAAGTTGTTTTCCATCTATATAACGGGTAAAGTTTTCCTGAATCAGTGCTGCATATCTGCTCCAGTTACCAGGGGATGTACCGGAAGAATGCGATGTGATGATTACATTTGGCATTTTCCATAAAGGGCTATCCGAAGGGAGTGGTTCGGGAACGGTAACATCCAACCCTGCACCGGCAATCCTTCCTTCCTGCAAGGCACATATCAGAGCTTCCTGGCAAATCGCTGAACCCCTGCCAACATTCACAATAAAAGCTTCCGGCTTTAATAATGCAATTCTTTCGGCAGACATGATCCCTTTTGTCTCTGGCGTGTTTGGCAGAGCAAGCACCAGATAGTCGGATTGCGCCAAAACCCGATCCAGTTCCTCCATACCGTACAGTTCGTCTACATAAGCCGGACGTTCTCCTGGAGTACGCTTTAATGCGATAACTTTTGCCCCAAAGGCTTTTCCGAGGATGGCTACTTCACTTCCGATATCACCAAGGCCGATAACACACAACGTCGATCGGTACAGATCACGAACCTGCGGTATAACAGCCCATTTACATTTCTGACGGTTCCGCTCGTACTGTATCAGGTTTCTGTTGAAGGAAAGAATCATCGCAAAAACATGCTCTGCAATGGGTTTGCCGTAAACACCGCTAGCATTCGTAAGAATCACTTTATCGGATGCAAACAGGTTGATGTCGGCGATATTGTCGGCGCCTGCACTGGGAAGCTGAACCCATCTTAGCGCCATTGCCTTTTTGAGGTATTCTCTGCGTGGTTGCCCGAAGATGATTTCTACATCAAGATAGTCGTCCTGGGTTGTGTTTTTTTCATGCTTTACATAACAGGTAAAACCATGAGAGTGGGTTAATTGCTCCATGAATTTTTCGTCAAATGAATGAACATCATTATACGATACCAATACTTTTCTGTTCCTGCTTATCAATTTGTCTCGCTCCTTAATGCATATCCTAGTGTAGAGTTTATTTTATCATAATAATCTGAAGAACTCCATATCACATCATAAAGAGGAGATTTAACAGGGATGCCATAATGGTTGGGTTACACCATAGGGCTATTCGTTCCATCATGGTTCAGGATGATCAGATTTTCTTTCTCGTCTATGGATTCATAGACCTTTCTCTCTGCATGCTTCAGAATATCCGCCATTGCCTCATAAGAAGCCTGACTATCCTTTCTTTTTAAAGCCACAAGGAGCTTCAAATTTAATTCAAGTGAAGCTTTTGGAGAGCCGGGAATCGAGTAAAAAAACGCTGCAAAAAATGAATAAATTGGTTTGAAAGATTGAAATGTAAGCTTACTGATAACATTAGCGGAAGCGGTAATAATTCTGAAATGAAAATCATAATCGCATTCGGTTAGTACAGTAAAATTGGTAAGGTTTTCTTCTTTCTTTTTCAAATTAGCGGTTAGATAATTGATATCTTCAGTTGTAATACGAGAAGCCGCTTCCTTGGCAGCATCAGTTTCTGTAACAAACCTAAACTTCAGAAGGGAATTGAGTGTTTGTCGGTCAATAACCCTGCGAACACACAGCGATTGCACTAATGCATCCAGAGATCCTTCGTTATAAAAATCCTTAATAAAGGTTCCACTTTGAGGATGAGTTTCTGTAAATCCGTTTTGTGACAACATTGCTATGGCTTCCCTAACTGCAAAGCGACTTGCCATATGCTTAACAGCCAACTCCCGTTCTGTGGGGAGCTTACTGCCTACAGGATAAACTCCGTTGATGATGTCTTTTCTGATTTTATCGAAAATTTTACTGGATAGCCCTGAGCCCATATAAATAATAATACCTTCTTCCTCGCATTGTAGTACAAGTATTCCAAATGACCGTCCCAATATACAACATGCTAACATAAATACAATAATTAAACAAACGGATTATCCATTTACCAAAACAGCAAATAGATAGTTGTCTGTCCTACATAAACCATGGATGTTGGTTAAAGTATACACACAGAGGATTCATCAGGTGCAAGGGGTTTCTTTGCGTTTGCAGAACCCTTGCACCTGGTGAAACAGGGGGATTAGAAGGGGCGAATTAACCCAATAACTGGTTATACCAAAATTATAATATTGGTATAACCAGTTGTCAACATAAATTCTCCTAAACTTTGAAACAAATCGCCTGAACTTTCCTTCGGAAGTGCAATTCTCCTGGATTTATATGCCGGATTGTAGATACACTGCTAAATCGACCTTAGTCTGCATTTTGATTATTGATAATAAACCGCCTGTGTTCCCAATGAGAGCGTTTGTAATAGATATAGACTAAGACACTGCACAAAATCCACCCTGCAGGGTAGGCGAATATAATCGGAAAAAAGTTATCCATGAAAATTCGTGAAAAGATAAGAAGGTAAATCTGACGGAACACCACAAAAGACCCCAACATAATGAACATTGGCGCTCTTGTGTCCCCCGAGCCGCGTAAAGCGCCCACAAGGATCTGGTTTATACAGACAGCCAGATAAAAGGGAGAGGTGAATCGCATATACAGAGCGCCATAATAAATAACTTCGGGGTCACTGTTGAACAGCGAAATAAGCTGAGGTGCAAACAACATCATGGGGATGATCAAGACGACTGTGCAGCCAATGGACAGCAGCAGAGCGCTCTTTATCCCCTTCTTTGCACGTGGAATATTACCGGCACCAATATTCTGACCGACAAAGGTTGTGCTTGCCATGGAAAAGGCTTGTAATGGAAGCAGAGCGAACACATCCACTTTTCCATAAGCAGAATAGCCAGCCATATAGGCCGAACCAAAGCGATTGATGTAGCTCTGCACGAAGACATTCGAAAAAGCTGTAAGCCCTTGCTGAACAGAAGAAGGGAGACCAATTTTTAAAACATTTATCAAGATTTCCCGATTGATTTTCAAATGGCTCCAAATTAACCGGTATGGCCCGGATGTACGGGACAAAACAATAAGGATAAGCGCAGAGCTGAGAAGTTGAGAAATAACAGTTGCCCAAGCAACGCCTGAAACCCCCATATTTAATGCAATAACAAAAACAAGGTCCAGTATAATGTTCATAACAGCAGAAAAAATAAGAAACCAAAGCGGGCGCTTGGAATCTCCGACAGCTCGGAGAATACCTGACCCCATGTTATATAAAATAAGGCCGGTAATCCCGGAGAAAAAGATGCGCAGATAAGTGACTGCCTCCTGAAACACATCATCGGGCGTATCCATCAACCGAAGCATAAGGGGCACGAAAGCAATGCCGACTGCTGTCAGAATCACTGAGAAGAACAGAGACATCACAATGGTGGTATGTACGGTATCATGTACGGCCTTTTCATCACGGGCTCCATAATACTGTGCGATGATAACATTTGCTCCCATTGAAAAACCCATGAATACACCGATAAGCATATTGATGATGGATCCTGTGCTGCCAACAGCTGCCAACGCCTCTTTACCTACAAAATTACCAACTACAAGTGTGTCCACCGTATTATACAATTGCTGAAAAAGCTGTCCGATCAGCAGGGGTATCGAGAATTGGATCAGAAGCCTAATAATGGGCCCCTGTGTCATATTTTTATCTTTACGTGTATTTGCCATTACAAATCCGCCCTTATGTTGACCTGTTTATTATAAGCTTTTATTCATACAAACGCAAGCCGTTTAAATCATTATGGGAAGTACAACACAAGGCTGGACCCGAAAACAGGGCGCTTTCAGTGCCAGCGTTTTGGCACACAATTCGCGCAAGCGCTTATTGAACTGAAGGAAGTGGCTATCATCACTTCAGCGATGAATGCTGGGATACAAAAAGAATTCCTCCACTTACTTTGAAGTGGGGGAACATCACCATAGAGTGTTACCATACTGCTAATGGTTATGTTCAGCAGCCATGGCATCCTCTTTTGTTGCATGAACAGTACCATGCGGATGCTGTGGTGGCGCATATATCGAGTATAGCTTAAGAGGCATACTGCCTGTATTTATCAAGTTATGCCATGTTCCTGCAGGTATCACGAAGGCATAATCATCCATGACAACACTTTGGTAATCCAGGTTATTTCTATTATCTCCCATCATGACAAGCCCCTGACCCTGTTCAATTCGTATGAATTGATCCAGGTCTGGATGGACTTCCAAACCAATATCTTCGCCTACATTGAGGCTCATCAGCGTTATCTGTAAATGCTTACCTGTCCACAACGCAGTGCGAAAAGTATTGTTTTGTCTGGCAGCCGCTTCAATATTCACTGCAAAAGGCTCCGGGCCATAATCCTTTATATCAATATACATCGGTTGCTGTATTTCTCCATGTAATGGGTAGTATGGTCCGATAAAATGGTTTGAAAAATCCTGGTTATACCATGGTATGTTTTCCCAGTATGTATTTGGGTAAATTCCAAAATTGTTCATCGGGTTATGCATTGGGGCGCTTGTATAATACGGGCATGGTTTTAATCGGCGGGCATACATTTCGATCCTTCCTTTCGTTATCTTAGCCTGTTATTGAGAAGGTTTGGGGGCGATTATTATCTGGGTGGTCTACGATCCTATTGTATGTTTTATGGTAAATAAATGTGCTTCATTTGATGGAATCCATTATGGTTGGGTGCACATGTATCCGTTGGAATAAACCTTCTTTACCTGATGTGTGCATCCTTATCGACAATAATTGACAAATCGCTTATCATCTATATTAGGACGGTGATATGAAGAGGTTATTCTTTGGAAGATATGCGCTGTTTATGACCTTCAAACATAACCATCCTGTTGTGCATGTTATCTTTTGAAGCGAGGATCTATAGATGATAAAAAGAACAGTACATCTTCATAAATCATCATTTTTGCGTTGAAATGCCATTCGATCCTCTCTATGATTGAAGAAAAAATGAACTTGCGATTAAATTCATTGATATATACTGAAAAACGAAATATCATTTAGAAAGCAGGTATGAATCCATGAACAGAAAAATACTTTTCAATGATGGCTGGGAATTTGCCAAAAGCAGTCTTGAAGAAAAAAATCCGAATGCTCTTGTGTTTACATCAATCGATATTCCCCATGACTGGCTGATTTACAATACTTTGAACCTCTATGAAAACAGCATTGGATGGTATCGGAAATCCTTTTTTGTTACAGAAAAAGTTGATCATATTTTGCTTTACTTCGAAGGTGTCTACATGGATTCCTCTTTGTATGTAAACGGAAAATTCATTGGGGAATGGAAATATGGCTATTCTTCCTTCGAGCATGAAATTACCGGGGCAGTGAAGGAAGGAGAGAATGAGATTCTGGTCAAAGTTGTGCATCAAAGTCCCAACAGCCGGTGGTATTCCGGTGCTGGTATATACCGTAATGTATGGATGAAAACAAGAAACCGTAATCACATTGTTACCGATGGAATATATATATCAACAAAAGAGATGGATGATGGATGGGAAGTGGAGATTGAAACCGATCTGATCACAGACAGAGACGTGATGATTTCGCATAACCTCTATTATAAGAATCAGATCGTTACCTCCACGATGGAGTTTGTTCCAGAGGTCGCTTCAGGGCAGAATTGCCCGACTGCCAAACGCAGCAATAGCAGATTGTTTGTGAAAAATCCAATGCTGTGGAGTGTTGAAGAGCCAAATCTTTACCAGCTGACAACTGAGTTGTATTTCACTGAGGGTGAACAAGCAACTGAAAAGGTGGAATCCATCTCGCAGAATGTTGGGTTCCGAACGATCCTGATGGAACCTGAAAAAGGTCTTTTCCTGAACGGCCGTAAGATAAAGCTGAAAGGGGTCTGCGAACATCATGACTTGGGCGCACTGGGTGCAGCATTTAATAAAACCGCACTTGCAAGAAGATTTGCTATCTTGAAGCAAATGGGTGTGAATGCGATCAGAACTGCCCATAATATGCCGGCTCCTGATCTGATGGATCTGGCGGACGAGATGGGATTGCTTGTGCTGTCAGAGGCCTTTGACATGTGGGAAAAGCCTAAGACAGAGTATGATTATGCGCGGTTTTTCAAAGAATGGGCATATAAGGATGTCAGTAGTTGGGTATTACGGGATCGGAACCACCCAAGCCTTCTGATGTGGAGCATTGGTAATGAAATCTATGAAACCCACACGGATGAACGAGGGCAGGAAATTACCCGTATGCTAAAAGAATATGTGAGAGAGTTTGATCCGAAAGGCAATGCGGGGGTTACCATAGGCTCCAACTGCATGCCTTGGGAAAACGGTCAGAAATGTGCCGATATACTAAAAATTGCTGGTTACAACTATGCAGAGAAGTATTATCACGTGCACCATGAAAAATATCCCGATTGGGTTATCTTCGGCAGTGAGACAAGCTCTGTGGTACAAAGCAGGGGAATTTACCACTTTCCTTACGAGAGGGCTATTCTCACGGATGAGGATGAGCAGTGCTCCTCACTCGGAAACAGTCAGGTAAGCTGGGGTGCTAAATCATCCGAATTTTGCATTGCTTCTGAAAGAGATGCGGCCTTTTCATTGGGCCAGTTCTTATGGACTGGTTTCGATTATATCGGCGAACCAACACCCTATCAAACAAAGAATTCATATTTTGGTCAAATCGATACCGCTACCTTTAAAAAGGATTCCTACTACATCTATCAAGCTGCATGGACGGACTACAAAACAAATCCCATGGTTCATATTTTTCCATACTGGGACTATAACCCGGGACAAATGATTGATGTAAGAGTATGCTCCAATGCTCCCCAAATTATGCTTCTACTGAACGGGGAGCTCATCGGTACCCATGACGTTGATTTTTCAAGCGGAATGCAGTTTTTCGCATGGTGGAAGATACCATACACGCCAGGTGAACTTAAAGCGATTGCCTACGATGAGGCAGGTAGAATCATTGCCACCGATAGCAGGAAATCCTTCAAGGATGCAAAGCATATCCGACTGAGTGCGGATAAAGAGAAATTGAAAGCAAACGGCACAGATCTGATCTTTGTTGAAATCATGGCAGAGGACGGATCAGGCAATCCCGTTGAAAATGCAAACAACCGTGTCCACGTTGAGGTTTCTGGAGCAGGCCGATTGATTGGATTGGATAACGGAGACAGTACAGACTATGATCAATATAAGGGGTTAAGCAGGAGACTTTTCAGCGGCAAGCTGATGGCCATCATTGGTTCAACCCTGGAGACAGGAGAGGTCTCTATAAAAGTCTCTTCCATAGGAATGGAAAGCCAGACTTTGCAGTTCGAAGCCCTTCCGCCCGAAGGGGAAACTCTGGATGGGGTTTCCTGTCAAATGAAGAATCAGGATATGCCATGCATCGTGGGCATCCCAAACGAAATTCCACTGCGAAAGATTGAACTTCTTTGTGCTACAGAAAGGGTTTTTGATCAACCCCAAAAGCAAATAACCGTTGAGGCAAGGCTGTACCCAGAAAACACCTCTTATCGGGATGTGGAATGGAGTGTGGTCAATGATGCTGGAATTCCTTCAAATGTTGCCAGGGTTGAAGCAAAAGGACTTATGGCAAAAGTGACAGCGGTGGGGGATGGAGCGTTCAGGCTCCGATGTACCAGTCGAAATGGCACGGATAAGACAAAGCTCTTATCCGAATTGGAATTTATAGCGGAGGGTATCGGCGTAATATACAAAAATCCGTATGAATTTATCACAGGTGGTCTGTATGATTACTGCAAGGGAGAGGCTGGAGAAGGGAATGAACAAGGCTTTTCCACAAGTAGTGATGGTGAGACACAGGTTGGTTTTCACAACCTTGATTTCGGAAGTTCTGGCTCTGATACAATCACCATTCCGATATATGCCCCCAGTGATGACGAATACCATCTGCAAATTTATGAAGGAATGCCGGGAGAGGCAGAAAGTCAACTGATTGCAGACGTCGTTTACCAAAAGCCGTATATTTGGGATGTTTACCAGGAGGAAACATATAAGCTGTCAAAACGCTTGCGGGGAATCACATCGATCTGTTTTGTACTCAAACAGAAAGTACATATTAAAGGGTTTTCATTTGAAACACAGTAACTTTTTTGTTTCTGCCCGGCATCCATTTTGACTTCGCATGGTTCCGTTTCGCATGTAGCAAGGATGAAACAGGGTCAAGTTTGCTTTTCCCTGTTTCCTTTCGTATTACCCAAAAGGGGAACATAACGATCCAGCTCTCACCATCATGAATAACTCAATACCTATTACGATCTTCTGACCGCAGCGAAGCAGATAATTATCCATAATCATGGTTCGATCGGCAATACAAAATACCTTACTCAGCTATATGCAACCTTTCGGCTGTATATAAACAGTTAGGCACCCTGCATAATCTTCACCAGACCCTGTACGATAAGTTGGGTTCCTGCTATAATCAATTTGGAATCAACCATAACAAGCCCTTTCCTTACCGAACAGAATTCTCCATACGATTGCAAACAAACCTTTCGATCCAATTGCAATCTTTGGCTTGCTCATATCGCTCATTCAAAGAGCAATTTGGTCTTGGCTTAACCGTTATGTTCCCACATTGTTATCGTATCCAACCGTAAGGGTAGTATACGCGGTATAAACTGGAACCGATTTGTTCATTCTGTATCGACAGCCTGGCAGGCCAACAATCACCTTAATCAGTCCGATGTTGTAAACCGATGCCCGCCACCAAGGCCTTATTGACTTCTCAGAAGTTGATGTAATATCAGGCAAAACCTGACTGAATAAATCATTCGATGCAGTAAACGCTAAATAGAGCAATGAGGAAAGAAGGCGCAAAAATGATAGAAATAAAGACAAATGCTTTGGCAGGGTGGAATCTGGATAACAGTTATACGGCATTGCCGGAGATTTTCTTTAGAAGAATGAATCCGACTCCGGTGCGATCACCGGAACTGGTTATTTTGAACGAACCATTGGCGCAGGAGCTTGGCCTTGAAACAAGTGAAATGAAAAGTGATGCAAACATAGCTGTTCTTGCTGGAAATCGTATTCCCGAAGGCTCAGACCCCATTGCACAGGCTTATGCAGGACACCAATTCGGCTATTTCACAATGCTTGGAGATGGCAGGGCTTTGTTGCTGGGAGAGCAGATTACTCCTGCAGGTAAACGGTTTGATATTCAGTTAAAGGGTTCGGGTAGAACTCCTTTTTCCCGCAGGGGCGACGGTCGGGCAACTCTTGGACCGATGCTCCGGGAATATATTATCAGTGAAGCCATGAATGCACTGGGTATTCCTTCCACCCGAAGTCTGGCTGTTGCTAAAACAGGTGAAACTGTCATTCGGGAAGAGGAACAACCCGGTGCAGTTTTAACTCGTGTTGCAGCCAGCCATATCCGCATAGGGACATTTGAATTTGCATCTCAATGGGGTTCGGAAAAAGAACTTCGCAGCCTGGCTGATTATACATTACAAAGGCATTTTCCTCATGCTGAAAATGAGGAGAATCGTTATCTTGCCTTTCTTCAGCAAGTGGTTCAGCGCCAGGCAGCCTTGATTGCAAAGTGGCAGTTGGTGGGTTTTATCCATGGGGTTATGAATACCGACAACATGGCACTAAGCGGAGAGACGATTGATTATGGCCCATGTGCCTTTATGGACACATATGATCCGGATACGGTGTTTAGCTCCATTGACACGGGTGGCCGATATGCTTATGGCAGACAGCCAGATATAGCTGTATGGAACCTGGCACGGTTCGCAGAAACTCTCCTGCCGCTGTTGCATGAAGATCAGGAATGGGCCGTTCAACTCGCACAAAATGCGATTCAGCATTTCAAGAAACTATTTCACGATTACTGGTTGTCAGGCATGCGGGCAAAACTGGGGATTTTTGGTGAAGAACCAGAAGATGTCTCTCTTATTGAAGAACTATTAAAGTTGATGCACAATTATTCTGCAGATTATACCAATACATTCCGAAATTTAACGTTAGATACCATGACCGATTCAATCCTTTTTGACAGCCCAGAATTTGCCAGGTGGTATGAAGCATGGCAAGGCAGACTGAACAGACAGCAGAAAACAGAATCCGCTTCACGAGATTTGATGCGAAAGAGCAATCCTTCCATTATCCCCCGAAATCATCGGGTGGAAGAGGCACTGCAAGCTGCTGTGAACCAGGAAGACTACAGTTTGATGGACAAACTTCTGGGTGTGCTTTCAAATCCCTTTGCATATTCCCGTGAGCAGAATGCTTATGCTGCACTACCCGAGCCTTCAGCATGCCCATACAGGACTTTCTGCGGTACATGAACATACAAAAGTGAGCTGTTACAACAGTATAGAAACCAACAGATGGCTTTCAGCGGTACATGAATATATAAAAATCGACAAAAAAAGCATTCGAGGAAATAAATGCTGATTATCATTCGCAACGATAGTGTTTATAATCCTTCGGGCTCAACCTGAAGAAAAAATTATGACGGGAAATACTCCTCGGTTTGACGAATCACATCTTGACGGAACAGGTAATAAATTCGTGAAATATGTAAAACAATGCCTAAACTGTTTACAATAGGATACGAAGAAAGTATAATGATATCAAACTTTCATATTGTTACCGAAATATATGCAAAATTAACCACAAGTCTGCTATATTAAGTGACCATTCAGGAATCCAAATCAGCACACACACAATTGTCAGCATATGAGAGCAAGCAAACATCGTTACAGTATTGATCAGCATATGAGAGCAGTAAACATCGTTACACAGTATTATCAGCATTTGAGAAAAGGTATACATCGTTAGATCGTATGAACCAAAGAGGAATCGACAGAGAGAAATATGAGAAGCACGAATGTTACAAGTGATTGGGGGTAATGTAATATGAATACTGGAACAGCCATTACCAATAGCATTGATCTCTCCATACCTGGTCGTCTATGTCTTTTTGGAGAGCACTCTGATTGGGCAGGCTCATACACCAGGTTCAATTCAAATATAGTACCTGGCCAGGCAATCATCGTAGGCGTTGAGCAAAATATCAAAGCCAAGGCTGAAAAATCAAAGAATTTGAAGATTCAATCTGTGCTTCCGGACGGTACCGAAACCGAAGTGTTTGAAGCACCAATGGATGTCAAAGTCCTTAAGGATATTGCTGCAAAGGGAATATTTTTTTCGTATGCAGCCGGCGTTGCCGCATATATTGTTCAATACTATAATGTTGAGGGAATAAAACTATATTGTTATGAAATGACACTTCCGATGAAAAAGGGTCTTTCATCCAGTGCAGCCATCTGTGTATTGGTTGCCAGAGCGTTTAACAAGTTGTACGATTTACGACTAAATGTACGCGGAGAGATGGATATTGCATACAGGGGTGAACTATTAACTCCATCAAGATGTGGACGATTGGATCAGGCTTGTGCATATGGCGAAAACCCCATTTGGATGACCTTCGACGGGGACATTTTAAATGTAGAGCGAATTAATGTCGGCAAAGAACTCTACTGGGTTTTTGCTGACTTACAAGCCCACAAAGATACCAGAAAGATTTTATCGGATTTGAATAAATGCTATCCTTTTGCCAGCAACCCAATCGAAGAAAAGGTTCATGAGGCATTAGGGCCGGATAACAGCAGGATTATTACCGAGGTAAAAAAGGCTATGAAGAAAGGAGATGCCCAAAGGATTGGTCAGCTTATGCTTCGGGCACAGAAGATTTTTGACCGGAAGGTTGCACCGGCATCTCCTGAAGAACTAAAGTCTGAAAAACTTCACACGGTACTGAACGATCCAAGGCTTCAAAAGTATGTATGGGGAGGTAAAGGTGTCGGATCGCAGGGGGATGGTTCCATTCAATTCATTGCGAAAACGAAGAAAGATCAAAAAAAGCTTGTGGAGTTTCTCAATAATCAATATGGATTGCAAGCATACACCCTAAACATCAAAAAGTGCAGCAGTGTCAGAAAAGCAGTCATTCCTGTTGCGGGTTTTGGGACAAGGATGTATCCTGCCACCCGTACTATGAAAAAAGAGCTTTTTCCTGTAATTGATAAGGACGGTCTAGTAAAGCCCGCACTGTTAATTCTTCTTGAAGAGCTTGATAATTCGGGGATAGAAGAAATTTGCCTTATTGTAGCCCAAAAAGATCGGGAAGCCATAGAAGCAATATTTTCAGGTGACCTCTCTGACGAGCATCGGAGAAAGGTTCCTTTAGAGATGCAGGAGTATGATAGAAGAATACAGAGGATTGGCAGGAAAATCTCTTTTGCCTATCAAGACGAAAGGCTTGGATTTGGTCATGCGGTGTATCAAAGCAGAGATTTTGCAAATGGTGAGCCAGTTCTCCTTATACTGGGAGACCATTTGTTTTCTTCAACATGTGATGAACCTTGCGCAGTCCAATCAATAGAGGCCTATGAGCTTTCGGGAGGAAAACTTACAGTTCTAATTTCTGAGGTTTCTCTTCAGCATATTTCAAAGCATGGTGTTGTAACTGGATATTGGACAAACGAGGAAGAATCGTATCTTGCAGCTACAGGAATTTTCGAAAAACCATCCATCGATTATGCTAAGAAAAACCTTGCCGTCAAAATGAAAAACGGGGATACAAAATTCTTTGCGGTTTTTGGGCAGTATATTTTAACTCCGGAAGTTTACGAAATCTTGGAAAGGAACATACGTGAAGAACGAGTTGAAAATGGTGAATATCAGTTGACGCCAGTGCTCAATGAAATACTGAATACCAAAGGTATGATCGCTGCTGTTCCGAAGGGCAAGCGGTTTGATATTGGAAATCCTGAAGCATACAGGGATACAATTCGTAGTTTTTTCATCATGCATAACCAAGATCACAGGTACATATCAAAGTCCACTGAATAGTTTTGTGGTAGAAACACGGAAACCTGCTTGCATAAGCTGATGAAAGCAAAGGGGTTATGGGTAGCGGTTATTTGGGCTGCCGTGTTTTATGCAATTCTTAATGATACTCTAGCTTACATCAGCGACGAGTCATTCAAAAATTGTATGACAATATCAGTTTCGCAATGAAATATACAGAACACCATCAAACTCCGTTCAATGAGCGCAAACGCGTATTGTGCGCCAAACGCTGACGCTGAAAGTGCCTTGTTTTACGGATCGAGCCGTATACAAATTATCAAGCACACAGCAGGCTTTGATTGATATCAAAGCCTGCTGTGTGCTATAGTGATGAATGTATTATATCTGAAACACATGAAGGAACCCCGTCTTCGGAAAAGATGGGAAACAGGAAGGAGATTCAGCGTGGTTGCAGTTATTTTTGATATGGATGGCGTTCTGGTTGATTCAGAACCGGTTATTTTGGAAGCGGCAATGTTAGGTTTACAGGAATATGGCGTGTGGGCCAAGCCGGATGATTTCACTCCTTTTGTGGGCGCCGGCGAAGACAGATTTATTGGCGGAGTTGCCGAAAAATATGGTGTATCCTACCGAAAAGAAATGAAAAAAAGAGTTTATGAAATTTATCTGGACATCGTTCAGGACAAAATAAAGGTGTTCCAAGGTGTTCACGAACTTCTAAGCAGGCTGCATGGCAAGGGAGTAAAAATTGCTTTGGGTAGTGCTGCTGACATGATTAAGGTTGATGCAAACTTGAAGGCAGCTGGTATTTCCATGGAACTGTTCGGCGCTGTAGTCAGCGCTGAAAATGTGAAACACAAAAAACCAGCGCCGGATGTCTTTATTCAGTCCGCGCAGGCAATAAGGGTAAACCCTGAAAACTGTATCGTCGTTGAGGATGCCGTAAACGGAATTAGAGCCGCAAAGGCCGGGGGAATGAGGTGCATCGCGGTTACAACCTCTTTTACCGAAGAAGAGCTTGCTGCCGAGCAACCGGATTGGATTTGCACGGATATTCCTGCGGTAGAGCGTGTACTGATGCGCCTTATCGATGGTTGCGGTAAGTAACATATAATTCATACACCAGACTTATTCAGGTCACACGGTTTCGGCCGAGGTGGCCTTTTTTGCCATACTTATTTTTAAGTATCCAGCAGACACGTATTGACATATCATGGAGGTGATGTATAAAATAGTATACAAAATAAACAAATAAAGGAAAGATGTAGTACTCAAAACAATAATGTTAATTCTAAATATAGTAAAATGATTATGTGAAGCCAATGTTTATGCTAACTCAAAAATTTAGTAATAATTAACGGCACTCAAATACGATTTAGAGCTGAGTAAAATTGAGTTTGTCAAAGAAAAATGCAGAATTACTTTTTGAATTAGGATATAAAAGACCATCTTATGCAGAAAAAGTATACCCGACAGATATCTACGAGTATAAAGGTGAAACTTGGTGCGTTGGAGGTAGAATTGTTACCATCATCAGGTCGAAGCTTTCTTGGATTGGACAAGGCGAGGGAAACCTAATAATGCAGCAAAACCGAATTTTACATCAAAAGATGCAATATCAATAATTAACTCGTTGGCAGCCAAATTAGGTTACATATCAGAAAGTGGAGGATGGGACAACATTCCGGATTCATTAACAGATAGTTCTCTTATTGGTAAGAACCAGTACACAAATAAATATGGGTATCCTGACGGATCCCTTGCAGGGTCGGGAACCAGTAATCATGGTCTAGGGAGCGCTTTAGATTTGAATTTTGGCTTGGCAGAAGAGGCTAAAATTGGTTGTGGCATACGTCATTGGGTTGAGGACTTTGGCAAAGGTTATGGCTTTTGGGGATATTGCAAAAAAAATGCTACAGAATATATAGAAGAAGATGGAATAGGTAATTTTGAAGAGTCATGGCATTTAAACTATTATGGACCAAATGGACCTAAGTCCCGATAAAAATAATTATGCCATACAAATACACTTATGATGTCCTCAACAGGCTTGAAACAGTAACCGAGCCTGGAGGCAGGACAACCAGCTACACTTACGACAGGGCAGGAAACCGTGAAACCTAGTCAATCACAGAGAACGTACAGACTGTAGCTAATACATACTACTACAACACACAGAACCGCCTGATGAACTTTGTCACCAAAACAGATGGTACTGCTGCAAAACACACGGTATTCATTTACGACAACAACGGAAATCAGCTTAAAACCGAAGAACCCGAACACATTGGGAGAATATATGCCATGTACCATCTACCGCATTGTTTAAAGCATAAATCAGATTTTCGATGTGGTAAAAGGTATCTTTAAATTTGGAAAGAGACATGGTATGTAACATGACATGTTGTGTTTGATGTAATGATATAAGTAGTATAAAAAAGCTGATTACTGAATTATTCAGCAATCAGCTTTAAGGCTTAGTTAATTGCTGTGATCAATAATCCCAATGCCAATAGACGTCGAAAATACCTCCTGACAAGAAAACGTCATCATTGCTGCATATACCTGTGTAGCATAGACTCTTGCCATTATAGAGAGATCTGAAGCAGCAATCACCACGGATATCGAAAAAGTGAAACTTTTGTGCAGTTGATATCGTATCGCTGTCCGCTCTCACGCGGCCGGTGCTGTCTCTTACCGTAACATACTTACCAGTACGCTTGGACTTTAAAACTACTACGGGTGCCCATTCTACATAATCATAATAATCTATATGCTCATAACATAAGAATTGTATTTCAAACATTGCCTTCTCTTCTGTCATACTTACGGTTGTTGAAGGGTTCATTTTGTCGGCGCTGTCGATGTACATAACCTTTCCCGCATCAGGATAACGGGTTAGTAAACTTATTGTTCTTACATAGGGAGCCTCATCATCTATGATGCCACTCATTTTTATATTGGAGCTGCCTTTGCTTTCATACCCTTCAGTTTCCATGACCTGATAGAACGGACTAAAGTCTCCCATGGTTAAACCTGCTTTTTCCCATGCCTCAACGTGATTTTTAAAAGTAATGGTACCACTTAAATTATTTCCCGTAGGTTTTTTGGGCGTACGAATACTCCAGTACTGATAGAATGAACCGTTTCCTCCCAAGATCCATGGCTGGTCTATCCGCGTTGTCCTGTATAGGTTATATGTAGCACCATCACTTTCCACCGTACCTAATGATACTACATCAGGGCCTGTTCCTGGAGGCGTCCAGTTACCATAGCTTTCAACGACGTAATATTCTGCGACCTGGTAGGTAGATCCTTCAGGAAGCTTAGTCCATCCGTACAAAGCCAAATATCCATTGTTACCGGGATCAAAGCTGCCTTCATAGTATACTTTCCTATATCTGTTGCCGCTTTGCCACCCTTTTCCGCAGGTAAAGTTAAAGCCACTTGCTCCATTACTGTTCCAGGAAACAGTATACGCATTATGCGTTGTATTTTGGTAGTTTACTGTTCCCTTGTCATTAGTCCAGCAAAAATAAAAGGAGCCTTCATGAATACCTTCTTGATAGCTTGCAAAAACATTGTGCGGGGTGAATGCTGTAAATGCTGTTATAATCATTGTAACAACAATTACTCGCAGTAGTATTTTTTTAGAGTAGCCATTTGATGAAGGTGAAAACAACTTTCTCATACACTACCTCCTTAAATAAGTTAATATTGGTATATTATAATATACAAATATTATAATACCATAACGAGGATATAAATGTAAATATTATTAATACAATTACATCATTGACAAAATATGCTAAAGTTCAACTTTTGTGTACTTCCGGACTTATATTCTTGATGCTTCATGGGTAACAATAGCGAAAAATCTGTTTACATTCATCGAATCGTAAGAAAAAGGATCGGAATCCAATCGAATTTTATTGCCAAGTCTAAGCGATTTCATGCTATAATAAGGAAAAGGGTTCATAAAAAGCCGAATAATGCTGATAGTGACATCTGAATCCATAATTTAAACCAGGTGGTATATAATGTCGGAAGGTTCGATTAAGTCTGAAAGAGAAAGAGTTCCCTATTGGGATAATATCAAAGGAATCCTGATTCTTCTGGTGGTTTTTGGCCATTTTATATGGGGCTATATGGGTACGGGTCTTGCTGGTGTCATCCTCAGCTTCATATATATCTTCCATATGCCTGCTTTTGTTTTTGTGTCGGGCTTTTTAAGCAAAAGTGAGCACTCCCGATCAAAGCAATCTCTTATTAAGCTGGCATTGATATACATTCTTTTTAATACCACTATCATGATCGTAAGCGTCGCTGTGTTTGGATCGTCTTTTCAGCTACTGACACCCAGCTATTCATTCTGGTTTCTATTGTCCCTGATCATATGGCGCGCAGTTGAGAAATACATACCGCAATCCAATCTTTTCATCATCGTTTGCGTTGCTGCTGCGATCCTGATTGGGTTTTGGAAGGATGTTACCAATGTCCTTGCGATTGCCCGTACGATTGCGTTTTTCCCGTTTTTTCATATTGGGTACAAATTGCCTGCTGAAAAAACACGTCACCTCATATATCATCGCAAACCTAAAATTTATATCATAGGAATATTGTCACTGCTGTATGCTGCTCTCCTGTCGGTTCTGTTTTTAAACAGGAATCCCTGGCTGGGCGAAACTGATTTTCTGATGAATAGCTACAGTTCTGTAACGGATGCCATTACCAGAATAACACTATTGTGTCTGGCCGGTTTAGTGACCGCTGCCCTTGTTCTTCTAGCCCCTGTAAAGCCTATACCGCTTCTGTGCAAATGGGGCAAAAATTCATTATCCATATATGTTTTACATCGGTTTATCACTTTCGCATACGCAAAGAGTTTTCCTGCTGCGACATATTCAGATTATTACATTATCTATGCATTTGGCGCGGCTTTCATAACTACTCTTGTTTTGGGATCGGACATGGTCGCCGGTAAGTTCAACCAATTCATTAACAAAGCCATGCAATTTTTCGCATTTAATGAATTATATGCTAAGAAAAAGACGAAACGAGTTGCTGCCATAGTATCCTTACTCCTCCTGTTCCTGATGCTGCCAATGTTGCCCAAAATTCAACCTGCCCGGAAAGCGACGGTACAAGCAAACTTGAGCCAGCAAAATTTTGACGATGTTATTCACTCAGTAATCACCAGTGAGCAGGAGGCAGCGCTAAAGGATGCCGTTACCATTGCTTTTGTCGGGGATTTGATTCTACTACAGGATCAGGTCAGAAATGCTTATCAGGATTCCACAGGTGAGTATGATTTTACGCCCATGTTTGCATATACGAAAGATTATCTGACCGAAGCGGATTTAGCTATCGGGATTTTTGAAGGCCCGATGGCCGGGGAAGAAGTCGGATACTCCACAAGCAATTTCGGAGATGGCATACCGCTTTATCTGAATTACCCAGATGCATTTGCATATGCTGTTAAGGAATCGGGCATCGATCTGGTGTCCACCGCGAACAATCATCTTCTGGACAAAGGGGAAGAGGGGGCAATGAGGACCCTGGATGTCCTGGATCAGGTAGGGCTGATGCACGTAGGCTCATGGCGTAATTCTTCTGAAAAGGCCTCGGTTCCGGTGATTGAAGTAAGAGGAATCCGGATCGCTTTTTTTGCCTATACATATGGCAGCAATTACTATAAAGGTGAATACTTTCTGCGGGAGAACCCATCGCTGACATCGATTCTGGCAGACCCATCGGATGAATATTTTGAAGAAGTAAAAATGATGGTCCTGAATGATTTTCAAAGGATCAGGGAAATGGAGAATCCGCCGGATAAAATAGTGGTTATTCCGCATATGGGGACACAATTTTCCCACGAAACCGACCTTTATCAAGATACATGGAACAATATTTTTGTGGAGGCAGGCGCGGATATAATTCTGGGTGATCACGCCCATGCTGTACAGCCGATTGAATTTCGGCGGGCAACAGATAAAGCGGGTAAGGAGAAACTTACTGTCATTGTCAATTGTCCAGGGAATTTCGCAAACTCATATACGGAAAAGAATGGGGATGCTACAGCGATTGTAGAAATATTCCTCGATCCCATAGATAAAAAAATTATATGTGCAGGCGTGGTTCCCATGTATACTCAATGCCCCATCAACGGAAATTATCGTGCACTCCCCATTTATAGTATCGTCAATGACCACGTGCTGCAGGGAGAAATTAGCAGATACGAGTTCGAGCGGGTGGAACAGGTGGTTAACACGGTCACATCCGTCATGCTGGGGACGCCATTAACTATCGACCAGATACAGGAAAGACATTATTTGTTTCCGGAAGGATATGTTAGGCAGGAGGTATGCCCTATAAAAATTACTGAGGATATGAGAAACACGGTATTATTCGGGTTGTTGTCTGAAGCGAAATCAGTCTGTTTTGTTGGTGACAGCCTGACAGAAGGAACAAAAAACGGTGGTTATGGCTGGTATGAACCGCTGGTTGCTGCGTTTCCCGACCTGATCGTATACAAGCAGGCTTGGGGAGGTGGGACGACTCGTACACTTATTGATAATACAAAAACGATATTGGCCAATAATGCACAATTGTACGTGATCGCTATTGGAACCAACGATATCAGGTACCGGGATGAGCAGATATGTGCTATGGATAAAGAAAGCTATATAAAAAACATTGATACGTTGATAGGTAAAATTCTGGATGGAAACCCTGAAGCTAAGTTTGTCTTTATAAGCCCTTGGCTTGCCCAGGCGAATGATCCCTATACAAGAGTATCTATTGAGGAGCGGGATGAGATGTTGCACGAATATGGAGAAGCACTTCGAAGCTACTGTATTATGAATGGGCATTTGTATATCAACCCCAATCCTTCCCTCAAAGCATTGTTAACAAAATACCAACCATCGGATTATCTACTGGATCATATTCATCCTAATGCAGGCAAAGGGATAGCATTATACAGTGAAAAGGTTTTGGAGGCAAGCCAGTAAAGAAGCTATGGTTAGCTCTTCCGAAGCGCCGGTAAAGAAGGGTTGAACAAAGTATTAACTTGATCTATAATAGACTGTAGAATTCAGACGGTTAGTACGGTCTTTTTTCATTTTGATTATTATGGCTAAGGTAGAACGGGAGGATTAGTAAATGCCTATTACTGAATTTTTGTCACGCAATGCTAAACTTTATGGTTCAGAGTTATGTTTAACAGAAATCAATCTGGACCTTCAAGAAAGTCACAAAGTTATCTGGCGTGAATATGAGTTGATCGAAAATAACCCTGCTGGAGAATACCGCAGAGATATGACATGGCGTGTTTTCGATGAGAAAGCGAACCGGATGGCAAATCTTCTGATTAAAAGAGGAATAAAGAAGGGTGATAAGGTAGCTATACTTTTGATGAACTGCCTGGAGTGGCTACCTATTTATTTTGGAATTTTAAAAGCCGGTGCAATAGCTGTACCTCTGAATTTCCGCTATACTGCTGAAGAAATAAAGTATTGTCTGGAATTATCCGATACTGTTGCACTGATATTTGGGCCTGAATTTATTGGCCGATTAGAAAACATCTTCGATCAGATTCCGCAAGTGAAGACACTGTTTTTTACCGGAGAGAACCGCCCCAGCTTTGCAGAAAACTATGACCGCCTCACTGCCAATTGCTCATCGGAAGCGCCAAACATAACGCTCACAGATGAAGATGACGCAGCTATCTATTTTTCATCAGGGACTACCGGTTTTCCAAAGGCAATCCTACATAATCACGGAAGCCTGGTATCATCCTGCTATACTGAACAAAAGCATCACGGGCAAGCCAGGGAGGATAATTTCCTGTGCATCCCACCACTTTATCATACCGGCGCAAAGATGCACTGGTTTGGCAGCTTGCTGTCGGGCAGTAAGGCCGTATTGCTACGAGGAATTAAGCCTGAATGGATCCTCAAAACAGTCTCGGAAGAGAAAATCACCATTGTATGGCTGTTGGTTCCTTGGGCGCAAGATATCCTTGACGCGATCGAAAGAGGAGACGTTAAGCTGGAAGACTACAACCTCTCTCAATGGCGTCTCATGCATATTGGTGCACAGCCTGTTCCTCCAAGCCTTATTCACCGATGGAAGAAATATTTTCCAGACCATGCGTATGACACCAATTACGGCCTCAGCGAATCCATCGGGCCCGGATGTGTTCATCTGGGGGTTGAAAACATCCATAAGGTTGGCGCGATTGGTATACCGGGTTATCAATGGGAAGTGAAGATTACCGATGAGAACGGGGCCTGTGTGAAACAGGGTGAAGTCGGGGAACTGGCTGTCAAAGGCCCTGGGGTGATGAAATGCTACTATAACGATCCGAAGGCAACTGCTGCTGTTTTACGGGACGGCTGGCTTTTTACCGGGGATATGGCCCGGATGGATGAAGATGGCTTTATTTATCTGGTCGACAGGAAGAAAGATGTAATTATCAGTGGTGGTGAAAATATCTATCCCGTACAGGTTGAAGATTTTCTCCGCGCCCATGATGCCATCAAGGATGTTGCTGTTATTGGGCTGCCAGACAATCGTCTGGGTGAGATAGCAACCGCAATCATTGAGCTGAAGCCTGGTTTTGATTGCTCTGAACAGGAAATCGCCGAATTTTGCTCTCCGCTGCCACGGTATAAGCGACCCAAAAAAATTATATTCGACAAGGTTCCGCGGAATCCAACCGGAAAGATAGAAAAACCAAAACTAAGAGAAAAGTATGGTGCAACACGCCTTGTTGAGGTCCAGACCGGCAGTTGAACCTATTCAGTACGCCTCAACCTGATGAGTGGCATTCTTTGAATGCCACTCATTGGCTGAAATAGCGGACGATGGATTCGGCAATCGTTTTCATCAGTTTTTGCTGTTCCCTTTCATCGGTCAGCCATTCAAACTCAACAGGATTGGGGACAAAACCACATTCAATCAGCAATGAGGGGGTCCATGTGCCCCTGATGACATAAAAGTTCTTCACGTGTATGCCGCGGTTTTTTCGGTTCAGTGTAGTGGTAACGTAGTCAAGCATTTCTTCCGAAATGAACCTGGCGTGAGCTTCCCGATAGTAGGTAGAGAAACCGAAATATTCCGAGATGTCAACATTGTCCGGCATGCTGTTGGAGTGGATTGAAATGAACATATCGGGCATTGCGTTTTTTGAGGCGGCCAAGCGATCGTTTAGGGACAAATCAATATCGGTGGTTCGCGTCATCAGAACCTTCGCACCCAGAGACTCCAGCTCGGCCTTCAGTTTAAAACTATTATCAAGGTTCATATCCTTTTCAGCGTAATCTAAGCCAAGAGGGCCAATTGCTCCTGTTTCACTGCCACCATGGCCAGGATCTACCATGATGGTAATACCCGAAAGAGGTTTTTCACCTTCTTTGGCATATATGCGGTGCTTAAAATGAATTTCCAGCCCGTCTGCTGTTTTTTCCATATAGTAACCTTCAATATTTCGGCTTTCTTTCAAAGACAACGTGTATTGAGTAGTATTTTTTTTAGCCGACATTTCAATCGAGGAAAACAGCCGATTATCCGGGAGTACGGGTTGTTTTGATGTTGAGCCAGCAGAAATATGAATGTTGAATATCTTGCCGTCAGAGGTGATATATGATGCAGGAGATGCTTCAATATTCAGCTTTAGCACATCCCATTTTTCCCCCGTAATGTATTCGGATGATTTGATGATAGGCTTTTCAGTTCTTTCCGATGATATTTTTACAGCAGATTTCTTCACATATTGACCTGTAGACAAACGTGCGTAATTTCCGGTCATGCCGGTAATGAAATCCACCATTCCCCCATAAAGCTCATGAACACCCCCGCCATCAGTGTTGGGAACCGCATACGTATATATCATATCCCCGGCGACCTTCGCATAATAGGGGGCACCTTCCATGATTACACCGATATGGGCGGGTGCTTTCCTTGTTATTACGTTCCCTTTGTAGTTCATTGTATAAACCGGCGCACCGAGATCAACAACACGGGGTGCACCTGTAAAGGATGGTAGTGTATAAGTGCAAGTGTAGGTCACCGGATACAGACCGCTGCGATAATCGCTTTTGCCGGATACCATTTTAAGCTTTTGTCCGTTTATATCTACAGTAACTTCGGAACCAACCGGGGCTTTGCAGGAAAGGGTGATTTTTTCACCCGGGGAACGGTATTCCTGTGATTGAGGAAAAACCGATGATTTGATGATATCAGCTGAATCCATTGGTTTTAAAGGTTCGGAAGTTGTTCGATAGACAGTACGGGTATCCTGTGAAGTTCCCTGAGTAACTGTAAAGGTGTTGGCACCTTCCGATAAAGGCACAAGCACTCCGAAGTATCCTTGCTTCGACCTGTTGGTGACGGGTTCTCCGTTTAGGTATAGAGGCTTTTCCGGGTCGGATGCCCCGTTTAGATAAAACCGGGAATAGCTTGTGCGAAGATCCTCCAGAGGTCTGGAAAGGGATACAGGAATCTCTACACGATACTGATCCGGGTTCTGGTAAAGGGTGCGAATGGCTTCTGATAATGCGGCATTTTTCAAAAGCGATGAACTGCTTGATAAAATGCTACCCTTAATCTCGGGAGTGCATCTATTATATATCAGCTGCCTTTCTATCTCTGCTGTTCCATACCACGGGCTTTTCAGATCCTTGTTTCCAGCCTTGTAGGCAGCATGGCCGATGTATAAATCAACGTTTGTTCCAGAAACCGCGTTTATCCACCATTCCGACAGTTTTTTGTAGTCGGCGATGGTGTACCCGATATTCCAGAAAACCTGAGGTGCGATATAATCGATTGTTTCATTTTGGATCCATTGCAGAGAATCGGCATATTGGTGATGATAGGATTCCTGACCGGCTGTGGCACTGCCAAGAGCATTGCTTGATCTGTTTGCCCATATACCGAATGGGCTGATACCAAAACGAATATTCTTTCCAGAGGCTTTGATGGCTGCAGAAACTTCGCTTATAAGAGAGTTCACATTGTTTCTGCGCCAGTTTTCAATGCTTTCATTTCCCTTTCGATGCTGCATATAGGTGGATTGATCCTGAAAACTCTTACCCGGATAGAAGAAACCGTCGAAATGAATACCATCAATGTCATATTCATGGATGATTTCCAAAGTGCTGTCCAGAATAAGTTTTCTGACTTCGGGAATGCCCGGATTAAAGTAAAGGTTCCCATCCGAGTGCCTGATCACCCAATCCTGATGTATCTTTGCCGGGTTGGAGGGTGCCAGCGAGGAAAAGTGATGATCGGGTTCACTGGAGGCCTTCTTGGTTACCCGAAAGGGAGTAATCCATGCATGCAGTGCCATGTCCCTAAGATGTGCCTGTTCAACCCAGAATGCAAGAGGATCAAAGCCCTGTTCGGGCTGAAGCCCTTCACCACCGGTTAAAAACCTGGACCAGGGAAAGTATTTTGAGGGATAGATCGCATCTGCTGCAGGCCTGACCTGAATGATGATTGTGTTCAACCCAATTTTTTTTGCGTTGTCTAAAATTTTGACTGCTTCTGCCTTTAATACTTCTGGATTGATGGTTGGCTTTTGCGGATAATCCGCATTTGCGGCAGTAGCAACCCATACGCCCCTTAAGTCGTTTTGAGCAGGTGTGGGAGGGGCTGCTTCGTTTGCATGGGATGGCATCCCAAATGTAAGAACTATAACTAGAATGAAGAGCAAAACTTTTCTTATGTACATGGCATGACCCCGCAATATTATTTTATATTGGCTATACCATTATTATAACAAAAAAATCTAAAAAAGGTATGGTTTCTACATTAATTTTTCATGACAGAGTCCCTGAGCAGTAAAGAAATCCATAACCTTGGACGTCGGGGCGCGAAGATACAGAAAATCAAATCATCAGTTTCACAAAATAAATGGTTTAGCCAAGCTTTGCGAGGGTATAATTAACCATAAACCATGGGATGTTTTACATTTCATATCGGGCAAAATTGAAGTTATGACGCGGCCGGGTGATGTATAAAACAAAATTAATTAAAAGTTCCAGCTTTAGGCTACGAAATAAAACGGGGGTGGAGTTATGGCTTTGAAAAGAATAGTGATTGCAGGAGCCGGATATGGCGGCATAAAAGCCGCATTGTATCTGAACAGACGAAAGGGAAAGGACGATCTGGAAATCACCATTATCGACAAACACGATTATCATACGCTGCTGACCGAGCTTCATGAAGTTGCTGGAAACAGGGTGTCTGAAGAGGCTGTTAAAATCCCGCTGAAAGAGATTTTTCACAATACCGGTGTGAAAGTCGTTCAAGATGATTTAACCGAATTTGATTTTCAAAACAACAAGGTTGCCTCTAACAACCATGAATATAGGTATGATTTTCTGATCCTTGGCACAGGCAGTAAACCTGAATTCTATGGGGTTCCGGCTGAAGCAGCCTTTACAATCTGGTCCTACGAAGACGCAATAAAGATCAGAGAGCATATAAAAGAATGTTTTGTGAAAGCGGCAGCAGAAAAGGATGAAAAGGAGATTGAAAAGCTGTTGACATTTGTTGTCGCAGGGGCTGGCTTTACCGGGGTGGAAACAATTGGAGAGCTGGCGCACTGGACCAGGGAGATGGCCCGGGAGCATGAAATCGACAGGGAAAAAGTAAGGTTGATTTTGGTAGACATGCTACCAAGGGTTCTAAACAGCCTTAGTGAGAAAAACGCGGCAAAAACGCATCGCTATCTGGAAAAGAAGCTTAGGGTTGAGATTATGCTCGATACAGGCATCAAAGAGATCACGCCAGATGGATTTTCAACCGAAGGCAGCTTTATCCCTTCAAAAACCATAATCTGGGCAGCAGGGGTTACGGCCGGTGAAGCTGTTGAAAGGATGGCCGTTGAGAAAAACAAACCTTCCAAAAGGCTTGTTGTGGACGAGTATTGCAGGACTGAACATGAAAATGTTTATGCCATTGGAGATATTTGCGGAATGCGTGACGAAAACGGCAAGGAATACCCTGCAATGGTTGAAACCGCATTACATTCTGCCGAAGGTGCGGCGAAGAATATTTTAAACGCCATACGGAAGAAGGAGCCGGACAAGGTTACGATTAAATTGCATGGATGCATGGTATCCGTCGGGAATTTTTATGGCGTCGCTGAGATCATGGGAAAAACTCTGCCTGCCTTCCTGGCAGTTCTGATGAAATATTTGGTCAACATCCATTACTTGTTTGGGATAGTTGGATTTAAGGGTGTTGGAAGATACCTTTACCATGAATTCTATGAAAGAAAGCAAAGAAAAATCCTGCCTGAAAAGCATTGGTCAAGAAGAATGCAGGTATGGTGGTTGGTACCGTTACGAATGTTTTTTGGTGTTACATGGCTTTTGGAAGGCATCAAAAAGGTTACCCAGAACTGGTTGACAGAGGCCAAGCTTGCATCTTTTCTGGGGATGAGCACCGATGGCATAACGTCAGCCACCGGAAGTGCTGGTTACATCACCGAACTGCATGAGACATTTAGTTTGGATTTGGGCATTCTCCATTTTATTTTGGGAGAGGAAAGAAGTTTGGTTGAAGGGAGCATCATAGGTACTGAAATGTTTGCAAAGCTTGAGGTGCTTCATATCGGCAATTTTAACCTTGTTAACTGGTTTTTGCAGAATATTGTGCTTGCGAATGACGCGACAGCGATGTTCTTCCAAGTGTTGGTTGTCATCCTTGAGATTGCAGTCGGACTGATGCTTTTAGGTGGTGCGTTCAACTTTATTGGCTCGGTCATCTCTTTTGGTTTGATGATGATGTTCCTCACATCAACGGGTTTATATGAGAAATCCTGGTGGATGGTATTCGCTTCCATAGCAACCATGGGCGGAGCGGGACGCGGCTTTGGACTGGATTATTACCTGCTTCCCTGGCTGAACAACCTATGGGACAATTTCCGCAAAAACGGCAAACTGAAGCGGTATTAACACTCAAACTTCTGAGGCTAGTGGTACAAGGTTTTTAATGTTTTTTGCGTACATTTGCCTGAAAAGCAGCAGGCTGACGATAAAAGCGACCATGTCGGCGATCGGAAAAGCATACCACACATAGCCCAAACCAATTTTGCTTAAAAAGTATGCAACAGGAAGAATGATCACCAGTTGCCGCAGAATAGAGACCACCAGGCTGTACAGACCATTCCCAACTGCTTGGAACAATGTGGACATCATGATGCTTATGGCGGCGGTTACAAAAGTGATACTGATGATACGGAATGCCGGAACTCCTATTTGCAGCATTTCTTCTGATGCGTTGAAAATTTTCAGCAAACGGTCAGGTAATGCAAAAAAGATAGCCGTTCCCAAGGTAAGAACTATTCCTGCAATCAAGCAGCCCACTTTCAGAGTATCCGTCACCCGCTTTTTATTCCCTGCACCGTAGTTGAACCCCATAATGGGCATGACCCCCTGCATCAACCCAAATACAGGCATGAATACAAAGGAGTTTAGTTTGTAATAGGCCCCCAGAACTGCAACGGCAGCTTCTGAAAAACCGATCAGGATGGCATTCAGACTGGCTGTAAGGAAAGACATAATGGATTGCATGATGATCGCTGGAAAACCTACCTTGTAGATATCCTTCAAGGTTTTACCGCGAAATTTGAAACGCTTTAATTTAAAATGGACAGCATGGCTCTTAGTAAACATAATGTACAAGCAAAACAGCATGGATAATATCTGTCCAGTAACAGTCGCAACAGCTGCTCCTTTTACACCCATCTTCGGAAAACCCAGCAAACCATAGATCATAATGGGATCCAGTATGATATTCAGTATGGCTCCGGTTAGCTGAAAGATCATTGGATAGATCATATTACCGGTGGCTTGCAGGGTTTTTTCCACATCGATAAGGATAAACATTCCGAACGAGAACAACGTAACAGTTTGTATATAATCGGTACCCATATTAACAACTACCAGGTTGTCTGAGAAGCTTTCAAAGAAAGGTCTTGTAAAAAATATACCCAGCAGTGCGAAAACAAGCCAATAAATAATTGACAGCACCAAACCATGGGTTGCGGCACTGTTTGCTTCATCACGTCGGCCTTCACCCAGCCTGCGGGAAATCAATGAGTTCACACCTACGCTGGTGCCAACAGCCATAGCAATCATCAAGGTCTGTACAGGGAATGCGAGGGATAAGGCTGTCAGCGCGTCCTGACCGAGACTCGAGACAAAAATACTGTCGACAATATTATATAAGGATTGTACCAGCATGGAAAACATAGCTGGCAGTGACATGGTGATGATTAATCGAAAAATGGGGGAAGAGCCCATTTTGTTATCTTTGATGGAATCCATATGTTGTTTTCCTCCCGGGGCAGGGGCCAATATAATACAAATGCTTGTGGCACGTTATAGGGCCTAACCCGCCTTAGTGCTAATTAAATATACAAACAGTGATTTATGGAGTATACCATAAATCAATATATGGATCAATAACTTATGATTTAGCATAGTTCACGAACAAATTCTGCCCACCCTCAATTGTTTGGTAAAATAAATGTTAAAATATGTGGTACACTGATAATAATCGATACGGTTTATCATATGGTGAGGAAACAGGCATGAAGATGAAAAAACAGGTACTTGTTATTGGAGGAGGCGCTGCCGGTCTGATAGCAGCGATTTCTTCCCGCAGAGCAGGCGCAGAGGTTACCGTACTGGAGAAAAATCCGAGGATAGGAAAGAAAATACTGGTGACGGGAAACGGCAGATGCAATTATACCAATATCAATGCCGATGTGCCCTGGTATCACGGCGAAAACCCTGAATTTGTAAGTGAAGCGCTGAAAGCCTTCACAGTGAAGGATACCCTCCGCTTTTTTGAAGGATTGGGGATTGATTATAAAATCGAGGAGATGGGGAAGGTCTTCCCCATGTCTGAACAGGCCTCAAGGATTCTGGACGTTTTTCTATATGAGA
>JAAYKJ010000134.1 GCA_012522505.1 Clostridiaceae bacterium
TGTTAATTCGACCTTTCTCAATTGTAACCACCCTTCACATTATGACATGAAGGTTTCATTATACTATATTTTTGGGTGGGACATAATCACATGTGGTACAATGAGACATTATCACAAACCGATCAGATTTTTTTATGAAAAATATTTGCAATGCAAATTGTTCCATGGTATAATGTTTTTGATTATGAGCAGCAGTTGTACGGAAAGAGTGGGTTATCCCACTCTTTGCATTTTGAATGGGTATTTATTGGTTTCCTAACTCGCTGGGCCCGCCGCACAATGTGCTTAAAGTACGTATTTTAGCCGGTTGGCTTAGATACGCTTAAGTTATTTGTGACCTGCAAACCATAACAGCTTGCTACACAGGTCACTTTATTGAAGTGGAGCTCCGGAAATTGGATTGATTATTCAAAAACGACTCCTTGTTTGCTGCTTTGACAGGATAAGGCATTCAATGAGGTTTTTTAGCTCTCGCAGCTAAAAATACGCTTCCTCTATTTCATGGCCTTTAGGTCAGACAGGGGTCTTAGGAGCATTTGATAAATGGGTATTGCTGCTCTTTTGGATTTGACACTGTCAAATCCTATTTTTACGGGTCATTCGGTGCTGCACTGGGCGAAGCGTGTAACTTTCAGCAATACCTGGCTGCGGAGAAATTAAAAGCCTTATGGTCGCTGCTGAATTGATTGCTACATATTAGGATAGGCTTATCTTGATGAACCAGGTTGAATGCGTTTGTATCATGGAGGTAGAATTGTGGCAAGTAATAAAGTGACAGAAACTGTTGAAGCGTTGGCTAAACCTATTGTTGAAGAACGGGGCTTTATTTTGGTTGATGTAGAATACATCCGTGAGGGTGCTGATTGGCATTTGCGTGTATATATTGATAAACCAGGAGGCATTACGCTTGAAGATTGTGAAGCGGTACACAGGCCTTTGGGTAAAAAGCTTGACGAAATCGATCCAATTCCGCATGCATATGTGCTTGAGGTATCATCCCCAGGGGTGGAGAGGCCTTTTAAAAAAAGCAGGGATTTTGAAGAGGCCATTGGTGAGAGAGTGCTAATTGGGTTTTATAAACCGGTGGATGGAAGGAAGGCTATTGAAGGGGTATTGGAAGCCTATGACGGTGAAAACGTTACAGTTTTAACCGATAAGGATAATCTGGAAACATACTCTTTGAAGCATATATCCAAAATTAACCGGGTGATATTATTTTAGGGAGGCTTTAATCATGAGTGCCGAATTGATTCGTGCTTTGGAACAAATTGAAAAAGAGAAGGGTGTCAGCAAGGAAATACTCATTGAGGCTATTGAAGTCGCTTTGATAACAGCATACAAGCGGAATTATGGTACCACTCAAAATGTTGAGGTATATATTGATCGTCTCACAGGAGATGTTCGTGTATTCGCCGTAAAAAGCATCGTTGAGGAAGTAACCGATCCGTCAGCCGAGCTGTCGCTTGAGCAGGCAAATAAGTTTGGTGCAGATTTTGAAGTGGGTGATATGGTAGAAGTGGAAGTAACCCCGCGTAAATTCGGTAGAATTGCAGCACAAACAGCAAAGCAGGTTGTTATGCAGAGGATCCGTGAAGCCGAAAGAGGGATCATATTTGAAGAGTTTTCCAGCAAGGAAGAAGATATCGTGACGGGTGTTATCAGTCGTTTTGAGCGGAGAAATGTAATTGTCGATCTTGGGCGTGCCGAAGCAATTCTTCCTCCCGGAGAACAGACTCCCGGTGAAAAGTATAACATTCACGACAGAATAAAGGCTTATGTTATCAATGTTAAGAAAACCAACAAGAGTCCTCAGATATTTATTTCCAGAACCCATCCGGGGCTGGTAAAACGACTTTTGGAGTTGGAAGTACCAGAAATCCATGACGGAACTGTTGAAATAAAAACGATTGCCCGTGAAGCAGGCTCACGAACCAAGATAGCCATCTTTTCAAAGAATGAAAATGTAGATCCTGTAGGAGCCTGTGTGGGACAAAAGGGAAGCCGGATTCGATCAATTGTTGATGAGCTAAAGGGTGAGATGCTGGATGTGATTAAGTGGTCCGGGAATCCTGAAGAATATATTGCCAGCAGCTTAAGCCCTGCAAAAGTTGTACGCGTGGATATTGACGAAATTAATAAAGTTGCGCGCGTAATTGTACCCGACTTTCAATTATCCCTTGCAATTGGCAAGGAAGGACAGAATGCCAGGCTTGCCGCTAAGCTTACCGGCTGGAAAATTGATATCAAGAGTGAATCTCAATTAAGGGCACAAATTGAGCAGCAATTACTGATCTATACGGCCGATACTCCGGATGAGGATTTGGAGGACGGTGAAAGCGCTGGGCTCTTCATCGATGAAGTTGACTATGCTGGCGACACCGATGAGAATAATTACGAAGCAGAGCATACCTCTGATACAGATATCAATGAAGAAGAATCTTTCGAAGAGGATGTTTCTGAAGAAGAATCTTTCGAAGAGGATGTTTCTGAAGAAGAATCTTCCGAAGAGGATGTTTCTGAAGAGGAACCTTCCGAAGAAGAACCTTCCGAAGAGGGTTTTGTTGATGAGAATGTTTCTGAACAGGATGTGGAAGCGGTAAGCGCTGATAGTGAAGAACTCAGGGAATAGAACGTTTCAACCCGCGGAAAACATTTCATGGAAAGGCGGCAGGAGATATGAAGCCAAAAAAAATCCCGTTGCGCAGGTGTATTGCTTGCCGGGAAATGAAGGGAAAAAAGGAATTACTGCGTGTAGTGAAAAGCCCCGAGGGTGAAATATTTTTGGACAGGACTGGTAGAATGAATGGTAGGGGTGCTTATCTGTGCGACAATCCGGAATGTTTTGCAAAGGCTTGTAAGACCAAAGCATTTAACAGGGAATTTAAAATGGAAATTCCCGATGATATATATAAGGGGTTAGCGAAGCAAATGGAGGAAAAACGTGACCGATAGGATATATTCTTTTATGGGGCTGGCAATGAAGGCAGGAAAGCTGGTTTCAGGTGAAGAAAGCTGTGAAAAAGCAATCAGAAGCAAAAAAGCTTATATGGTTATTGTTACCGAAGATGCTTCAGGCAATACGGTGAAGAAGTTTCAAGATGCGTGCATATACCGGGAAGTTCCTTTTATACGGTTTGGGAAGAAACATTTGTTGGGAAGACTGTTGGGTAAGGAAATTCGCTCTACCGCGGTGATTACGGATTCCGGGTTTGCGCAGAAGCTAACCGAACTGATAACGAGTTATCAAAGCAACGAGAAAAAACACGGGGGTGGGCTGATTGAGTAAAAGAGTATTTGAACTGGCCAAGGAGCTGAACACAACCAGCAAAAGGCTTATTGAAAAACTGGGAGAAATCAATATAATTGTAAAGAGCCATATGAGTTTGCTGGAAGAAGACGAACTGGATCGGTTATATAAACATATCGGTGTGGTGAACAGAAATCTGGTTGAAGGTTCTGATGATGCGAATAGTGATGATCAGCAGGAACCAGTGGAAACTCAGGTGCGAAAAAGCATTCCCCGGATCATTCGAAAAACCGAAATCATCATCCATGATGATGGTTATGAGCGTGATATGAGGGACAGGGACAGAGAAAAGAAGAAAAGCAGAAAAGGCTATGTCCGGACATCTTCCAGCACGGATGGCTTAATGGCAGGACTAAGGCGCGGAAGCGACAATGAAATTCCTACCATCCGAAAGCATACCAAGGATTCCACTTCTCAGGCGAAGGAGCAGCCCTCTGTACGAAAGAAAGCGGAGGATATCAAAGTTGATATTGCTGAAGATGATATCACCGGTATCAGCCAGCGGGGGGACAGAATCCGAAGACCTGTGGATAGTATTTTAAGCATCAAGAAGGTTTCATCCCGCAGTGATCGCAACAAGCAGGATACCGAAGAAGTTGAAACAAAGAAGGAAAGCAAGCCGGATGCAGTTCAGAAAACAACAGGGATTGAAGAAGAGAAAAAAGCCGAAAATAAGGCTGAGAGGGATAAAGCAATAAGCGAAAATCAAAGTGACATTCAAAAGGAGACAGTATCTGCGGGTGCAGAGAAAACAGAAAAGCGTATGGCAGCAAAATCTCAAGAGATTCAGCAGGCAAAAGTAGAAAAAGAGGATGGTCGTGCTTCTTCCGATGCGGGAGCGCAGCAAAAGAGGACAGCATACGTGGATAATAAGATTCAACAGGAAGCACCCGATGTCCCGACCATCAAACAGAGCGGTAAAGAAAGGGATACGTCTGAAAAGGTTGAGCCACAGGACAAAAAAGAAGGCCGTACCCAGCAAACCGACAAAAGCCGACGGAGTCAAACGCAGGCCAGCCGTCCTCAAAAGGATATTGAGGCCAAGGAACGCACTCAAAAGACGAATCAGCAAGCTGAAAGCCAACAAGGCCGGGAACAGCAAAATCGCGGATTCAGGGAAGGCAGGGTCGATCGTCGGGTCGATCGTCGGGACGGTTCCCGTGACAGTGGCCAAAACCGTAGTTTGGGAAGGGATGCCCAGACAAATCGCGGGCCATATCGTGAAGGTGGTTACTCTCGCGGTAAGGACGACAGAGGGCTTGACAGAAGTCGCGATCAAGGTCCAAAAGGCAGAAGTGATGACAGAGGCAGAGGTGTAAACAAGCCTCTTGTTATCCCGAAGGTCAATCTTGCCCCGGGCCAAGTTGAAGAGAAGAACAACCTACGCGGTGAAAGGCGTTCAGCCATTACCAGGGATCTGGAAAAAGGGTTTAAGCGGGAAGCAAAAAAAGAAGTCATCAAGCCGGTGGTTCAGCAAAGCACAGGCAGAAGCCGCAGCAAATACAAAAAGAATTTCGCGGGCCATACTGCAAATGTTTCCGACATGTATTCCGATGACTTTGTATTAAATGAATTCTATGAAGAAAAGGATAAGGTGAAAAAAGACAGGAGCAGAAGGAGGGAAGAAAAGCATATTCCTCCTAAAGCGGTACTGAAGGAAATCACCATTCCAGAGACTATTACTGTTAAGAACCTGGCCGAAGCTTTGAAAAAGACCGCTGCTGAAGTGATAAAAAAGCTGATGAATCTTGGAACCATGGTTACACTGAACCAGGAACTGGATTTTGATACTGCTGCTATCATCGGTGAGGAGTTTGGTGTTGAAGTTCATAAAGAAGTGGTAGTTAGAGATGAAGATATCTTGTTTGATGATGTGGATGATAACGAAGAAGATCTCGTAGAACGTGCCCCTGTTGTTGTAGTCATGGGTCATGTTGACCACGGAAAAACATCACTGCTTGACGCCATACGGAAAACGAATGTGGCAGACAGGGAAGCAGGCGGTATAACACAGCATATTGGTGCTTACAAGGTAAATGTTCATGGCAGAGATATAACCTTCCTTGATACTCCTGGTCATGAAGCTTTCACCGCAATGCGAGCAAGGGGCGCACAAGCAACTGACATTGCCATACTGGTAGTCGCTGCCGATGATGGTGTTATGCCTCAGACCATAGAGGCCATAAACCATGCCAAAGCAGCCAATGTTAGCTTGATTGTTGCAATCAATAAAATTGATAAGCCCGGAGCAAATGCAGACCGTGTGAAGCAGGAGTTGGCTGAACGGGGCGTTCTCATCGAGGAGTGGGGCGGAGACGTAATCGCTGTTCCGGTTTCAGCAAAAATGGGAACGAATATCGATCAACTGCTGGAAATGGTGCTTTTGACCGCAGATGTTTTGGAACTGAAAGCAAATCCAGACAGGCAGGCAAAAGGTATCGTCATTGAAGCAAAGCTGGATAAAGGACGCGGTCCTGTAGCTACAGTACTTGTTCAGCGTGGGACGCTTTATTCGGGAGATTCCATAATTTCCGGAACGACTTTTGGACGTATCCGAGCAATGACAAATGAATATGGCAAAAGGATTGAACAGGCTGGTCCGTCAACACCGGTTGAAATCATTGGATTGGATGGAGTACCCGAGGCGGGAGATGTTTTCTATGCTGTTGCAGATGAAAAAGTGGCCAGACATCTGGTGGAGGAACGGAAGTCGCAGCAGCGTGAGCAAAGTATTGGTACTGCTCCGAAAGTATCGCTTGACGATCTGTTTAACCTGATTCAACAAGGTGATGTAAAAGAATTAAACATCATTGTTAAAGCTGATGTTCAGGGTTCTGTTGAAGCAGTGACGCAGTCGGTTGAAAGGATCAGTAATGAAGAGGTAAAGGTTAAGGTTATTCATGGCGGTGTTGGCGCTATTAATGAGGCAGATGTGACTTTGGCAAGCGTATCAAATGCGATTATTATCGGGTTTAATGTCAGACCTCCGGCGAATGTGGTTGAAGCTGCGGAAACTGCAGGGGTTGATATCCGTTTGTACAGGATCATATACAGTGCCATCGAGGATATAGAAAAAGCAATGAAAGGGCTTTTGGATCCAACTTACAAAGAGGTTATTGACGGACACGTTGAAATCCGGCAAACCTTTAAGGCTTCCAGCATCGGTACAATTGGTGGCGGTTATGTTATTGATGGAAAGATCATGCGTAATTCCGGTGTACGTGTTGTCCGAAATGGTATTGTGGCTTACGAAGGTAAATTGGCTTCTCTGAAACGATTCCAGGATGACGTTCGCGAAGTCGCCCAGGGATACGAATGTGGTATATTAATTGATAAGTTTAATGATATTAAGGAAGGGGACGTCATTGAGGCGTTCCGGATGGTAGAGATTGAAAGAACATAGACCGAAAGTTGGTGACATTTTGGAAAGAACTGAGCGGATAGCGGGTGAAATAAAAAAAGAAATTGCAGATATCATTCGAAACACCATCAAGGATCCAAGGCTTCCAGGGCTGGTTTCTGTTATGGGAGTTCGGGTGACAAAGGATCTACGTTATGCAAAGGTATATATTAGTGTTTATGGTAATGATCGGGAAAAACAGGATGCGATTAACGCGTTGAAACACGCTGCGGGTTTTGTACGCCGCGAAATTGGAAACAGGATCCAACTTCGATATGTGCCTGAGCTTTTGTTCATCCAAGACGATTCGATAGAACATGGAATGCACATCAGCAGCCTGATTGACAAGACCATGAATCCAGATGAGTAGAATCCTGGGATCGCCCTTGTGGCGGAGTCTATTCATAAAAGGCCCATACGACGTGTTTTTTAGCCACTGTAGCTAAAAAACACGTCGGGTATTTGTGATCTGCATGCCATATCGCTTGCTTTGCAGGTTACCTACACAGGTGAAGGTCGGGAATTTGATGAAAATTCGAAGGGATTGAGCTTTTGAAACAGTTATTGGATATAATTCGTTCGGCGCATTCTGTTGCCATTATAACCCATATGTCTGCAGATGGAGATGCTTTAGGTTCATCTTTCGCATTGGCTTTGGCTCTGGAACAAACGGGCAAGAAGGTTACTGTTTTTCTTGAGGAACCTGTTCCGAAAATGCTGGATTTTCTACCAGGACAACACACTATCGGTGAGAATACCGAAGAGGTGTTTGAACTTGCCATATGCATAGATACCAGTGACATGCAAAGGCTTGGAAAACGTGCATCGATCTATACCAATGCCGCACGAAAAATCACAATTGATCACCACACAACAAACAACATGAAGGCAGACGGGCTATGGATCGATCAAAAGGCTGCTGCTGCCGGGGAAATGGTTTATTATTTAATAAAAGAACTAAAGGTTCCCATCAACAGGGAGATAGCTATTTGTCTGTATACAGCAATTGTTACTGATACAGGAGGTTTCCGTTATAGCAATACAGGGCCGCAAACGCATACCATTGCATCAGAGCTATTAGCCCTGGAAATTCCTTTTGCTGATATTGCCAAAAAGGTTTTTGATATTGTTTCCCATTCAAAAATGTCCCTGATGAAAAAGACGCTGCAAAATTTAACGCTATACCACAACGGGAAGACAGCAGTTTCATGGATCAAACATGAGGATATTCAGCCTGTGGACGCACAATCCGATGATTTCGAAGGGCTTGTGAATGTTGGAAGAAACCTGGAGGGGGTTGAGGTTTCCCTCTTTTTACGCGAAGAGGTTCCCGGCCATTATAAAGGCAGTTTGCGCGCAAATGAATATGTGGATGTTGCCCGGATAGCGAGTCTTTTTTCGGGTGGTGGGCATGTACGGGCTGCTGGTTTCTCCATGAATGGAAAATTGGAAGAGATCAGGGACAAACTCCTCAGCGAAATCGAAAAGGTGCTGTAAATGGACGGAATTTTATTGGTACTGAAACCTCCGGGTATGACCTCATTTGACGTAATTGCCTGGCTAAGAGGAATTACAGGGATAAAAAAGATAGGCCATGCCGGTACACTGGATCCCGCCGCGGTCGGTCTTCTTCCTGTTTGTATTGGAAAAGCTACAAAAACGATCGGGTGGCTTCAGGATTTCGATAAGTCCTACCGTGCCGAAATGGTTGCTGGTATTATTACCAATACCCAGGACCAAGAAGGGGAGATCCTGCAAAGAAATAAGGTAGAACTTGATAAAGGTGAGCTTTTGCAAACCTTTGATCTTTTTATAGGAGAATATGAACAGCTTCCTCCGATGCATTCTGCTATAAAAGTTAACGGAAAACGGTTGTATGAGCTGGCAAGGCAGGGGGTGGAGCTTCACCGAAAAAAGAGGAAGGTTCATATTTCCAAACTTACGCTAATCGATGCCAAGTTGGATCGGGAAAACCCTGTAGTCCTGTTTGACGTTAGTTGTTCAAAAGGAACCTATATCCGTACCCTTTGTGCCGATATCGGACAGAAAATCGGTTGTGGTGCATATATGTCATTCTTAATCCGAACTGGAGTAGGCCCCTTTTCCATTGAAAAAGCATTAACATTGGAAGAGATCAAGAGGGCTTCAGAAGAAGGAAATTTGTCATCCGCACTGTTGCCGGTTGATATTGTATTCCAGAAGTATCCCGGTGTTTCACTGTCTTCAAAAGACCTGCTCCGTTTTACGAATGGAGCTCCCGTTGAGTTGATGCAGGAGGATGTGAATCTGGGGGATGGAACTGCCGAACCATTGAAGCAGGAGGACGTGAATCTGGAGGATGGAACGGCTGTTCCATTGAAGAATGAGAACGAATCAGATGCTCCATTTGATGCACCACAATTAAAAATCGCAAATAATCGACCAAAAACGGAGGAACCAGATCCCTGTTTTGTTCGAGTATACTCCGAAAGTGATTCCTTTATAGGCCTGGGGAAAATCCATGGACAAAAAAGCAAGATAATTCTCCGAGCGCATAAACTATTTGCAACAAATCAGTCCTGATGTTTCGTTTTGTATCAAGGGAGTATTGCTCCAGTAGAACAAGACAAAGGAAAAGTGGGACAAGAGAGCTGTCATGATATAGCGATTAAGGAAGAGAATGCTGTGAAGATATTTAGAAATCGTTTTACATTACCTGAAGATAAAGCCTGCGGTGTTGGGTTGGGAAATTTTGACGGGCTGCATCGAGGCCATATGGCTCTGATCAATACCCTTATAAATGAGTGTCAGCTAAATGATCTACATTCTGTGGTATATACTTTCATGAAGCATCCCGAGCATATCCTTAGGAAAAAGCTTTATACACCTTTAATTATGACTACTGACCACAAAGCTAAAGTATTGGAGAAAACCGGTCTTGAAAGCCTTTGCTTTCAAGAATTTGATGAAGAGTTCTCAAGGATGAGTCCAGAATCCTTTGTTGAAGATATACTGGTTCGAAAAATGCGGGCAAAACTTGTGGTAGTTGGTTTTAACTTCCACTTTGGATATATGGGAAAAGGAGATACCGATCTGCTTAGGCAAATGGGCAACCAGCTTGGATTTAGGCTGGTTGTGATACCTCCTGTAAAAGTTCGGGAAGAAATTGTGTCCAGCACAATTATACGTCAATATATCATGAAAGGAAAAATGGAAAAGGCCTTTGAGCTTCTTGGCAGACATTTCTCCGTTCCTGGAAAAGTGATCAGCGGAACACAGGTTGGCAGAACTCTGGGTTTCCCAACTGCCAATATGATTCCAGAGCGTTGTCTTGTGATGCCCGCAATAGGAGTTTATATCACAAGAACAATGTATCAGGGGAAATGGTACAACAGTGTGACCAATGTAGGCCATAGGCCGACATTGAATTATGATACGAAAGTTACGCTGGAAACCCATATGACAGGATTTGATGGTCAATTATACGGTCAGGATATTGAAGTATTTTTTTTAAAGAAGCTTCGGGATGAAAAACGTTTCAGTAACCGTGATGAATTAATTCACCAAATCCAACTGGATCTGCTCCAAGCAGAGAAATTTCGAAATACCTGATGCGCTACATTCATATTGCATCCGTCTATCCCACATTCATATTGCATCCGTCTATTCGTGTTTTTAGCTCTTGCGCTAAAATTAACTTCCTCTCTTCATGGCATTTAGGGCACGGGATCTTAAGAGCATTTGATTAAGTCGATTCATCCACTAAATGTATAAGAAACACCTGTTTCTGGGATAATTCATAAGGACATAACCTTGGTCAACTCTATGAGGTTAGCCTTGTTTTGTCAGTAAAAATGAAACGGGTGTCTGCTATGCGTAAAGGGAGAATATGGCTGATGCTGTGTTTGTTCACAGCATTGATAGGGATTCTAGGCTACAGGCTTTATCAAATTCAAATTAACCAATACGATACCTATTCGGCTTCTGCATTCCGACAACGGAGCAAAATGACCGAGATATATCAGGACAGAGGGGATATTCTCGACAGGAACATGATTTCATTTACAGGCAGGAGTACCGAGTTTGTTGCTGTACTTCAACCTGCAGTTTTCCCAAAGGATCAGCAAACCAGAGAATATATTGCAGATATTCTCAATGTAGAAGCAGATGCGTTCATCAATTTTTCGATATACAACGCAGCTCCGGAAATTTTCCCAGTTGATGAACAAGCCGCGCAATTACTTTTGGATAGTGCAGTACAGGGGGTTTCAATTGTAGAGAGGCGGAAAAGAATGAGTGCGAATATGCCAGCTGTACATCTGATAGGATATACAGACGGGAGCTGCTCCCAGGGGCTTGCTGGAATCGAAAGGGAATATCAGGAAATCCTGTCATCCGGTAACAGCGTTTATGCGCTGGCAACCACCGATGCAAAGGATAAATTTATTCAGCGGTATGGCTATCAACTTATGAAAACCGAGTCAGAAAGTCCACTGAGTATAAAGTTGACTCTTGATTACCATATGCAGAAGCTTGCTGAAGAAGTAATGGACAAGATGATGGTTTCGGGCGCAGTGGTCATTATTGACATCCTGAATGGAGATGTACTGGTTTTGGCAAGCAGGCCCGGTTTTAATCCTGCAGACATATCTCAATATCTGAATGATAACACCCAACCTCTTTTTAACAGAGCACTTGCTGGTTACACCCCGGGATCAATCTTTAAAATCATTTCCACAGCAGCTGCACTGGAAGATCATTATGATACAGAAATCATCTATGATTGTCCGGGTTATTATCCAGTGGGTGACCAAATTTTCAAATGCTGGAGCTACGATATCGGTGGTCACGGAATGATGGATTTAAAAAACGGCTTTGCGCAATCCTGCAATGGATACTTTATCCAAATGGGTATTCAGTTGGGTGCCCGAAAAATGCTCGATACAGCAAAGGAGTTTGGACTGGGATCGGTAACAGGGCTGGATGCTCAGGGGATATCCGAATACGAGGGGATGCTTCCTGTCATGGCAGAACTCGAAGGGAACGGAAACATCGCCAACCTGGCCATGGGACAGGGGAAAATCCTTGTGACACCATTACAGGCAGCTGGAATGGCTGCGATTATCGCCAACGGAGGCATACGAAACACCTTTAATGTTGTGGATAGTATCGTCAATCGGAACGGGGAAATTATAAGGGATCTGAAAAAGAGAGAGTGGAATCGGGTTATTTCCAGAGATACTGCTGCGGCATTGATGGAGATGATGGAGGCAACGGTGGAAAATGGTACCGGGCAGAAGGCAGATATCGGCGGATATGGAGGAGCTGCCGGGAAAACCGGGAGCGCAGAAACCGGATTATTCAAGGGAGACAGAAGGGTTCTTCATGCCTGGTTTACAGGATACTTTCCATATATCGAGCCACGGTATGCGATGAGTGTTTTCGTTGAAGACGGGGCAGGCGGAGGAACATCAGCAGCACCGATATTTGCAGAAATTGCAGCGAGAATCATGCAATGGGAAGAAATGCGGTAACCGTAAAATAAAAAATTCATTATTGAGAAATCGCTTGTATGTGATATTAATGGGTCTGCTCGCTTCAAAGAAAGGAATATGGAAGCAAGGGGGAAAATAGATACAGTTTCGATCTGAAAAGAGTTATGCAAGTTTATTCAGACATTTGTTTTGCCCAATCGTATTTGAAGATAGAAAGACCAAGTTGATGAGGTGATATTATGGAAAAAAAATTATATCGAAGCACCCGGGATAGAATCTTCGGCGGGGTTTGTTCTGGTTTATCGGAATATGCCCAGGTGGAAAAAGGGCTTCTGAGGTTCCTGACAGCTGTCGCAATCGTTGTGACTGGCTTTTTACCCGGTATAATAGCTTATGTGGTATGCGTTCTGGTAATACCATCCGAAGAAGCAGTGCTTAAGGATCAAATGAGCTATGAAAACGAGGAAAATTTTCATCCGAAAACAGCAAATTCGGAAAACACAAAAATTGTTATCGGTGTTGCTCTGATTCTTATCGGTGTGATTGCCCTGGCAAAGCTCTTGTTTGATTGGGTTGACTATCGCTACGCTATCCCTGTCGTTCTTGTTGTGGTTGGTTCCTTGTTGGTATATAAAAATTGGAGGCAAGGGGAATGAAAAAAGGGCATACGCTGGGGATTATCCTGATTCTGATCGGAGTCGCATGGATTTTCCGGCAAGCAGGGATTCTGTCGGTGAACTGGACCGCATCCATAAAGACGCTATGGCCGATTTTTCTAGTGGCAACTGGTGCAACGATTATGTTTAGTAAAAAGAAAAGGCTTACTTCAGGGATCTGGATTCTAACTTTCATCCTTTTTATCGGGTTTGGCGTGTACAAAAGAAATGAAAACACCCGAATACTAAATTTTGAAGAGAACCTGCAGATCGAGCTCGGTCCATTAGCTGATATGCATAAGATGCCGACAGAAAAAACTATCCCACTTGAACAGGGGACACAGGAGGGAAGGCTTATCCTTCAGATCGGATCGGTAAAGATGGATCTGGCTGAGGGCGACAATGACCTGCTTGTACGGTTGGATTCCAATATTCCCAAGCTGGAACAGCGCCTGTCTCAAGGCGAACAAGCTATTTTGGAATACAGTCATGCACAAAATAACAGACGCGTTATTCCTCATTTCAACCTTAAGATGAATCCAGTTCTGATATGGGAAATAGACGCCAATCTGGGAGTAGTCGACGGAATTTTAAATTTTGAACAAATTCCTGTGAAGAAAGCAGATTTTCGAATGGGCGCCGGAGATCTGAAGGTTATCATTGGTGATCAACAAACAGAAACAAATATTAATCTATGGACTGGAGTTACAGATCTTGACATTTATATCCCTAAAGAAGCAGGCTTACAGGTGAAGGCAGGAAATTTCATGTCTGATCTGGATTTCCATAATATCAAGGTAAACAAACAGGATGAAATATTCATTTCTGAAAACTATGAAACGGCTGAACAGAAAATTTATGTTAATATCATATCAGCGATGAGTGCTGTGAAATTTTTCGCACAATAACCCCAAAACTACAATAGCATCCATAAATGCGGCTTTACTTCGCCATCTTTATGGATGCCTTTTCTTTTCTCTGTCCGTTCTCTATGGGAAGTACAGTTGAAACTTGTATACAGCGTTTATCACATCTCTTTTTTCTATAGTAACGCAAATCAGTATACTGCGAACCATTCAGTATCGTTTTATTTCCTGAAAGAATTAAGCCGTTTACGTCTATAAAACTGGTATATATGGTCATTTGAGGTAAACATAATGAATGTTATGGAAAAATAACTTGCAACATGGTATAAATGGAAATATAATGTGTCTATAGATTAAATCAAAGGAGGTTTTATACGTGATAGACCCGATTCGCATATTAGTCGCCGATGACAATGTTGAATTTGGCGAAATCGTCTGTGATTATCTGTCAAACAGCGAGGATATTGAAGTAATTGGAAGGGCAGAAGATGGTTTGGAAGCAATTAACCTGATTGACGAATTGCATCCGGATATTGTTATTCTGGATATTATTATGCCACACATGGATGGGCTGGCAGTTCTAGAGCATTATAACAAGGTTCACACTTCCGCAAAACCCATGTTCATCGTTCTTTCAGCTGTGGGGCAGGATAAGATTACACAGCAGGCTGTAAGTTTAGGGGCCGAGTACTATATTGTGAAACCTTTCGATCTGGAAATTTTGGTTGAACGAATTCGCCAATTACGAAAAGGGGAAGTGATAATTAACCGACCCGAGGCACCTAAACCATCCGTGAAAACACAATCATCAAGGCCTTCGAGCATGGAAAGCCGCATTACACAAATCATGCGTGATGTAGGTGTCCCAGCCCACATTAAAGGTTATCAATACATGAGGGATGCTGTTCTCTTGGTTATAGAAGACCTGGAACTGATCAGCTCCGTTACTAAAAGACTATATCCAGAACTTGCCAGAAGATACAAGACAACCCCAAGCCGTGTAGAAAGGGCAATTCGCCATGCAATAGAAGTTGCTTGGACAAGAGGTCAGGTAGATACCATCCACGATTTATTTGGCTACACCATCAACACAAAAAAGGGGAAACCCACCAATTCCGAGTTTATAGCGATGATAGCCGATAAGCTGCGGCTTGAATCGAAAGTAGGCTGATCAGTAAAGGCGAAAAAAATTTATTTGCTAAATGAGAAGGGTTTCGGGAAACACTGGAGCCCTTTTTTTATTCCGATTTTTGTATTATAATACGAGTCGTAGCATCGCTTATTTTCGCAGCTACTTTATCTGTGTGAAAGCGAAATGCAAGTTTTAGCAGCACTTTTAGCGGGAAAACAAACCAGGGAACGCATCTGTGATGGATACATATTATCTTGGGCAGCATTATATCCTTGCGAAACAAAAGGAGAGGCAATGATTTTACAACAGGCGTTAAAGCAATCCCATGAATATGCAAGAAGAATAGTTCAACCAGGTGATACCGTGGTAGATGCAACCATGGGAAATGGCCATGACACAGCTTTTCTTGCCTCATTAACAGGCAGAGAAGGGAAAGTATATGCATTTGATATCCAAAAGGAGGCTATTGAAAACACAAAAAAACGCCTCCTAAATGAAGGCCTTTCGGAAACCTGTATCTTAATTCAGGATGGCCATGAGAAGCTCGGTCAATATGTTCATGAACCGGTGAAGCTTGTATTGTTTAATCTTGGATACAGGCCGGGAGGAGATCATACTCTTTGCACCCTGGGTGAAACTACCCTGCAGGCAGTACAGGCTGCCTTTGCAAAATTGACCGTGTGTGGCATGATCATTCTTGTGATCTATCACGGCGGAGATTCAGGCTTTGAAGAGCGGGATTATTTACTTGAAAGGCTACCGCAGTTCGATCCTCAGTTTGCTGCGGTGATGGTGACACAGTTTGTTAATCTCCCCAACCATCCACCAATATTAGTCTGTATTGAAAAGTTGAAATGAAAAAAGCGCGAGGATCATTCATCATCAAATGTAGCAGGTCCCGGGTATAATGAGCTTTACATTATATTGTTAATTTTTTAGCAAAATCTTTACTAAATCATTGCAAAGAACCTGTAAGTACGTTATAATTCATAATAATTGCAATCAATTTCGAGTAAAATATCGGTAATATGGTCTTTGTATCTGAAATACATACGAACTGAGAACATTTTGAATGTTTTTTAAGTAAAAATTCTATTACTACGAGGTGGGATAAGATGGCTACAATGGACAAAATTAACGACTTTTCTGCCAGAAAGCAAAAAGTTGCACTTGGTGGCGGAGAGGCTCGTATTAAAAAACAGCGTGAAGCCGGGAAAAAGACTGCCAGGGAAAGAATTCAAATGCTTATGGATCCAAACAGTTTTGTAGAGATTGATACTTTTGTGGAAACACGAAGCATTGAGTTCGATATGCAGCAGAAAAAAGTGCCCGGTGATGGTGTTGTTACTGGTTATGGTACCGTGAACGGCCGGTTGGTTTATGTATCGTCTCAGGACTTTACTGTTATTGGCGGTTCACTGGGAGAAATGCATGCCCGGAAGATTACAAAAGTGATGGATATGGCCATGAAAATGGGCGCTCCTTTCATCAGCATCAATGATTCCGGAGGAGCAAGAATTGAAGAAGGAATTGACGCATTAAGCGGGTTCGGAGAAATATTTTACAGAAATACTATTGCATCTGGTGTAATACCTCAGATTTCGGTGATCATGGGTCCATGCGCAGGTGGTGCGGTTTATTCGCCCGCTATTACCGATTTTGTATTTATGGTCGAAAAAACCAGTCAGATGTTCATAACCGGTCCGCAAGTTATCAAAGCGGTGACCGGAGAAGATGTTACGTTTGAACAGCTCGGTGGCGCTGACACACACAATTCAGTCAGCGGTGTGGCTCACTTCAAAAGCGCATCTGAAGAGGCCTGTATGCAAGATATCAAACGGCTGTTAAGTTTTCTGCCTGATAACAACCTTTCAGACAGTGAGCTGGTTGATTCAGCAGATGATGTAAACCGCTTGGCTTCCGAGTTAAATGGGTTTATTCCAGACGAACCCAATAAGCCCTACGATATGAAGCAAATCATTACAACGGTTGTTGACAATGCTGATTTTTTAGAGGTTTCAGAGGGTTTTGCACAGAACATTATCACAGGCTTTGCACGTGTTAATGGAAGAAGTATTGGAATCATTGCAAACCAGCCCCAGATCAATGCTGGTGTTTTGGATGTAAATTCGTCTGACAAGGCTGCACGTTTTGTCAGGGTCTGTGATTCATTCAATATTCCGATCGTAACGTTTACCGATGTTCCGGGCTATTTGCCTGGTGTTGAACAGGAACACAACGGAATCATTCGTCATGGTGCCAAACTGCTGTATGCCTTTTCCGAAGCAACGGTTCCGAAGATCAATATTATTGTGCGCAAGGCATACGGAGGTGCATATATTGCTATGAACAGCAAGCATCTCGGTGCAGATATGGTGTTCGCTTGGCCTACAGCAGAGATTGCGGTAATGGGCCCGGATGGTGCAGCGAATATTATTTTTAGAAAGGATATTTCTGAATCCCAGGATCCGATTCAGTTCCGTGCTGAGAAGATTCAGGAGTACAGAGATAAGTTCTCCAATCCTTATGTTGCAGCTTCAAGAGGATATGTAGATGATGTTATTGAACCAGCAAAAACGAGGGTTCGCCTTGCATCTGCCCTGGAGATGCTGACAAGTAAAAGAGAGTCAAGACCTGCCAAAAAGCATGGCAATATTCCACTATAGTTAAGCTAAGAAAAGGTTAAGCAAATATAGTTAAGCTAAGAAAAGGTTAAGCAAA
>JAAYKJ010000135.1 GCA_012522505.1 Clostridiaceae bacterium
AACCGTATACAAGTGGGTATATTCTATTTATGAAAAAGAAAAGACTGGTGGGGAAAAGTTTAAAAATTCTATACCTGATGCTTGTTGGAATGATGCTTACGCATTTATTTTATGTTTTTTACTTCTATGCAGTAGGCAGCTATTTTATGTCGGTTTTTAATGTTTTGAGTGTTGTCTTTTATATCTCGCTCTTCATTGTCTTTTTGAACAAGAAATACCTTGGAGTCATGATCTTTCTCTTTATCGAAGTATGTGTTCACGCTTTTTTTGCCTCGGTAACACTAGGCTTAAGCAGCGGGTTTGAAATGTTTATCATATGTGTTGTATTTTCAATCTTCCATGTGAAGAGAATAACACAGGCCAGCAGGAAAGTAATTTATGTGTTATACCTGTTCGCATTTTTAACGCTCATCAGTATGCGGCTTGGCCCCTACATGTTCGACCTTTCAATGTTCAGTATTTATCCCGAGGAAGGCGCCCTTACCTTTATCTTTATTTTCAATGCAGTAATAGCCTTTGTTGTGGTATTACTCTTTCTTAATATATTCCTTGATGATGTGGAGAAGGATAAAACACAATTACGACGACAGAATGCACGGCTATTGGAGCTTTCAAGAATCGATCCACTTACGGGGCTTTTAAACAGAAGGGCAATGAAACAAAGGCTGGAAGATGCTTTTTATGCCAAAAGTAATTATGAACTCGATTATGTTGTCGCCATTATCGATGTGGACGACTTCAAGCGGATTAATGATCAGTTCGGTCATTCCTGCGGTGATCAGGTACTCAAAAAAATTGCTGATATCATACGGCAGAAGATCAGGGAAACAGATTATGCATGCCGGTGGGGAGGGGACGAGATTCTGATCCTGTTGAACAATTCTTTCCTGGAAGGAGCGATAGCGACAATTACAAGAATACAGCAGGAGATTGGAGCCACACCAGTGGTATACAACCAGACCAATGTTAGTGTTACTGTGACAGCTGGTGTATGCTCCAGCGAATACTTCTATTTACTGCAGGATGTTATCGTGGAGGCAGACAGAAGGCTTTACATCGGGAAACGGAAGGGAAAGAACCAGATCGTTTACAGTACGTCAGAAGAAGTTTCTGACCATACAACGGATCAGAACGACACATCTTCCATGGTGGAGACCTCTTACAAACCATCTGTGGGAAACCAAAAAGATGGCACATCGAACTGATGCCTGCCTTGTAGTTTCGGGTTCAATCCCGCCGTATAGTTACCCGCTGAGTAAGCATTAGTCTTCTTTGGAAAGACTTTTGATAATTTCACCCACATACATGCGATGGTAGTCTTCGGATGGATAGTTCTTCATCAACTCCGGAACCAGGAAAAGCTTCGGATCAAAGTCCTGATAGTAAAGCTTTCTGCAGACTAATACCAGACGTGCCTGCTGAAAGGCAACCGCCCCGTCATCAATCTGTACAGGAACCAGACCTGTTTCAGCGGCCTTGTCATACTCCCTGCCCGAATGGGAACCGCAGAAATTCAACGCTTTACGGTATGAAGCATCGAAGAACGATAAAGTAAAATGATCAGCCTTTTCCATAAACGAATAAGTGTACCTGGACGGACGGACGTAGCAAATGGCAACGTTCTTGCCCCACAACACACCCAGTCCGCCCCAACTTGCGGTCATTGTGTTGTAAGCGTCTTTGTTGCCGGCAGTAACAAGCATCCAGTCTGAACCGATCAATTGAAAGGGGTTGTCGGTAATTTGTTCGGGCTTGATTTGTGTAAACTGATTATTCATTTATATCACCTTTCTACGATATAATAGTTAACAAAAATTGCATCCTCACAACAGAGAATAGACCCCAATATCTCTCTGGAGTGAAATGGTCACCAACCATAAAAATCCTCCGTTCGGTAACGATATAAAGGTATTGCGGCTGCGGAAAATTACTTCCGTTGCTTTATAACCCCTGCTCTGACATTAGCTCAATTGTCAGCCCCTTATCCCTGATGCCGCTTATGATGTCTTCCAGATTATGAGTATCATAAGGGTTAAAGTGCAAGAGAATGATCGAACCGCCACGGGCTTTCTTTACAATATGTTCGGTAACGTCTTGCGCTATGGATGACAGTGAGTCTTTTTTCAGATCGTGATGTCTCAGCACCGCATAATAACTTTCAACACTCCATCCGATTGGAGTATACCCAAGTTCTGATAGGACGCCCATCACCCTCTTGCTTTTCGTGCCAGCACCACCGGGAAGACGCAAATAAGGAAATTCAGCCTTCATTTTTTTCACATATTCTTCTCCAAGGACATCCGTAGCAGAGTTTTCCCATTCAAGGATTTCCTTTTTCATATCCTCTGTAGACAGATCTGACAGCCATTTATGGTTTTGGCTGTGGTTGCATATCTGATGCCCCTGTTCTAAAGCCTTCTTCCAAAGCTCGGCATTGGATTTCAGGTATTTCCCGATGACAAAGAAGGTACATTTAATATCGTGCTGCTCCAATACTTCAAGGGTCTTCTCGATAGCCTTTTTATTGCCCCCGTCATCGAAAGTAAGGCACATCGCGGTTGCATGCTGAAAAGAATTAATGGGATAAATCAACTCTCTCGTACGATTTTCGTTCGCTTCATTGGCAGGCTCTGGGGCAGCATTTGCTCCCGGGGTGACAGAGGGATTCTGTAATAAGTCTGGTGTTTGGTTCAGTGATGAATCCTGTGATAAGCTTGGTGTTTGGTTCAGTGATGAATTCTGTAATAAGCCTGGTGTTGGCCCTGGTGGCGGATCCTGTGGATAAGCTGGAGAGGGCATCACACCTGTAGGACCTACGGTGGGCCGGTCTTCCGGTGCGGTGGATTTCTGCAGCGGAATATCGGTCTGATTCTGTGCCAGGTTTAATGAAGAACTATATGTACTGGCTGAAGGTATTACCTCAGAAGGAGTGGGAAATATTTCAGCATCAGGCTGGATTGCGATAGCTTCTGTTCCAACTTTAGAACAGCCTGTTAAAAACAAAAAAAGAACAAACAGCTTAACAGCGAAGATGGCTCGTGTTGCACCGTGATGTAGTTTTGCACTGTTACCCATTTGTGTATCCAAGTACACTTCCTCCTTCGGCTCATAGTACATTGTAGTAACAGTAGCCATAGTTTGTCAATATACTGATTGCAGTAACCAGAGAAGAAGAGGAGGTATATCAAATGTTTCCTTTCTTTCAGTTGACAATCTGTACAGACATTTGCAAATCATTCACCACTATATCAAATTAATCCTTGATGGAGGGTATCCTTTGATTTTTTTAAACACTCTGCTGAAGTAAAAATTATCCTCAAAGCCACACCTGCGAGCAACATCGCTTATTCTAAACTCCTGGCTGATAAGCATATTCTCTGCGTTGGATATTCGAATATAGTTGATGTATTCATTTACCGAGTACCCTGTATGTTTTTTGAAAAGGTTTCCAAAATATGATGGATTTAAATTAACCATATCTGCCAGATCCTTGACACACATAGGGGTGTGATAAAAGTCATGGATATGTCTTATCGCTTTCTTAATGCGAATATCCATGGTTTCTGTTGAATCTTTATAGTAGAGAATGCTGAAATATTTATGGAGGATGGCAAGAAACAGTGCCCGAACCTTCATTCCATAGCCGGGTTTTTTCCGTGTCCATTCAAAATCCAATTCTTTGTATAAGGCCAGAAGGTCTTCACGCTCACCAATTTTAGAGAGAATGGGAAAAGGAAGTGTAGTTTTTTCGCCTTCAAGATTGAAGAGTATAAAGTTGGAGGCGTAGGCGACCATAGGATTTTCCGGGTCTGTTATTGCATACCTCAGGCTGTTTCTGGGAATACAAATCAAATCACCACTCTCTACATGATAGGGAACACCGTTAACGTAATATACGGATTTGCCCCCAAGAACGTATGTGATGTCTACAAAGTCAATGGTAGCCTCGACAATCTTCCAATATGATGAACTATTACGGAAAATAAAATACTTCATTTCCGGGACAAGTGAATCGAATAAATCAGCAGGCATATGATTTCTCCTATCACATAGCAATAGTACATAAAGTGTAGCTTTTGTCCATGGAATTATTATATCAGTATATTAT
>JAAYKJ010000136.1 GCA_012522505.1 Clostridiaceae bacterium
ATGAGAAGTATGGAGTGGATTACACCTCAATACCGGAGTATGAGGAATATACGAATATAATCAACTCTTATTACGGAAGCATAACGTCAATTGATCCTCAAAATATCAGGACACAGGATCAAGCCATAGCTTACGTTAAGCAACAAGAATTTGAGCATGCAATTTTGGAAGCATATGTGAATCAGGAATACAGAGCAGCGTGGGCTAATATCTCAAATGAAATAACAAGGCCAGTCGGATACGGTGAAGATCCTGAGATAAGAAAGATAAATATACGGTATACACTGAATAATGTGAGCTGTATAGAAAAAATTGCCGGAATTCCTGGTTACACAGTAAGGGATATTGTAAAGAAAGCCGCGATAACTCAGGCATTAAATGATATGGCTAACGTTGCGGCAGATTACTACTTAATACAAAAATCAAGAATAGAGCAATTGAGAGAAGCGCTGTATTATAATATAATGATTTATGGTATCAGCAGCGTAAATTTACCCAGCATAAGCAATGTCCGTTCATTATCAAGAATAAAAGACCCGGGGTATTACTACGTTAGCGGTGAAAAAGTATATATTACAACGAAGCACTAGTATGGGCAGAGAACTTATTATATGGAATAAAGTATGAGGATGGTATGATAAATAACTCAACTTTCCCAGCCTAATTGCTGGCCTGTACCTTGACAAATTAATACATTCAAGCGCTTAACTTTAGTTTTTGTGTCCATATCTCCGGGAGGGCCTGGATGAATGCGTCCATGATCTGTTTAAGGCTTTGACAAGTGTTGTAATGTAAGCGCATAATAAGAGACCTCTGATCAGTCAAGCTCACTCGTTTGTTGAGGTCAGTCGCTTTCGGTCTAGCTTACCCAATGGTGTGTAGGGCATGCTTTCCACAAATACAATTTCTCTGGGCATCTGGAACCTGGCCGCACGGTCACGCAGCCACTCAAGCAATTCATCCTGCGCTATGACTGCATTCTCGCGGGGAAGGATAAAGGCTTTCAAACGCCAACCGAAGTTTTCATCACGGACAGCTGCAACGGCTGCTTCGGCAATTTCTGGATGAGAGGCAAGTATCCTTTCCACCTCGGCTGGATATACATTTTCACCCGCCGATACGATCATGTCATCGATTCTTCCACAAAGAAAATATAGCCCGTCTGAATTGCGGTAACCCGTGTCTCCGGTAAAAATCCAGGATGACTTTTTATTTCTCATGGACCACCGGGTTTTTACGCAAAAACACCCAACCTTGCCGTCTAGCACTTTCCTTCCCTGCATGTCCCGTATCTTCAGCCGCACACCGGGAATTCTTCTGCCAATCGTATGTGGGTCGGCCCTTAAATCCTGCGGTGCAGCAATGGTAGTCAGACCAGATTCTGATGTGCCATACAGGTTATATAGAACATCCCCCAGCTTTTCATGGATTTCATCAGCACATTTCGGGTTCAGTTCCGAACCGCCGGATGCAATGCAGGTGAGGGATTCCAGAGCTGCTGAATCATACCGCATCATTTTATAAACCATTAAAGGAACAACCACTACCGTTTCCGCCTGATGCCTATGAATCAGCTCGCATGCTTTTTCTGTACTGAATCCACGGTGTATCAGGATTTTCTTCCCCAGTGATATAAACAGAAAGAGGGTGGCCAGGCCATAACCATGATAAATTGGCACTGCAATATAGGCTGTTTTGCAGGTTGTCAACTTCAATCGGGTTAACATGGCGATGTAGGGGCTCAGGAAGTTTACCAACGATGGTTTATGCACCGCAGTTTTAAAGTTCCCAGTGGTACCTCCTGTCAGAATCACCAGATTGCTCAGCGAAGTCCTTTTAAGCTTTCTCTTCCGATCTACTGATAAAGTGCAAAGGTTATTCACAGCCGGCAGGGTGTCATGATAGCTTGGAAGCTTGTCCCCTGAATAACCGGACTGCTCTATCAGGGGGTGCAATTCATTGTCATACACCAGAAAGTCAAAATTGTGGTGGTTTGAAAGCAGTTGAAATTGAACAGGGCTCATTTCCGCATTCAATAAATAGATATTGGCGCCCAGTCGGGAAACAGCGAAAATAGCCTTGACCAATGAAGCGTGGTTTTTGCACAGAAAAGCAACCTTGCGTTTGCCTTGGATGTGATATCGCTCTTCCAAGACCAGAGAAAGTGTTTCCGATTGGCTGAACAACATAGAGTAGTCCAGTGTTTCATGATCATCGATCAGCGCGGTTTGACGACCATGAAATTCTCTTGCATAATCTAAAAGTGCCATTATATTTGCACCATGCCGGTGAATGGCCGATATCAGTCTGTAAAATCCCTTAACGGAGAGAAGGCCCATCATTTTCAGCGCTGAAATGAATTCAAGCATTCCGTTGCCTCCTTCTTTTCTCGGTAAACCTTGTAAAGGATTCATGAACTCTTCTGAACAATACCGATGCAAGCTGCCCGAAAAAAAGCCACCATGGCCTGTAGATACTGCGTTTCGAAGTCATAGCCCGAAGGATGATTTTTGCTGCATGTTCAGAACTCATTGCGGGTTTGTTCTGATATTCTTTTGTTGGAAGGATCATTGGTGTCTTTACAAGAGAAAAATAAACCGATGAGGTGGTAATTCCCAATGCGTGAAGCTCTGGTGCAATTGAGCGGAACCAGACATCTAAGGCGGTTTTTGAGGCCAGGTAGGCGGCCCAGCGCGGAACAGGCATCAGCAAAACGCTGACAGAGGAAACATTGATCACCTTACCCTCGTTTTCAGCGAGCAGAGGGATGAGCGACAACAGCAGTTCTACCGGTGCAAAGTAGTTCACTGCCATGGTTCTGGAGAAATCATGGAACCTGTCCAGGGAATCATGGATGGAACGACGGATGGATTTCCCGGCGTTGCTGATAAAGAAATCCAGCTTCTCGGGCAACTGCTTAACAAAGGCAATCAATTTTGCAAGTTCATCCCGGTTTCGCAGGTCCGCGCAGAAAATGCTTACCCGGGCACCTTCTTTTTCAATTTTCTCTTTGAGCATACAAAGCTTATCTTCAGAACGGGCAACGAGAAGCAAGTGAACGGGATAGCGAGCCAAAGCCCATGCAAGACTCGCTCCAATGCCAGAGCTGGCGCCGGTTATCAAAATGGTCTTTCCATAAAGCTTGCGATAGAGCTTTTTGTTATTCAGTAATACCGGTGGAAACAATATGTGTTCTAAAAGACTGTAACGATGCATATCCACTCCGTTAACCCCTTATCCGTATCAGGAAAACGCCTCTCTTATTTATCACTGCCTGCCTCTATTGTACCCAATTGCTATATTCTCGGCAAGGATGGCTAAGATGACGTAAAAAGCCAGATACCACATTACCGCATTATCGAAGAACAACTTCAAAATATGATTTACCAGCGGTTTGGGTTGAATGATCTAACAGAAGATGAAATGAATCGTATTAAGGCTGTGGATGATGCTCTGCTTTATCATGAGTTCGTGGAGTCCATGGGAGAACCTCCAGTTCAGGCCGAGCCGCCTGATGTTATGGTAAAACATGATTTTTCCCAAAGAGATATCGCATCGGTTAAGGAGGAGTTTCTTTATACCTTCAGAAATTTGGCGGAAATAGAATAAGGCTAAAATGAAAATAGTCATTATCTTGTTATGTACGATAAAGAGCAAAGAACCGTAAAGAAAACTGTCCAAGAAGGCAGGTTTCACGATTGAGTGATAACAGAGGATATGGTACTCTGATACAAAGCATCAAGATGCCACGCGGCACCAGGTTACGGGGCCGTGATGGAACTTGAAGCTCTCGAATTTGATAAGACAACAAAGGGGAGAAGTGAATGAATCAGAAGTACAATCGCGCGATACCTGTTATTGCTACTATCGCAATTCAATTATGTCTTGGAACAGCATATATTTGGAGTGTCTTTCAGGCAGGCATTGCAGAAAGCCTGTTTGCTGGCAACCATGCAAATGCAGCACTGACATTTTCTATTTTACTGGCAGTTTTGGGTGTGGGCAGCACTATCGGAGGAAAGCTGCAAGACAAGGTAGGACCGCGGCTGACGGTCATCATTGGCGGGTTGATTCTTGCCCTGGGTTTTTTCTTCGCATCCTTTGCGACAGCGGCGGCACCTTATATGTTGTGGATTACATACGGTGTTCTCGGTGGTCTGGGAATGGGCTTTATTTATTCCACAACCATTGCCTGTGCGCAAAAATGGTACCCGGACAAGAGAGGCCTTATCACTGGAGTAATCGTTGCGGCGCTTGGCTTTGGCGGCGTAGTCTTCACACCGCTGGTTGAGGCAATCATCCGCAATTATGGAAATGGCATTGCAGGGCAGGGGGAATTGATGTCCTTTAAAATACTTGCGTTCATTTTTATTGTGGTATGTACTGTAGGAGGCTGGTTTATTCAAAATCCGCCTGCCGATTATGCGCCAGCAGGCTGGAAACCCCAAGCCACTTCGGGTTCTGCGGCGCTCACGACGTCCCAGACGCTGAAAACACCCCAGCTGTATTTGCTCACATTTTCCTTGATGCTTGCATGCATGGGCGGGCTGATGATGATCGGCTTTGCAAAACCCATTGCAGTGGCCCGTGGCCTGGCGGAAACAGCAACCGTGGGAGTATTCGCGATTACGATGTTTAATTCTTTTGGAAGGCTTTTCTGGGGGATTGTATCCGATAAGCTGGGCCGTAAGAAAACCATTGTATTACTCCTTGGTATAACCGCAGTCTTATCCCTTTGTGTAAATATCGCTTCCGGATATATGATTTATGTTTTGATTGCCTGTATCGGTTTCGCTTACGGCGGTTTCCTCAGCACATTTCCAGCCTATACGGCAGACCTGTTTGGTGCGAAGTATAATGCGACCAATTACGGGATTGTATTAGTCGGTTTTGGCGTTGGTGCCGTAATATCCTCGTATATTGCTGGATACTATAAAAATATAGCCGCTACAGATATCAGCCTCATGTTCCCGGCTTTCATAATCGCATCTGCCGCCGCAATCATCGCAATCGTGTCAATCCTGATGATCAAGCCCACTAACCTGAATACAGGAAACTCAGAATGATGCGCTTGTAGGCTCTTGCTCCAAGCATTATTTGAAGCAGAGGAGAAATGGAAAGGTTAGAAAAGCCCCCTGTGACTATTAAAATCACAGGGGGTTTGTTTGAATGCAAATCGTGGCGCAAAGGAGTACTTGATGAATTATGTATACATAAACATTGAATTGCCTGCTATATCCATATATAATGATTAAGTATACAAAATAAAGGAGGAGAAAACATGACTGGTGACAGACTGCAAATGATTATCGCCATGAGCGCATACATGGTTCTGGTAATACTGATAGGATTATATTATGCAAAACGTGCCAATGAAAGCAGCAGCAATTTTTTTCTTGGTGGTAGAACTATTGGGCCATGGTTCACAGCTTTAAGTGCAGAAGCATCCGATATGAGTGGATGGCTATTGATGGGCCTGCCTGGCGTTGCATATTGGTTGGGTCTTAGTGATGCGATATGGACCGCAATTGGATTGGCAGTAGGTACATACATTAATTGGTTGCTTGTTGCAAGAAGGTTACGCAATTATTCTGCTATTTCAGGGGATTCAATAACCATTCCTGATTTTCTAAGCAATCGCTTCAAGGAAAAAAACAAAGTAATTATGACAATTGCGGCTGTGTTCATTCTTGTTTTTTTCACAGTATATGCATCAAGCTGTTTTGTAACGGTGGGCAAGCTTTTCAGTACTTTGTTCGGTGCTAATTATCAGTTGATGATGATCCTCGGTGCTTTATTTGTAATTTTCTATGTTATCATCGGTGGCTTTCTGGCCGAAAGCGCTTCCGACTTTATGCAAGCACTGGTTATGATTTTTGCGCTGGCAACGGTTGTGCTGGTAGGAACCCGTGCAGCAGGAGGTATTGGGAATGTTGTAAATAATATTAAACAGATACCTGGTTTTTTCGAATTTTTTGGAATTGCATCCCCGACGCTGGTGGATGATGTTCAGCAATTGGATGCAGCGGGAAACCCGCTATTTGGTCAAGCCGGGAAATATGGTTTTTTAACCATAATCTCAACACTTTCCTGGGGATTGGGTTATTTCGGAATGCCCCAAGTCCTGCTTCGTTTCATGGCGATTAAAAACCCTGCTGACCTTGGAAAGTCAAGAAAGATTGCTACAGTATGGTGTGTAGTATCCTTGATTGCAGCGGTTTCTATAGGCTTAATCGGAAGAACCCTGTATCCATCCACATTTCTTACCAACACTGCAGCAGAGAGCATTTTCATTGAAATAAGCAGGAACCTGCTTCCGCCATTGTTTGCAGGGATCGTAATGGCAGGTATTCTGGCTGCAACCATCAGCTCGTCAGACTCCTATCTATTGATCGCCGCATCTGCGGTAGCTAAAAATATCTATCATGGGGTGGTAAAAAAAGATGCCAACGACAAGGAGGTTATGATCGTATCAAGAATTGTACTGATTCTAATCTCTGTTATTGGCATTATAATCGGTCTTGATGAGAAGAGCATTATCTTTAAAATAGTTTCCTTTGCTTGGGCAGGATTTGGTGCAACATTTGGACCTATCATGCTGTTTTCCCTGTTTTGGAAAAGGACGACGAGAAGCGGCGCAATTGCAGGTATGCTAGCCGGCGGTTCAATGGTTTTCATCTGGAAACTGCTATTGAATCCTATTGGTGGTATCTTTGGCATATACGAATTGATGCCTGCGTTTATTATCTCCTGCATCACAATCGTTATTGTTTCCCTGGCTTCCAAAGAACCTTCTGTAGAAATACAGAATGAGTTTGAGAAGGCAAAGTTGGATCAAACCGTAGCAGCGAGTTAAAGCAGCCCTTGTTAATGACAATTTATCCGATATAATCAAAGATGAACGATACTGAAATGCCGATTATTATGCACAGAGAAACTGAACAAGCAGGACCTTCTGCTTAGGTGTCAGTAGAAAGGGTGGAAAAATGCTTAAGGAATTTAAGAAATTCGCCGTTAAGGGAAATGTGATTGATCTGGCTGTTGGTGTTATTATTGGAGGTGCTTTTGGCAAAATAGTCACTTCACTGGTTAATGATATGATTATGCCGCTGTTTGGTGTCATTCTTGGAAAAGTGAATCTGAAGCAGCTGAAGTGGATTGTGCAGCATGCAGATGAGAGCGAGGGAGTGTCCGAGCTTTCTGTGATGTATGGTAGCTTTTTGCAGAATATTGTAGATTTCTTAATAATATCGATTTCAATATTTCTGTTTGTTAAATTATTGGACTCGATGAAGAAAAAAGAGGAAAAAAAGACTCCGGAGCCGCCAAAACCCTCCAAGGAAGAAGAGCTATTGACAGAGATCCGGGATCTATTGAAAGAAAAAAACAGTGAAGCAATGGACTAATATACTGTGAAATCTTGATAAGGTGATGCTATCAGCACCTATTATCTTCGCCCGTTACCACATCGGTAACGGGC
>JAAYKJ010000137.1 GCA_012522505.1 Clostridiaceae bacterium
AAATGGTCAGATAGAATGAAGGCTACCTTCTTATCTCAAGGTACACGATGGACTGATTCCGTTGAAAAGAAAGTTAAACTTGTTGTTGCAGAAGCTATACCGAATAAAATAGATAACATTTATGATGTACTTATAGAACAAAAATCGGGTTTTATTCATGGAGTTATATCTTCATTGGAAAGGATGCTTGATAACGCAGAAAAAAACTTATGAAAATGTTTTGCTTTTTAATCAGATGGTTTTCGAAGGTATATTGCAAAAGACCAGCCGCTTCAAGCATTCATGCCTGATTGTGACTGGTCTTTTTTGCCCCGCTTGAAGCTGTTCATTTAAGTTTTTCTTCAATCCCTAAGAGAACGCTTCTTTGCGGGAGCCTTTTTAGATCATACGGAGAGGTAAGCTACTTTTCCCCGAGCTGAACTATACAGCTCTTGCAAATGAAGCGTACTTTCCGTTATGCACATCTATATCTCAAGTAATCTCAAGTATATAGAGTGTGAACAGTAACACTGTCAGTAGATCCGTTTCCAGAGATTTCAGCTAACTGTGGAATAATTGGTGAAAGTACGGTAGAATAAGGAGTATAAAAAGTATTGTACTAAAGGAGGTATTATCCATGAAACTCAGAGAAAATGCCGTTTATGCCATGGTTGTCCCAACGAGTATGGGGGTAAGGCTTACGCCAGTAAATTCGCAACCGGTTTACACAAGTGAAAATTTTATGATGCATGTAACCAGCGCAGAAACCAATGTAGCCAGTATTTCTTCGTTTTTGGGCTTGCGAGTAAAAGTGCTTACGACTTTTGTAAAGGATAGTCCTATTGCCCGGTTGATCAAGGATAACCTGGCTGGCCGTCATATGGAATATGAAGGCAAAGAGGTTCCCCAGGGGGGCCCGTGGGGTTACAGGCACCAAATCAATATCGCAGATGCGGGTTCTGGAGTCAGAGGACCGCGCGTATTCAACGATCGTGCCGGAGAAGTAGGGCGCACGCTGAATGTCAAAGATTTTGATCTGGAAAAACTGTTTGTAAAAGATGGTGTTCAAATTCTACATCTGTCTGGCCTGATCGCAGCACTATCGCCGGAAACCGGCACATTCTGCCTAGAGCTGGCCAGGGCTGCAAAGAAACACGGCACAAGGATTGCTTTTGATTTAAACTATCGCGCAACCTTCTGGAAGGATCGTGAAAAAGAGCTTCGCGATATCTTTACCGAAATTGCGAGTGTTACCGACATTCTTCTTGGAAATGAAGAAGATTTTCAGTTAAGCCTTGGCATAGAAGGCCCGGAAGCTGGCGGAAAGGATATCGGCTCGAAAATTGATAGTTTTAAAGGCATGATTGGAAGAGTAAAGGCCGCATTCCCAAATGCATCTGTATTTGCAACAACCCTTCGTGAAGTGATAAGCACCAACAGCCACTGGTGGGGGGCCATCCTGCATGAAGGTGACAATTGGCATATTGCACAGCCCCGTGAAATTCCGATCCTGGATCGTATCGGTGGCGGTGATGGGTTTGTTGGTGGAGTGCTCTATTCCATTCTCAGAGGCTGGGAGCCTGAAAAGTGGGTACAATTCGGTTGGGCAACGGGTGCAATGGCAACAACCTTCCTCACAGACTATGTGCAACCTCTTGATGAAGATCAGGTCTGGAGCGTCTGGAAAGGGAACGCCAGGGTTCAGCGTTAAGAGCATTGCGATGAAATAATATGAAACAATTCGATTTTTGTTCGCAGGAGGAAAAAATTATGAACAAAGCGGATATCGGCCTTATCGGCTTGGCAGTTATGGGTGAAAATCTGGTCATGAACATGGAGAGCAAGGGCTTTACCGTTGCAGTGTTTAATCGTACTACCCAAAAAGTAAGCGCTTTCATAGAGGGACGGGCAAAAGGAAAGAACATTATTGGCACGTATTCTCTGCAGGAATTGGTAGATTCCTTGAAAAAACCACGCAAAGTCATGCTCATGGTTAAAGCGGGGAAACCTGTGGATGATTTTATCGATATGGTGCTTCCTTACCTTGATAAAGGAGATATCATCATCGATGGCGGTAATTCTCACTTTCCCGATACCATTCGCCGAACAAAGTATGTTGAAGAAAAAGGAATGCTTTACATTGGAACCGGTGTATCTGGTGGAGAAGAGGGTGCTCTGAAAGGGCCCAGCATGATGCCTGGCGGTTCACCCCAAGCGTGGCCGCATGTAAAAGAAATCTTTCAGGCGATTGCAGCGAAGGTTGAAGACGGTTCTCCCTGCTGCGACTGGGTAGGAGAAGATGGTGCGGGGCATTTTGTAAAGATGGTGCATAATGGTATCGAATATGGCGATATGCAGTTGATCTGTGAGGCCTATCATCTTATGAAGGATTTACTGGGCATGTCGGCTGATGAAATGCACGAAGTGTTCAAGGACTGGAATGAAGGGGAACTCAACAGTTATTTGATCGAGATCACACGAGATATACTTGCATTCAAGGATGAAGACGGAAAACCCATCGTAGACAAAATTCTGGACACTGCAGGCCAAAAAGGTACTGGTAAATGGACGGGGATTGCTGCGTTGGATGAGGGTGTTCCACTGACGTTAATTGGCGAAGCCGTGTTCTCACGTTGTCTGTCTGCCATGAAGAATGAACGTGTGGAAGCTTCAAAGGTTCTAGAAGGGCCATCTCCGATGTTCGAAGGGGATAGGAAGGCTATGGTTGAGGATATCCGGAAAGCCTTATATGCATCCAAAATCGTATCCTATGCCCAAGGCTACACACTGTTACAGGCAGCTGCAAAAACTTACGGATGGGATTTGAATTACGGTGGAATTGCCCTGATGTGGCGTGGCGGATGTATTATCCGATCAACCTTCCTGGGTAAAATAAAGGAAGCTTTTGACAACAACCCAGGCTTAACCAACCTGTTGCTGGATCCATTCTTTAGGCAGAAGGTTGTGAATGCGCAGGAAAGTTGGAGGAGGGTTACTGCTACCGCACTGCTCCATGGAATCCCGGTTCCCGCATTCACAACGGCGTTGTGCTATTTTGACGGATTCAGAAGCGAAAGGCTGCCTGCCAATCTGTTACAGGCACAACGTGATTATTTTGGTGCTCATACCTATGAACGGATTGACAGACCCAGAGGAGAGTTCTTCCATACAAATTGGACCGGAACGGGTGGAAGTACCTCTGCATCCACATATACTGTATGATGATAACCGAGAAGGTTTCCTGAAGGAGCCCTTGACGGCTCTTTCAGGAAATCATGCTGCTATCCAGGAGGAGAGTTAGATGGAAGATATTATTAGAGTGTCAGAAAGTGTGAACGGGGTTTCAGATGAAGAATTAAGCGTGTTCCTGGATAATTTACTGGATGGTGCCAGAAAAACCCTGAAGAAGGTTTTGCTGCTTCCGCCGGATTATACACGGATGCATTCAGGGGCAGGAAAAATAACCGCAATGTTGTATTCAAAGCTGAAGGATTCGGTGAAAGTGGATATCATGCCGGCTTTGGGTACCCACGAACCTATGACAAGAGAGGAAGTCGATGCCTTTTTTGAGGGAATTGTTCCTTTCGAAAACGTTCTCCCCCATCGCTGGAGGGAAGATGTCGTTCACCTGGGGGATGTCCCCGCCGAATATGTCAGTGAAGTTTCCGAAGGGTTGATTGATGAACCTGTTCCAATTGAAATAAATAAACGTCTGTTGGATCCTTCATATGATCTGATCCTGTCGATAGGACAGGTTGTACCCCATGAGGTTGTGGGAATGGCCAACTATACCAAAAATATTCTGGTCGGTTGCGGCGGCAAGGACACCATAAATAAAAGCCATATGCTGGGTGCTGTTTTCGGAATGGAACGGTTAATGGGCAAAGACCATTCCCCGGTTCGTAAGGTGTTGGATTATGCACAGGAGCATTTTCTGAACAAGCTGCCACTGGTCTATATTCTTACTGTAACGACGGCTTCCAATGATCGGGTAAAAATAGAAGGTATTTATGCCGGTAAAACCCGTAATATCTTCGAAGAGGCTGTGTCCTTAAGCCGCAAGAAAAATTTGAACTGGATGGATAAGCCCATTCAAAAAGCCGTGGTCTATTTGGACCCCCGGGAATTTAAGAGTACATGGCTTGGCAACAAGGCCATTTACCGAACACGCATGGCAATGGCCGATGGGGGTGAATTAATCATCCTCGCTCCAGGCATAAGAAAATTCGGAGAAGATGAGACCATTGACAAGCTGATCCGAAAATATGGCTATAAGGGTCGTGAGTACATCCTAAAACAGTTTCGGGAGAATGCTGATTTGCGGGAGAACCCTTCGGCGGCAGCTCACTTAATTCATGGCTCCAGTGACGGTAGATTCCAAATCACGTATGCGGTGACCCACCTGACGAGAGAAGAGGTGGAAGGAGTAGGTTTTAATTATATGCCCTACCGACAGGTTGCGGAAAAATATATGCCGGACGGTATCCAGGATGGATATTATGAAGGCAGGGATGAGACCTGGTTTTATATTTCAAACCCAGCGCTTGGGCTTTGGACCGTTTCATGACATTCAGCGCAAAAAACCACCGTCAGTTTTCCAAAGTTCCGTGACCCCTACTGAGGTTTCACGGGAACTTACATACCCTAACAGCTCATTAAAAATAGGACATAGAAGTTGGATTTCACATGAAAATGGTGAAAAACCCGGTATAGAGAGCCTGTATAGTTTATGGGCTCTATTTTTTTTGTCATATCCTTACACCCTTCGAATTCTTTCGTATCCTTCTATACAGATTGTCTGTTAATAAAGGAAAACGTCAAAATATCAGGGGGAAATTACCATGGTTTATATTTCCTTGTTAAATTGACATATATCTAGGAAACTCGTATAATTTATCAGGTATGGTTCAACCCGTTCTGTATGAACTTGTATTTCGAACAAGGAACTTACTTCGTGTTTTCGCCATCGGGCCAAGATACACTCCAGTAAACCTGCAAGGCTTAGTAGTAGCTGCACAGGTCGACTCAGGAAACCGATGAAGAAGTGTTCTAAAAGGCGAAAACCAAGATATTTTAATAGCAGAATCAATGAAGAGATGGCACAGGTATAAACGATATAAAACGGAAGTGCCATTGATTTTATTTGTTTCGAATCGTATTTATCAGTTTATTATAAGGGGTGGTAGTATGGGTGCTTATGCAATAAAACGGATCGCATCTGCTGCGGTAACTCTATTTGTGGTTGCGACATTAACATTTTTCCTGATGTTCCTTGTTCCCGGTGGACCTTTTCTTTCAGAAAAAGCAACAACCCCACAAACTCTGAAGGCATTGGAGCAAAAATACGGCCTGGATCAGCCTGTGGGGGTTCAATATGTGAACTACATGAAGCGTATTGTTATGGGTGATCTGGGTACTTCATTAAAAATGCGGGGGCAGGAAGTCAATGACATTATAGGGCAAAGGTTTCCGGTTTCTGCAAGGTTAGGTGCAATCGCTGTATTGATTGCGATCGCTGTGGGCATTCCTTTGGGGTCGGTAGCCGCGTTGAACCGTGGAAAGTGGCTTGACAATATCATCATGTTTATCGCCACAACAGGAATCGCTGTGCCTAGTTTTGTTGTTGCAACCACATTGATGTTTACATTTGGGGTGAAGCTGCATATTTTACCCACATACGGCCTTAGCTCGCCGATGCATTATGTTCTGCCGGTTATGGCGTTGGCGTTTTATCCAACAGCATATATTTCCAGGCTGATGCGCTCGAGCATGCTGGATGTATTGGGACAGGATTATATGCGTACGGCCAGGGCAAAGGGTATTTCACAGTTTAAATCGCTGTTCAAGCATGCGCTGCGCAATGCGGTGCTTCCGGTAATCACCTACATGGGTCCGATGCTTGCATATATCCTGACAGGAAGTTTTGTGGTTGAGAAAATATTTACAATACCGGGCCTGGGAAGCCAATTTATCAGTTCGATCACAGACCGTGACTACCCGTTGATTATGGGTACGACAATATTTTTGGCTTTCCTGCTTATCACGATGAATGTGATTGTTGATATCGCATACAAAATCATCGATCCACGGATAAAACTAAAATAGAAAGGGGGAACGGAAAATGGAGAAAAAGAACAATTTCAGTTTTCAACTGGATGTTACAGATTTTCTACCTGCGGATGAAAGCGAGAAGCAAAGCATGGTTATCATGCGGGAGAGTACAAGCTTCTGGAAAGATGGTTACCGCAGATTGAAAAGAAATAAGCTGGCAATGATATCGTTTGTTGTGATCGTTATCGTCTTGATCATGGCCTTCATCGTCCCATCGTTCTACCCTTATTCCTATGAGCAGCAGATCAGGGGAAGTGAAAACCTGGGCGTGATGGAATACTCCAAAGAGGAAATCGCACGGATGGAAGCTGGGGAAAAAGTATTTCCCCATCTGCTGGGAACCGATAGCCTTGGGCGTGACATCACGATAAGGCTTTTGATGGGTAGCCGGATATCTCTTTTGGTAGGAATTGTTGCAAGCGTGATTATTCTGGTTATCGGTTCGATTTATGGGTCCATAGCGGGTTATTTCGGTGGAAAGGTAGACATGATCATGATGCGGGCCGTAGACATCATTTATACGGTTCCCGACATTCTTATAATCATCCTGCTGTCGGTGACACTGAAGTATCCATTAAGGGATTTGGCTGAGAAGGTTCCGGGGTTTCAGTGGATTGAAACCGTTGGTGTGGGGCTTATCAGTATTTTTATCGTATTTTCGTTATTATACTGGGTGGGCATGTCCCGTATTGTTCGCAGCCAAATACTCACCCTGAAAGAACAGGAATATGTCGTTGCCGCCAAAGCGCTGGGTGCTTCCAGCTCCAGAATTATAAGAAAACATTTACTGACCAACAGTATTGGAATATTGATTGTAACTACCACATTGCAGATACCGGCATCAATATTCACCGAAAGCTTTTTAAGTTTTTTGGGTCTTGGTGTATCTGCTCCGATGCCCAGTCTCGGTTCAATGGCTTCACAGGCAATAGGAGGAATCAATTCCTATCCGCTGCGTCTTTTGGCACCAGCTGCGATGATAAGCCTGATCATTCTGTCTTTCAACCTTTTGGGGGATGGACTGCGAGATGCATTTGACCCGAAGCTGAAGAATTAAGGAGGAAAAATGATGAGTAAAATATTACTGGATATTCAAGACCTGCGGCTCTCATTCTTTACTCCGGCCGGCGAAGTAAAGGCCTTGAATGATGTTTCAATAAGGATGAATGAAGGAGATGTACTGGGGATCGTAGGAGAAAGCGGAAGCGGGAAGTCGGTTACGGCATATTCTATCATGGGATTGACCGCTCATCCGGGCAGAATTATTGGTGGTACCATTGATTTCAACGGTCACCGTATTGATAGAATGACTGAAAAAGAGATGCGGAAAATACGCGGTAATGAGGTTAGCATTATCTTCCAGGATCCGATGACATCGCTGAATCCTGTGTATACAATAGGGGATCAAATTCGCGAAGTGCTCTTTCTGCATACGAATCTGGATAAAAAGCAAGCCCAGCACCGTGCTACAGAATTGCTAAAGCTGGTTGGCCTGAATGACCCGGAAAAAAGACTGAAACAGTATCCCCATGAGCTATCAGGTGGTATGCGGCAAAGAGTTATGATAGCCATTGCCCTGGCTTGTGAACCAAAGCTTCTCATCGCCGATGAGCCAACAACTGCGTTGGATGTCACGATACAGGCGCAAATTATGGAATTGATGATCGAGCTGAAGAAGAAGCTGAACATGTCTATTATTATGATCACCCATGATCTGGGTATTGTAGCGAGCATGTGCAGGAAGATTGTGGTCATGTATGCGGGGAAGGTTGTTGAAAAGGGTACGGTGGAAGAGATATTCTACAACCCAAAACATGAATATACAAAGGGTTTGCTTAAAAGCATACCGAAACTTAATGCAACAGAGCGCGAGAAACTGGTTCCGATTCCGGGTACCCCGGTGGACATGCTAAACCCGCCGCCAGGTTGTCCGTTTGCCCCACGCTGCGAAAAATGTATGAAAATATGCATAAGAAGCATGCCAGAATTCACTCAAATATCAGATACACACGCCAGTGCGTGCTGGCTGTTGCAGAAAGAAGCAGCACAGGCCCTGAAAGGAGGGAACAGCATTGGAAAATAAAAATACAACAGGAAAAGCAGCTGGTAAAAAGACACTGGTAGAGATACAAAACCTGAAACAATATTTTGCTGTAGCCGGCAGCCTTTTTCAAAAGCGATATGTGAAGGCTGTTGATGATGTTTCCTTCCATATTGAAGAAGGGGAGACCCTTGGCCTCGTTGGTGAATCCGGTTGCGGAAAAACAACAACGGGTCGATCGATGCTGCGCCTGTACGAACCCACCAGCGGAAAAATCCTCTATGAGGGTAAGGATATTACAAAAGTAGACATGCTTCCTTATCGCAGAAAGATGCAAATTGTATTCCAGGATCCATATGCATCGCTGAATCCAAGGATGACAGTGGGCGATATTGTGGGGGAGCCGATTGATATTCATAAGCTGGCTGACTCAAAAAATGATCGTTTGGATAAAATCATAACGATGCTGGAACGCGTAGGTTTAAACAGCGAACATGCAAACCGCTATCCTCATGAGTTCTCGGGTGGCCAGCGCCAGCGTGTTGGTATAGCTCGGGCTCTGGCTGTAAACCCTGAGTTTATTGTTTGTGATGAACCAGTTTCTGCACTGGATGTTTCCATCCAGGCACAAATTGTGAACATGTTTGAGCAACTGCAGGAAGAGATGGGGCTGACCTATCTGTTTATTGCCCATGATCTTTCCGTCGTAAAGCACATCAGTCGGCGCATTGGTGTGATGTATCTGGGTAAATTGGTGGAAATTGCCGATAGCTATGAACTTGCGTTCCACCATGTGCATCCTTATACAAAATCGCTGATTTCTGCGATACCGATACCGGATCCGGTTGTCAGCCGGGAAAAGAAGCGTATTGTGTTGGAGGGTGATGTGCCCAGCCCTTTGAATCCGCCAAGTGGTTGCCGCTTTCGCACAAGATGTGCTTATGCAACAGATATTTGCGCAGAAAATGAACCTGAACTAAGGCAAGTAGGAAATGGGCACTTTGTAGCCTGCCATCACATCTAAAAGGAGAACAATAGACTGGAGGTGGATCCAGGCCTCAGGCCGTAATTTTTTGAGCAGGAGATCTGCCTCCCCAGTCTATATCCCCCGATTAATTATTTCCCCGAGTATGCCGTATGTCTTTCGAAAAAAATGGATATATTAAACATGGTTAAGCCATATACTTTATTCTGAAACAGTCCTGAATATTCATCTGAAAATGGTTATGAAGGAGAGGATAAACAATGAAAAGAAAGATGGGTATACTTCTGGTAATGCTAATAATTCTGGCACTATTTACAGGCGCATGCAGAGATCAACCACCCGGGCAACAAACTCCGAAGAACACACCTACATCTTCCGCGCAACAGACCGAGATAACCGTTCATGTAGGTCCAGAACCGGACATCATCGACCCTGCCCTGAACTCTGCAGTTGATGGTGCAACCCTGCTAATTCATGCCTTTGAAGGTTTGATGACATTGGATCAGAACGGAACCCCCATATATGGGCAGGCAGAATCGTGCGAGCAGAGCGACGACGGCCTGACGTATACATTCAAACTTCGCGAGGGCTTGAAATGGAGTGATGGGAAACCACTGACAGCTCAAGATTTTGTTTGGTCCTGGAAAAGAGCTGTCAGCCCGGATACTGCAGCGGATTATGAATACATGTTTGAATCCATTGAGGGTTATGCCGAAGGAAACCTTAATGTGACGGCACCGGATGACAGAACAGTTGTAGTCAAGCTGGTTGCACCGACACCGTATTTTCTTGAGCTTTGTGCGTTCCCAACTTTTTTTCCTGTGCGGCAGGATGTTGTTGAAGCAGAGCCGGATACATGGACACTAAACCCGTCAACATATATCGGTAACGGTCCATACATGCTACAGGAATGGGCACATGATTCCCATATGATTTTCACGAAAAACCCAAATTACTGGAATGCGTCTGCAATAACAGGTCCGGATAAGCTTCGTTTTCTGCTGATGTCCGATGACAATGCAATCCTTGCAGCGTTTCAAAATGGTGAAATTTTATTCGCCGATTCAATGCCCAACGATGAAATTGATGCCTGGAGAGACAAACCTGAATTTAATCTTGAAGGACAGTTAGGCACCTACTATATCAGCTTCAATGTCCAAAAAGCTCCCCTTAACAATCCATTGGTGCGAAAGGCACTTGTTTTGGCTGTGGATAGAGACTACATTGTAACGAACATCGGAAAGGCAGGCCAGCAACCTGCAGGTGCATATGTACCAACCGGTCTCAGTGATGCCAATCCGGTTATGGAATTCCGGGATGTTGGTGGAGATTACTATGATCCTTCCAGGCAGGGGTATCAGGCAAACCTTGAAGCAGCAAAAAAAGCACTTGCCGACGCTGGTTACCCAAATGGCGAAGGATTAGGCACCATTGAATATCTTTATAATGAAGGAACCGGGCATCAACTCGTCGGTGAAGCTCTGCAGGCCATGTGGAAGGATATCGGCGTGAATATCACTTTAATTTCACAGGAATGGAACACCTTTTTGAATACCCGCAAAAACGGAGAATACCAAATAGCACGCAATGGCTGGCTGGGTGATTACAACGATCCCATCTCTTTCCTGGACATGTGGGTAACCGGTAGTGGTAATAATGACGCCCAGTGGTCAAACAAAGAATATGATGCCATAATCGCTCAGGTGAAGGCTTCTTCCGATAAAAATGAAAGAATGCAACTGATGCATCAGGCAGAAGATACTATTTTTGATGAGTGGATGCTTTGCCCAATTTATTATTACGTTGACATCTTTCTAAAGAGCCAAAAGCTTCAGGGCTTCTATTCATCACCACTTGGATATAAATACTTCATGTATTCGACCGTTCAGCAGTAGTGCGGCTTCCCATGTTTGTACCCAAGGAATGTATACTCAGAAAGTATGGTTGAATAGAATAGCGGACGAATGAGTATGGATGGAGCAGCATCCGGGCAAAGCTTGAAGCTGCTGAGTTGTACAATTCATTTACAAAATAAGCGCTTGCTTAATGTCTTAGGAAATTCCGCATCGGATATGAGACAAAAAGTATTATAGCTAAGGGTAGATAGCCGTTAAGGTAGCAGTACCTAAGCGGCTATCTTTTTTTATCCGGTCTTTTATCGAGAGGGTTGATCCCCAATATCAAGCTAATCCAAGGAGACGGGCACCGTTTGCAACAATGAAGCAGATAATTATTCCTGCAATTGTGGGAACTGCAAAGGCAGCAAGGGTCCATTTGGTGCTTTGTGTTTCCTTTTTGATGGTCCAAAGAGTGGTACCACAGGGAAAATGCATGAGCGAGAATAGCATCACACAAATACCGGTCAACCAGGTCCATCCATGAGATGTAAGAAGCTGTCTCAAATCATCCAATTCTTTCAAGTCCAATAATGATCCTGAGGCCATATAGCTCATAATAATGATGGGAATAACAATTTCATTTGCCGGCAAACCCAGGATAAAAGCCATAATGATATAGCCGTCCATTCCCAGCAATCTTCCGAAGGGATCCAAAGAATTAGCCGCATATGTTAAAAGGCTTATATCACCCACAGTAATATTAGCCATAATCCAGATAACCAGTCCGGCTGGAGCGGCAATACTGACTGCGCGACCGAGAACAAAGAGTGTTCTGTCGAGGAGCGAACGGACAATAATACGACCGATCTGAGGCTTGCGGTAAGGAGGCAATTCCAGAGTGAATGAGGACGGCACACCCTTCAGAATTGTTTTGGACAGTATTCTGGATACCAGCAATGTCATTAATATTCCCAGCAGGACAATCCCCGTAAGGGTGAGCGTGGAAGCAATCGATCGGAAGGCTTCGCCGAGTGTTCCGCCTATAAAAATGGTACCAATGGCTATCAGTGTTGGGAAACGACCATTGCAGGGGACAAAATTGTTTGTCAGAATAGCGATCAATCGTTCTCTTGGCGAATCAATGATTCTGCACCCGATCACACCCGCAGCATTACAACCAAAGCCCATGCACATGGTCAGTACGATTTTGCATCACCTATCAAAAACTCAGGTGGATATCCACCACGTTATGATCGATTTCGATACTATCGATCAAAGCACTCACATACAGCCTTTTCTTGGGGATATCACCGTTCTTCAGGATATCCTCCGCATTAGGGAGCAGATCGCTGGCCTTCTGAATGGTAAACTTCTTATCCTCCTTGTTGGCAAGTTCCTCCACCAATGCGTCCTTCTCATTTTTTAGCTTAGCAATCCTGTCCGTGATCTGTGAAAGGGGAATTCCGCCAACCTGATATAAATCCATCAGCCTGCTTATTTGCTTCTCTATTTCCGATACTCTGTTGAATAGTATGGTTCTATCCCCCGGTAAATGAGTGAGTTCTTCAGACATTCCCTTTACTTTTTCCTCAAAGTATTTTTTATCGAAGGCCAGCTTCAATATTTCATTCGCAACGTAAGCATCCAGCTTTTCAATTCTCCATTTTTTATTCTTACAGGACGGATCCTTAATCTGCCTCTTATCTGTTTTTCCCCTGGAATAGCAAACATAATACCCATGGTTTCCGGAGAATCTGGCGCCGCATTGCTTGCAATACACAAGGCTTGTAAGCAGATTATTGGCGCGGAAAGGGTGTTTCTGAAACAGCGTCTTCGAATTCTCCCGGTGCGGACTGCGTAACAGTTTCCGAGCGGTGTTGAAGGTTTCCAAATCAATAATCGGGTCATGGTTTCCGTCATATTCCTGCCCGTAAAATTTGATCTTTCCAATATACACGCTGTTGCGAAGCACATTCAGAACCAATGTGTGGCTGCTCCAGTTCCCGTGTTTGTTTGTATATCTTTCATTCATATACTTTTGTATTGCATTGATACTCTGCCCCTCCAGGAAGAGCCTGAAGACCTCTTTCACCTGAAAAGCCTCATAATCATTAACGACCAGCTTCCCGTCAATATAATCGTACCCTGTGGGGGCTGTAGGCCCACCATGATAGTTTCCGTTCTTTGCCCGGCCGATCCGGCCCATTGTGAAACGCTCTGTTATCTGATCCTTTTCAAGCTGGGCAAAAACAGATAATATTCCTACCATAGCCCGGCCGAACGGTGTGCTGGTGTCGAAATTCTCACTCATGGAAACAAAATCAATATTATTTGCAAGAAAGACATCTTCAATAAGGCTTAAGGTGTCCTTTTGTGAGCGGCTTAACCGGTCGAGCTTATACACAACAACCATTTCAATCGCTTCATCACGTATATCATTCAGCAACTGCTGCAATGCCGGCCTGTTCAGATTTCCCCCTGAATAGCCACCATCGGTATAGATTTTATATATGGCCAGGTCCTTCGCTTTGCAGTAGGCCTTAAGCCTTTCAATCTGCTCTTCTATGCTGTAGTTCTCCAATTGGTTCTCTGTACTGACCCGGACATAGCAACCTACTCTTTTCACAATACCAACTCCCGCAAAATAATATAGGCTTAAAATCGTAAGCGCTAGTGATTTTGCTCACTCTTTCATTATATGCATCAAGATTCCCAATCTTTTTGCCGTTTCTGCTTCTGCCATTTCATCCGAAGTCAACCTTCAATCCAGTATGGCGTTAGGCACATTAAAAGTTGTATAAATTGTTTTGCAGTTGACGGACTAGGTTGAGTCAACTGCAAAAACCTATTTTATGAAACTGGACAATCCATAGCTCAATATACTGTATTAACTGGGGGCGATGATGTGAAAAAAGAAACTGACAAAAAGGTCAAAACCAAAAAAGAAACAGAGGAAACCGAACCTGTCTTCAGGTTTTTCTTAAGTGATGGCCGTGAGGTTCAAACCCTTGAGGGTTTGGTGGTGCCAGTTACCGAAAAAACCGAAGCAGCTTACAGACTACTGTCTGAAATGGAATAAATTTATTTGTTCAGCAGATGGACAAAAAATAAATGATCATGCACCGGTTTCCTCCAATATCCATTCGGGTGGAGCAAACTGTAACAAGTCGTGGTTGGGGTTGGCGAAAAGCATGACTTTGTTTAGGTTGCGAATAATTTCACTCAGCTCGATAATTTCAGCGGTGGATAACTTTACACCGGCCTGAAATAAGTGTTTATTGGTGAAGAAACCGAAGTCATCGTACATGGAAATATCCAGTAGCCCTTGAGTAACCAAATCATCCCAAAGGGCTGAGCCGGGAATGGTGTTAAACCATTGAAGATAAATCCGGACGTTGTATTTTAACATAAGATTACTGGCAAATTCAATGGTTCGTAAACAATCATCCCTGTTCTCAAAGGGGAAACCGATCACGAATGAAAAAACGCTATTGGGCGCAAGACCCGAAGAATGCAGCATGGAAGCGGCTTTTTCCAGCGTGCTGATGGAACAGTATTTGTTGATCCGCTTTAAACCTGCATCATACCCGCATTCAGCCCCAATCAACATATGATTGGTTATGGGTATCAACGAATCGATGACACCTGGGCGAACAATATCGGTTGCACGGGCGTCAATCGTAGCCTGAACATTGATTTTTCGTGCTTCAATTAATTGAGTAATCCTTATGACCCGTTCAATATCCAGTGTGTACAGATCGTCGATGAAAGATAAAATGCTGAAACGGGAACGGTTAAGATAGGGAAGGATCCTTTCAATTCGATCGACGAAACATTCGGCAGATACTCCCCGCCAACTTCCCCGGAATTTAGTGGCGCAAAAGGCACATGAGTATTTACAACCTCTGGACGATTCAATCGAAAGAGTCTCATACACACCTTGGGGCAGTTGATCATATGCAGGAATGGGAAGCTCTTCAAGGTATGGAATTGTCATCTGTTCCGCACTGGGCTGGATATTAATCCCTTCCCGGTCACGCCAGCATAGCCCGGGTATTTCATTCAATGCCGGACGGCGATTTTTTGCGTTAAGGGCTTCAACGAGCTTTAATAGAGGCACTTCTCCTTCGCCTCGAATAATAAAATCCGTGGCGGACGAAGCAAAAACATGTTCTGCATATTGCGTAGGATGGATACCTCCAAGCACCACAGGAAGATCAGGATATTCCATTTTGATCTTATTGACTACCAGCCGGGCAGTCGGCCAGTTCAAAGAGTTGGAAGAAACTCCGACCAGATTTGAAGAAGCGGCCTTTTTTAGGATCAGAGCCTCATCAATCTGTCCCAAAGCAATTAGGTCAAGCACTTCAACTTGATAGTTCCTTTCCCGTAGAACACCAGCAAGCCAATAGACTCCCAGTGGGGGGCTGCTACGAATGCGATCCATCGCGATCGGGATCAATTCTCCATCGATTCGGTCCATTAGGGGAACGGCGATTAATAATATTTTCATAGAGTATTCTCCTGGGAACTGAGTGACGTTTTGTATTTCAACAAAATTGCCTATCGGATTAAGCCACTAAAGATTTTTCTGGTTGACGATATCCTCCAGTTTCTCCGGCCTATTATTCCTGGCTATTGATACGAATGTAGTGGTTTCTACCGCAGCCTGGACACCCACCCGTATCACAGGCATGGTGCCGGGTCTGGTTCCGACTCGGATTGAAGGCGAGACACCGGGAGTAAAACCAGCATCAAGATATTCCGGATCGCCACCGTAGTCTTTTAGTGTTTGATCAATGGATTGAGGTGTGATTCTTTCCTTAAAATGTTCAGGAACGGTAATACCGCAATCCGCAATACAGACAACGGGTTCTTTTTCGAATGCTTTTCGGTATTCCTCATTGTGGATTATACTATGGATCATTGCTGCTAATTGGGCCGGATCTGCATCTACCTTAATTTCGGTTGTTTCCAAAAAAATACGATTTTCGTTCATGTTGGTTTATCCTTTCCGTCCATTAATAACAGGTCGTTACATCAATAAGTTTTCCAACAAGGAAAAATTTATACATTTGAAGCCCGGAGGTTGAAGCGTAGTTTCAG
>JAAYKJ010000138.1 GCA_012522505.1 Clostridiaceae bacterium
AGGCGACCCTTGCCATCGGCATACAACTCATAGCTTTCATTATTTCAATCCACGCCCTCCGTGAGGAAGGCGACCGAACCAATCCAGGAAACTAACAGGCAATCCGAGATTTCAATCCACGCCCTCCGTGAGGAAGGCGACGAGAGAAAATGGTATTGCCGAAAGGCAGGAAGGAATTTCAATCCACGCCCTCCGTGAGGAAGGCGACGGAAAGCCGGTCATGAATGGAGATCGCCATGTTAAAATTTCAATCCACGCCCTCCGTGAGGAAGGCGACCAAGCCCCGGCGGAAAGGAGGGAAAATCATGAAAATTTCAATCCACGCCCTCCGTGAGGAAGGCGACCATGTTAAACAGTAAAGAAAAAGCTATGAGGGAAATTTCAATCCACGCCCTCCGTGAGGAAGGCGACGTGGCAGTACAACTCCGATGTAGGCGGTACGCAATTTCAATCCACGCCCTCCGTGAGGAAGGCGACTTCGAGAGTGTCGTATTCGTATTCGACGGTATTGATTTCAATCCACGCCCTCCGTGAGGAAGGCGACGGCAAATACTAACAAAAATATACACTAAATTTGTTAGTTTTGTACAGAAATATTGCAGTGTTTCGCAAATAATATTTTGTTTTCAAGGTACAAGAAGGCATATAACTATGGTTTTGATGAATTTCTCGGTGCGAATAGTGTGGTATTTTTATGTTTGCTTCTGGTTCGCACAAAAAAGCAAATCATAAGATAAGTTCGTCCTCAACATAAAAGCTCTTCTTAGCTCCATAGTGTTCAATTTTACTTTTATAGTTGTTTCCAAGGTAATAAAACCTCAAACTATCCTTTTCAGGATCAATTATTTCTAATAGCTTTGCTTTAACTTGCCGACTCTTAGCTGCATCCATAACACATTCAAACACTGAATTTTGAACTCTTTGCCCGTAGTTAACACATTGCTTGGCAACATTTCTCAGCCTTCTTTTTCCTTCACCCGTTTCGGTATTTACATCATATGTAATTAGAACAAGCATACTATCACCTACTTCCACAAAAATGGCGGGTATTGATCCAAATCACCCCTGATATATCTGGATAATAGAAGTGCCTGTACGTGAGGAACAAGCCCCCACTCTATTTTTTCCTTAATGAACGGGTGTGATATCATCTCCTGTTTTTTAGCTTGCCAGTTAGATAATACTGTTTTCCTTGTTTCATCATTCATTATTACTGCACCATTTTCCTTTTTGGTAAATCCACTTCCTTGTATTAGCCTTTTATTAATTAGAGTAATGACAAATCGATCCGCAAAAACAGAACGAAGTTCTTCCATTAGATCAAGACCCAACGACATCCTTCCAGGTCTATCCCTGTGTAAAAAACCGACATATGGATCCAGCCCAACCCCCTGTAAAGCTGAGGCACACTCATTTGCAAGTATTGTATACATAAAGGAAAGCAATGCATTTACATTATCCATAGGAGGACGTTTATTTCTGCACCTAAAGAAAAAATCCTCTTTTTGTTGTAGAATGAGATCATCAAAGACAGAGAAATAAACACTTGCAGCCTCTCCCTCTATACCTCTTAGCTGTTGCATATCAGAACATTGTTTGAGCTGCTTAAGAGAATTTTGCAGAAAGCAAGATTTTTGCTTTAGTTTCTCAGTATCCAAACGTAAGGCGTAATCTCGAGTTGCTCTTTCAATAACCCAGCGAGCATTATATATTTTACCGATTAAAAAGTTTCTAGAGATTTCAATGCATTTACTATTATCTTCCGAAAAATAATATTGTTTTTTTCGCAATTTAACGTTGCCTGTTTCCGGCCCTACAACCCGAGCAAGGAAACGCCCACTTGGTGTCAAAAAACAAATGGAAATATCTTTTTTTGCACAAGTACCCATCAATGCTGGGCTAGCTCCCATATATCCTAATGTAACAACCCCCTGAAGGTTATGTAACGGTATCCTTCCTATCTCATTATCACCATCCAAAACCACAATGTTTTCTCCATCCAACGAAAGATAACGGTTTGAGGAGGTAACATAGAGCGTATTCAAAAGCTTCTTCATATTAATCCTCCTCTATCATGTCCTGTATATAGCCGCTTACAGATCTACAGCGGCTAAGGTTTGGGATGCATAAGTCTTTCAGGGAGCATGCTTTGCAACTTTTTGAAGGTTTTACCTTAGGAGTATAATCACGATTGTAATACTGGTGCATCAGATCCAAAGCATCTCTTACTTCAGACCTATAAGACTCATCGAGGCAAACCTTTACTCTATGTCTTGTTTCACCGTAATAGAGATAGCCTTCCGCTATATCGCAGCACAGCATTTCTTCCAGACACATTGCTTGAGCGGTTAGTTGAAGGATATCTATGATTGAATCTTTAGGTTTACCTCTTTTGTATTCCACAGGGTATACCTTGTACTTACCATCTCGCCCAAACAATTGGATACCGGTTTTGCTTAGATGAAATTCAACAACATCGCAAATTCCGTTTATACCCAAGGACTTAGAAAATACAGGCATACCCCTGGAAATAAGGAGATCCCCTCTTTTTTCAAAGTAGTATCCATCATGCGTCTTTTTGTGAAGGAGCTCTCCCTCAACCGTTCTTAAGTTATCCTTCCATAGTTTTTCAATATGTATTAATGCCCATTGTCTTTGACAAAAGGCAAAGTGCTGTATTCCTGCAAGATTAAGGTAATCCTCTTCATTATAGATCTTCATATTCTTCCAAATGCAACCCCTCAAGCTTAGTTATTTTTATTTCATAATCTTTAGACGATGGTTTTTTCTGGACAACAAGTGATCGATGAACCTTAGCCGATGAATATTGCCCACTCTTACTATTATGCTTCCACCAGACCACTTTCAAAATTTCCATACTGCCGTCAGGACGAGCGGAAGAAACATCGTCCATAAACATAGTTTTTAGTGCTTCAAGCAATATTTCTGCATCAGATTCACTGAATCCCGTTATCTCGGCTAATTGGCAGTTTATGCTACCATATGTAACGTATACGCCAAAATCAACCCGATGCTTCATCCCCATAGTGTCTGACCCCTTTTTATCGGGATCTTTACCAGTCTCTAAGTTAACACTTTTTGTTATTTGCATGCTGCTTATATCAACCGGTTCAACACTAACCGCACTTTGAATTGTAACTGGACCACGAATACCAATAGACACAGAATTTTCGTCATCTGATTTACCAAATGCAAACACCTGCCCAAAAGCACGGACATCGTACCAGGTTTTACACGCAATTTTTGCCTGCTTTTGGCGATCTCCTTTCGCAGCTTTTATTTCATCGTTTTTATCAAAACGATCCTTAAGACTGCGATACTCATCTTTTCTGTTTTCATCCGATTGCACAAAAATCTCTTGTCCTAAGCTCTGTAAGCGGTTACGCAGTTTACGCTTAAGACAAACATCAGACACTTCACCATAACCGTCATAGTCAACCCTAGGTCGGTTTCCATTAAGGGGATCTCCGTTTGGGTTTGCTTTTTTTACAGAAAACACTACTGCAAAGTCAATTTTGTTCTTTAAGCTCATTTTTTTCTCCTCCATTTATATTAGATTTTTGTGATTTAGTGCGCAGTTTTTGCCTTTGCGCAAAAAAACCAAGCAAATACTTTCCGTCCAGTGAAGAATCTGACTCAAAGTCTCCTTTATCGAACAACACCTTGATATTCCCTATCTGCGTTAAGTACCAATCTGCACCGTTTAACTGTTGTATGTATGGGTTCAACTGATTCCACAAAATGTTCCAGGTTCGGAAAGGATGCTGTGAAAACGCAGTCATGTAACGTATTGCGTTAGTCGCCCTGACGTCATCTTTTGCGTTGCCTTGCTTATGCCTAGCATGAGATTCTATAGCATCGGCAATTGCTAGCAATCTTCCATATAGGTAGTCTCGGTTTGTTCTGCTTTCCTCCAGTTCCAAATCATACTCCTCCTTTTCATAATCATGATAATAGCGTTTCATTAATGCACAGGCGGCACACAGGATCTGTTCCCAATCGTACCAACGATCGATAGCATTTTTTGATTCTCCTTTTTCAAGCGCAATTGGGTTGGATGCTCTATGTAAAGCAGTGTTGACCATATCCAGTGGGATTTTCTCTCCATCAAGAATACAGTGTAGTAGCCGTTCTCGTACTGCCTTTTTCATTTTGTCATAAGTATCATCTTGACGTTTTCTTCTTTTCCCCAGAACTGCTTCGGTAATTCGGTCAACGGACGGTGCACCAATAAAGTAACCAGTTTGACGTTTTCCATCATTATCTCTTTTTAAAATTTGATACCATTTACAGGTATCATGCCAATTGGTTATACGCTCCAGATATTCGTTTTCGTAAAGTTCCCGGTAATATGTGACAGACATTCGTCCGGTAGTTGCAGCATCTGTTATCATTACTGCAATGCGTCGTATATGTGATCTAAGTCTGGCTGAATTACCTGAACTAAGCAATGCAGTTTTTAACCATTTCGCATAATCAATAAATGTTTTGTTCCCAACTTCTATCAGTTTATCCGCATCAGTTTTTTCTTCAATCTCATAAATTCCATAACTATCATCATAAAAGGGGGTGACATCTGGGGTTTGATCTACTGCCCAAGTTAGAATGGCTTGTGTATTGCATCGGTATGCTCGCGTTGAGATCAACCACCTGAGTGCCTGATGTGCTTTTTGTGACGCTTCATAGCTTACGATAACCGCCTGCGTTGATTCATCAAATCGACCGCGATAAGTGAAGTTAGAGCTGTCGTTTCCTGTAATCAATTTAGCATTTCCGGAAGCACGGTTAATGCTTTTAGGGTGTTTTTCTGTTATCGGTAACAACTTTCCTGATGCGTAACATATACCGCTCTTTCCTCTTTCATTGTTTTGCTGTAGATAAAAGTTGATCCATGCATCCCACATTTCTGGTATCATCCAAAGTCTGTTTTCAATAGTTCCCCTTTGTTTCACACAAAAACGGACGCCAAGAGTATCTTTAGCATGAATACCACGCTGCTTTAAGTCATCAAATAGAGTTCTTTGACGGACGTACTGGTATACAGCATTTAAAGAAGTATATGAAGTTTGATATATAGGGTTTTTCTTTGTAAACTTCAGCCATTCGTATAGATTTTCCATATAAGCATCACGTAATAAATATTTTATCTGATCAAAGAGCGGATGGGGGAAATCCTTTGCGCTCTTGCCCGCTCTTCCCTCAGATTCATCTGTGCACGGTGAACAAATCAGTATACCTTCCTGACTCTCATTTTTCTTCTTTATGTCTTTACTAGCATCTATAATAGAACCTTCTTCATTAAGGTGTATTTCGATTGCGGCTCTAAATAAAATATGACCAATTGGCAAGAGCATTTTTTCTTGTTCCACTGAGGCGATACCAACAGCATTTTGACACATCTCATATGTTTCATATAAATTCTGTATCCAGCTCACCCTTCATCACCTCCCACAGACAAAATCCTTACAAGTTCTTCCTCATTAATTCCGGAAAAATTATGTTTATCTTCAAAATGCTTTGCTTTCATAGACTTAATAAACCGTCTTAATTCTGCTGGACATTCATTAGGAGCAGGAAACCGTACCACACCATTTCGCATTACTGGTCGCCACAATCTTATCCATAATTCATCAACTCCTGTTTCATCAGGATAATCAAAACCATGGAACATAACCCCAAAGGCTATATCTCCATAATCATCGTAATCACCTTTCCCCTCTCCAAAAACACATGGTTCAACATATCCCTGGCATTCGCGTGTTCCAAGGAATATATCCCTTCTACCACCCCGCTCTATCATTCGCCGAGCAATATTATGATGTTTGTGTTCATTCCAATCATGCTTCAGTTCAGGACGGAATGGATTAAACTCAAAATGCGCCCGAACCTGATAGCATACATCCTTTAGATAGGTATAGTAGGCGAGATCATTTCCATTGGATGCATACTTAATGGGGCGCATACCTTTAGCTTGAGTTTGTATTTTTTTCATTACCCTCATTTCATCGATATACCATATTATTGTCGGTTTCCAGTATATGCTCTCCAGAATTCCTTTTAGTGCCTGATATGTAGGAATTTGATATGAGAATTTTTCTCCTCCGACACGGGTTATCGGATCTGAAAACAACGCATTCCTGCCATATACCGAAAATTCTACTGTGTTACGCTTTTGCATTTGTTCACCTCCCTATAGATTTAAAAACTCTAACTCCGCAGAAAAAACTACCCCCATTTCCTTGTCATCATAATATTTTTTGTCCAAAACCAAAACATCATCAATTGAGTACAATGCGTTCTCGTATTCCAGTTGCTTCTTCTCGTTAGAGTATAAAGCAACAGAATATCGGCTCATTTCTCGCAGCAGCCGAGACTTGTCCTTTAGAGATGCTCTGTGATATTTATCAATTAATTCTGCTCCATATTTATACGGAACAAGAACATCGGTGGTGTTTTTTTGAATTACACAAAAATGCTCACCTGCTGTTTGAAATGCCTGTACAAGTGCAGGTCGAGTTTCACCACCGGAGCTTAAATATGCACCTAATCCTTTTTTATTGGATGCTAATAAATCATAAAGACTTGCACTCTCTTCTACGAAATAGTCCATTTCTGTTTTTCGCCTGTAGAAGTACTCTTCATAGTACCGTTCCATAGCCTTTGAGGACAGTAAATTAACAAAGGATTCATTTAATATATTTCGAGTCACCTCGCTTCCTTGCTTAATGTCAGGCAATTTAGACAGATTTTCTTCTGCCAGGTTTACAATATAGACATCACTTCCATCCGGGTTTTCTCCGTTTCGGTTGCATCTTCCCGCAGCCTGTGCAATACTATCAAGCCCAGCAAGGGCACGTATCACACAACCGAACGAGATATCAACACCAGCCTCAATCAACTGAGTACTTACACATATAATATGCTTGCTCCCAAGCTCTTTTTTCATATTGTTAATCACTTCAAGACGGTGTGCAGGGCACATCCTGGTGCTTAAGTGCACAAGCTCTATGGACAGACTGTTTTGATTAATATATTCTTTCAGGGAAGTGAATGTTTTCGCCGCATCAGATTTCGTGTTTAGGATGACAAGACAATTGCCCGATGTTTCTACTTTCTTCAGTATAAACTCACATAGCATTGATTGAGAATAACCACCCGAAATTATACTCGGCACAATACGCGTTCTCTTTAATTTTTCGAATTCATCATTGCAGTTTTGTATAAGTTCGGGAACATCCGACAATTTCACAGGATGCACGACTTTATCCAGCAAAGGCTGTGTAGCGGTGCAAAGGAGTACTGTCGAACCGCCAAAAACAGACAGAAAATTTATTGCTTCATTGAACAGGTGGACACACTTTACCGGCAGCGACTGAACTTCGTCAAAAATCAATACCGCCTTGGCCATATTGTGCATTTTACGTAGTTTTCCAGCTTTTTCAGAGTATAAGCTTTCCAGGAACTGAACCAGAGTGGTGATGATGATCGGAGCACTCCAACGGTTCGTCAACAGTTGGGTTTCTTTAGCTTTTTTCTCATCCTCTTCCGGAATCAAGTTGGAATGATGCTCTAAAACTATCTCATCATCAGATTCGATTCCTAGTGCTTCCCGAATGTTTTTGGCGGTTTGCTCAAGTACCGAAAGATATGGGATAACATAAATAATACGTTCCATCCCATGTTTATGCGCATGGTTTAGCGCAAATCGCAGGCTGGAGAATGTTTTGCCACCGCCAGTCGGCACTTCCAGCTTATAAACACCACAAGGACGTCGGGCAGCCTTCAGGCATTTTTCTGAAATATTTTTTCGTATATGGTCAATGTCTTTTTTTATTTCAAATTTATTAAGATATGATTCCAATTTCTTTGCAAGAATCCCCCAATCCGGGATATAGATGGTCCTCTCAAACGCCTTATTTATCTCAAAACAATATGCATTGTATCTATCTGCATCGACAAGACAAGAAAAAAGAAATTTCGTAAGCAAATGTACCATAAATGAACAATTAAGCTTTTCCCTTTTGCAAATCTGAATAAACGATAATAGTTCCTGTCTGCAAGTCATCAGCTTCTGTTCCAAGCTATATGGCAGTACATCAGCATCGTAAAATGCTTTTTTTACTTCCTCATAGTATAATTCCCGATTTGTGTTGAGAATTCTATTTGTGAGAGATGTTTCACCTGATGATGAAATACCATCCATTAACACTCCATGATGCCCAGAAATCACATTACCGATCATTTCAGAAATTAAGGCATCGGAACTATGCCACAATTCAAAAATCCGCTTAGCGCCCTGTGTTGAATGAATAACCGAACCGCGTTTACTTATATCGTTCTGTCGTAAATATTGAACAAAAGCAGTTGAGAATTTGCCCATATCGTGGAAAAGGGCTGCAACACTAGCCATTTCTGGGGTATTTATTTTTTGGGCAAAATAACTTGCACAACTTGCCGTACCCAACAAGTGTTGAGCTGTTAATTGCTCTCTTTTGTCAAGTGCAATTCTTGATATGTACACATAGATCACCCATAATCATCTAGTAATAAAACAAAGTAATACTCTTAATGCGATTTGACAAAATTAGAATCTTTTAATACTTAGTTGTATTCTAAATGCTTAAAAAGCTAAAATAAGACAAAAAATACTTTCCACTATCTCTATTATCAGGTAATTGGTTCGTGTAGTCAAGGGATTTTCAAATTATTGTAACATACCGCAAAGTTCGAGCGAATTAGCTTTTGAAGTGATAAGAAGATTAAGTTTATGCATAACGTAATACGGCAAGGA
>JAAYKJ010000139.1 GCA_012522505.1 Clostridiaceae bacterium
AAAATCCGGGATCCAGGTAACCGGATTCATACAGCTCTTTGATGTACTGCAAAGCCGCTGCCATTTCAGGTTTGAGCATGCTGTCCTGCCAGACCCCTGAATCAGGATCCCAGGCAATGGACATATCACCGGTATTGTTCAACCGAGCACCAAATGCCTGAAAGATGTCCTGCAGATTCCAGTAACGGGATGACGTAAGACCTATTGTATCATCGATGTTGTTTCCGTCAGGATCATCTTCTGTAAATGCCCTGGCCACTTCAAACAGTTCCTCCACAGTTTCCGGAACCGCGAGTCCAAGACGATCCAGCCAATCCTTACGAAAGCTTCTGGTGAAGGAATTCCATTCAAACCCTGCAGATATGCCATAAATCTTTCCATCGATTGCATATAAGTTTCGTTGCTGCTCGGGCATTCCGTTCCAGTTTGCATTATCTTTCAGGTATTCGTTCAGAGGTTCAATTGTTCCATTTTCTGCCGCTTCCATAATATTATAGGTGCTGAAAAAATTCACGATTCCGTCCAGTTCCCCTGAGGAAATCATTAAGTTTACCTTTTGCATGTAATTTGTTCTGGGAGGATAAATCACTTCCAGATTAATTCCAGTTTTCTCACGAAACTCTTGCATGAATTCCTTTTTCAACTCGGAATTCTCATTTGTATCTCCAAAATACAAGCATCTGGTGATTTTCAGAACATCAGGAAATTCTGTTGGCACATCAGTTAACCCCTGTATGACTGTGGCGTCCCTGGCTCTGATTTTTCTTCGTGGGTCGCCATAAGTTTGGCATGCTGCTGGCAAACTTACAATCAGCAAAACCAATACGGTGAGGGTTATGGTTTTCTTTCTTAACATCATATGCCCTCCTTTAAGAATACTCTCCTTAAATCAGCTCCCGATATTCGCTGGGTGTTACACCAAAAGTTTTCTTGAAGGTTTTGGTAAAATAATTTACATCTTTATAATTCAATTCATTAGCGATCTCATATACCTTATATGTACTGGTTTCCAAAAGCCTCTTGGCTTCAAACATTTTGCCCCGGATAACATACTCGATGAAGGATTCTCCAACCTCCTGCTTAAAAATGCGGCTCAGATAGTTTGAACTGACATACAGATAATCGGCAACACTACTTAGTGACAGCTCACCGTAAAGATTTTTTTCGATATAGTCCCGCGCTTTATTTACATAAAAGCTATTGTTAATGTTCTGCCTGTTCTTGATCTCTTCCATAATTCTTTGAAAAAAATCCTTCAGACATACAGCAATTCCCTCTATCGTCTTCTGCTTCTTAAATGTTGTATATAATTCGTTTCCGTCACTAAAAATGCTATCAACATTAATATCCAGTCCGATTAAAATATCACTCAATGAGTTGGATAGCTGCAGCAGATCCCTGCTGAAATTCTTTATATTGTTTTTAAGGCTGCTTCTGAGGGTTTCAGTAATATCATTAGCAATTGAATTAACCGTTTCATCATTCACCGTTTTCAGAGCATATTTCAACTCATCCTTCCGTTTATCAAAAAGCCCCTTTACCAGATTCCTTTCAAATTTCATGTTTGTATTGAATAAAATGGATTCAGAATCGATCACGCGGTTCAACCCTATAAGGATCTTATATTCCAGCACATTGACAGCTTCCTTGTAAGAATGCGTAACAGAGGTGATCTCGTGGGAGATGCTTCCTATGCCGATTGTTATGGATGTTCCCAAACTGTTATTTATTTTCTCCAACAGTGCCAGGCTGATATCATTAATTAATACGTTCTGAAGCTCTTCACCACAAATTAGCAAACCTATATTTTCACGAAGATTGAACGAATAGCATTTATAGAAAGGGGTGAAGGCTTCCTCGCAAAGCTCCATCACCGCATACTTCAACAGATTTTTGTCGTATTCGCTTTTACTGTCGGATAAATTAAGTTCCAGTACGATAACAACATACTCTTTTGCATCCAGGTCTATACCGAGAAAATTTGCTTTTTTGTTGATTTTATCCGGGATTAAATTCCTGCCTCGAATAATTTCGTAAAACAGATGCTCTCTGATGACTGGGATACTTTCTTTCAGCCTTTCATTAAGTTCCTTGTCCTTTTTCAGCTGTTCCAGTTTTTTCTGAACATGTTGTACTATCTGCATCAATTTTGTACAGAGCTGATCAATATCAATCGGTTTGAGCAGGTAACAGAAGGCGTTCAGTTCTACAGCACGCCTGGCATATTCAAATTCATCATGACCGCTGATCAGGATGACAAATATATTCGGGTATTTATGTCTGACGATTTCCAGTATTTCCAGCCCATCCATACCGTCCAGACAAATATCAAGTATGATAACATCAGGTGGTGATTTTTCAATCTGATCCAGCGCCTCAGCACTGCTACCAACGACAGCACTGATTTCCATGTCATATTTTTCCCAGTTAACCGCATTCTTAATGCCTTCACGGATGGCGGGTTCATCATCCACAATGATTACCTTGATCAACATATATCCTCCAACGATATTTATGGAGCCTTTACTAAATTAATACATGATGTATTATAGCATAATTCGTCGAAATAGAGAACTTATTACGCTGTATACATTTTTTTCTGGGCTGCCTTATTCGGCAGCCCAGAACTGTTACTTCTTTATATGCTGATGGGCATCAATGCTTTGAATCCCACCATGCTTGTGCTTCATCGATTAGAATCTGTCCGCCGCGCTGCAGATACTCCTCCACATATGCGTCGTAAGCGTCTATTCCCAAATCACCACGGATGATCTTTATGAATGTTTCATCCCTTAAGGAAGAAAGCTCTTCCTTGTATTTGCTGACCGATTCAGTTGTCTCATAAACATCACGGTTATAGCCTCCCTTATATCCGGGTTGGGCCTGAATGGTGAAAATATTGGAAATGCTTGGAGAATTATAGTAGTTCATGCGGTATGTGGTGTCATTAAAAGGAACGGGACCGCCATAAAACCCTCTATACGCCGCTACACCTACAGCATTCATTTCTTCGTTTGTCAGCAATGACATAACTCCTGGTTTGTCACTGGAACCTGTAACCTCATAATGCTGGCCTTCAATTCCGAACAAACCTAACTTAGCCAGGTCATCATCTTTCGAGAAGATGTCAAGCATTGAAAGGATCGCTGCCAATTTTTCATCATCCATATTGGAGTTGTAAACAGCATTTTCACCAATATTAACCGCCGGTCCCAGGCTCCAACCACCATAATTGCCTTCAGGTCCAGCGGGCCAAGGAGCATATACAAAGTTGTAGTCGCCGTTAACTGCATAATATTCTTTAGCACACGGTCCTTCCTGTCCTGTCACTTCGGGAAGGCGATAGTGATCGATGCTTGCATGGCACGAGGCACCTATCCGTCCGTTTATAAACGGCTGGGACAATGCCCAATACCCACCGGTGTTCTCCCCATTCTGTGCAACGAATTCAGGATCAATGACACCGTCGGCATAGCACTTTGCCAATATTCTTAAGGCCTCTTTATTGGTTGGAAGGATATCCCCACATTGAATTTTTCCATCAAGGTGATAGAACTCAATTCTGCTGGAATATGAAGGATCGGGGAAACTGGTATATCCATAAAAAGCTCCGAATATGGCCCGAATAACAGATGTAGAGAACCCATATGTATCATCCTCTCCATTGTTGTCCGGATCTTCCTTTGCAAAGCGGTACATCAGATCGATAAAATCGTCTAAGGAATAAGGCAATTCTGTAACACCAAGTTTCTCAAGCCAGTCACCACGCAGAAGCATAACTTTCGGCAGCATTGTTCCAGCTTCGGCGACAGGCGGTACTGTTACCATGTTGCCATCAATCATGGCAAAATCCCAGAACATATCAACATAATCCTTCAGTCTGCCATCGACGCATCCGTTATTGATGAACTGATGGATTGAAGGACATTTCTCGATGAAGAATTCCTTGGTCCAGGATTTAATCGACCCCTGCTCATAATACTCCTTCATATAAGTTTGGGATTTCGCTTCGAATATATCCGGAGCATCATTCGCAACAATACGCACATTCAACAGTTCAGAGTACTGGCTGTTTTCAATAAACACGCATTCAAGATCAACATCATAGCCATATTTCAGAAGTGCTTCCTCAAGCAGAGGCTTAACCGCATTTTTGCTCTCATCCACAGGAGCAAACAAATATGGCGCTACGCTTATTTTGCCTCTCCAAATAATGTTATCCTTTTGTGTTCCCGTTGTTCCTGCTGATTGCGTTGGTTCAGGCGTTGTCCCGCTGGGTGGAGCTTCAGTGGGTAGCACACAACCGGAAACCAATGCCAGCAAAACAGTTGTGACCAAAATTAGTCGAATCAGTCTGATTCTTTTCATCATACTATACCTCCTTATCTTTTATGGATTGCGTCGGCTTTAAAGCTATGGCTGGAAAAGACCTGCCATAGTTTTTAACCCGCCACAATGGGTTTATATTACATAATGCTTCCGCATTATTTCACCCTTTCAAAGAACCGATCATAATACCTTTAACAAAATATTTCTGGATATAAGGATAAGTACAAAGTATTGGAATGGTTGCGATATAGATACTGGCAGCCTTCAGGCCTTCCGGGCTGGAATTGGTTTCTTCGAAGAACACACCGCCGGTGGTCATATCAACTAACTGCTGTGTGCCACTTAATATTATCCTTCGCAATATTATCTGAAGTGTAAATTTTGTATCATCCTGTATGTAAAGAAGAACATCAAACCAGGAGTTCCAATGCCCTACCACAAGCCACAAACCAACCGTTGCAAGGATTGGCATTGATAGAGGGACGATAATCGTGAAGAAGATGACAAACCGGTTTGCCCCATCAATCATGCAGGATTCTTCGTAGTCATCGGGAATCGAACTGAAAAAATTACGCATGATAACAAGATTAAAGGCGCTTACCAGTGACGGCAGGATCATCGCCGCATATCGGTTGATCAAACCAAGCTCTTTTATCAATAGGTACGTCGGAATCAATCCTCCGCTGAAAAACATTGTAAATACGATGATAAAAGTCCAAAAAGTTCGGTGAGGGAAGTATTTCTTCGACAATGCATAAGCCCCTATCGATGTAACGAAAAGTTGTACAATTGTACCAACAACCGTTCGTATTATGGTATTTTTATAACCCACCCAAATAAACCTGCTAGTAAACACCTTCACGTAATTATCCAGTGTAATATCTTTTGGAATTAGATGTAATCCAGGTGTTGTAGCAACATATGAAGGGCTTAAAGAGATAGAGAGCAAATGAATAAAGGGCAGCAAAATGGTAACGGATAAGAGTATCAATATAAGGTAAAATATGAAATCAAAGACAGTAAATTTCTGATGTAGCATTTTTCTCTCCTTCCTACCAAATGCCTGTATCTCCGATTTTCTTGGTAACAAAATTCGCTGAGACCACGAGAATAAAACCGATTCCGTTTTTGAACAGACCCACCGCTGTCGCCAGACTGTATTTCATGTCCCCCAAGCCCATTCGGTATACATAAGTATCAATAATGTCTGCAGTTTCATACACTGCGCCGTTATACAGGTTGAAAATCTGATCAAAACCAGCATCCAGCAGATGCCCGATATTCATGATTAAGAATATGGTGATTGTTGGCATGATACAGGGCAGCGTAATATTCCACATCCTCTGGAATCGTGTCGCACCATCACATATGGCTGCTTCATACATGCTTAAGTCAATTCCCGTTATTGCAGCCAGATATACAATAGAGCCCCAGCCAACATCCTTCCATATGCTCGTTGCAACCAATATCGTTCTAAACCATTTATTCTCCCCTAAAAAGTAGATGGGTTCGATACCGAAAAGCCCAAGAACATAATTGACTGCTCCGCTGTAAGGGGAAAAAAGTTGAATGAAAACACCTGCCAGAACAACCCAGGACAGAAAGTGAGGAAGATAGCTGATCGTCTGTACGATTTTTTTAAACCGGACATGTCGAACCTCATTGAGGATCAAAGCCAGTATAACTGGCATCGGGAAACCAATAACAAGCTTCAGCATGCTGATAATAATTGTATTTCTGAATGCCCGGGTGAAAGTTCTGAACTGAAACAGATCCCGAAAATGTTCCAGGCCAACCCATGGGCTTCCCATTATGCCCAGATTAAACCGATAATTTTTGAAAGCCAGTGTTATACCATACATGGGTACATATCGAAAAACGATGAAATAGATGATAACAGGAATGAACATGAGGGTTAGTCCCAGATGCTTTTTATATCCGATAAAACCGCTCAGAAAATTATTGCTGCCACGCTTTATCGACCTTTGTATGGGAGCTGTAGAAGGAGTGGGAAGCTTTGGAGGCTCTGAAGGTGTGGAAGGTATTGCTTCTCCACCGGGAATTGGTCTATTGCTATTTGCATCCATATTTTTTACTCCTGATTAATTTTGATGTAGGTCTGAAAAAACACAGAGGCGGTCTAATCATGCTTCATTAAACCGTAAATCCCTTAAAAACATGGTACCATTCTTTTACAACCTTTTTAACATGTCAAATTTGTTATTTACCATGAATTTTTTGTTAATGTTCATTCCTAAACCAGTTCGCTTATATAAAAACACTACTGGCAATTATTTACTAAAGATAGGGTAATTGATCGGGTTCTATCCCTGTTGCAGAGAAAACCGGCTCTGGTCGCGGCCTGCCATTGATCGACGCAATCATAATACCTTCACCAACCGGGCTGTATGCAAAATGAAGATCTGTATCTCTATGTTTATACCGAATCCATCGTGTATAACCTCCCTGCTGGCTGGTCGTTACGTCGGTCAGGCTGTATTCACCGACAACCTGCCTGAAAGCTTGAAAGCTTTCTATTTCACAGGCATCATAAACATGGGCGATGAAGCCGCTGGACGTTAGGAAGAGCTTCTTCGCACTAAAGGCCCGGGGCTCCCCTTCATAATTATAGAAAGACAAAAGAATGTAGTTCCCGTCCTTTTCCACCTTTACTGCAGCTTTTCTGCCATGGTCAAACAGTTCGAGCGGTGTAAAAGCCATGTATACAGGACCGTCTTTCACATAAACGGTCTCTGGCTTTTGGCTCTCCCCCGTGAAGTTATCCAGTCTTCGATCTCCCAGCCATATTTCGTCTACTCCGCGGAAATGGCATGGAAACAGGATGGACAGCTTCATACTGAAAATATGATGCGCCTCATACTGTTTTGGCTTGTATACCATCATTGAACAGTTTTTATGCTGTATACCGAATTTCCTTGCCTCATCCCGGAACCCGATAAACCCATCGGAATCACCGTATACCGAATAATGATTGATGGTTTCAGGTTTCTTGTCATTGATGATGTATCTGCAAAAAACAGCACTTGTCTGTGTAATGTCAAGGGCAGGATTATTCTTTCTGTACACAATATGGAAGGAGTCTGACAACCCTCCATCATGATATTGGGAAAATGCGGTACCCATCGCGTAGTTCTCTGTCATATATGTGGACAATGGGCCTGAGTAGGCCTGGTATTCCAGTTGATTATTTACACGTATCTTCTTGTTGGAACCAATCTCCGATCGGTATCCTTCGGTTAGGCACGGAAGCCCTTCAGCCCTGGCCAATATAGTGTAGGGAAAGGGTTTATGCAGCAGGATTTCACGCAGATATGCGGGACAATGGCAAAAGCCACTGCATGTCCATATCACTGAAGGCCACATCAGTCTTTCCAGTCCATGGTGCACCACCAGCCCGGGGCGATGGGGAAACATGTCTTTTATGGGATTTATGATGATCTCATCCCCGAACATCATATATAAGAGGCATTGGATCACTCCAGGATGGCCAAGTGTATCAACAGTATACGCCCTTGAGTAAGGCCCGGCCAGATGCCCAGAAGGTGCATGGTAATAGCAGGCTGCTTCAGCCCAAGCCCTTTCCTCGCACTTTAGGGCTGTGTTCCGGGCTTCTTCATCCTTCACATAATTAGCGATTTCAGCCATTGCTGTAATTGTAATCGGCAGATAGGTGGAACTGCAGTATTCCATCAGAACTCCACATCGCATATACCGTTCTTTAAGCTGATTCAACTTCTCCATACCGGCATCAAAAGCCATTCGGTCATCAAAGCGCTCACCTGCAGCCAGAAGAGTGAACGTTGCCATCGAAGCAAAGTTATCATTGAACATCGTAAAGTGTATGTTCGGTCCCGTAAGGTGTTTCAAGCTTATTCGTATGTAGTTTTCCAGCTTGTTAATGATTCCACTGCTCAGTTTTTTCTCATGCTTGAGTAAAATCTGCATGCAGTTCATCGGAGCAAACTGGCATTTTTCAAGAATGATATCTCCAAGTATTTTGTTGGCTCGCTGGATATATCGGTCATCTCCTTCCAGCAAGGCGAGGCAGTGCCATATTTTCTCCCGGGTTCCCATCTCTTCTTCCTTGCCGTACCACTTTCCATTGTCTCCGATACACTCTCCCATGAAATCTCTGTACAGGCTAAAGAGTTGATTCCGTCTTTCGGTTTGTTTCTGAATCGAATAGTTTTCCACAGCTGCTCCCCCTTTGGGTATTTGATAAACTCATTGTATACCGCTGGGATTTCTCATCGTATAGGATGATTTCATCTTTTCCCATGAGTATTTTATCAACATGTCTGCAAGGCCGTCACATGTATTGTCATGGCATGGTGTACGCAGTATAATTTTATCAAAGGCTCCCAAGATCTCTCCCTCATGTGGCCTAAAGGCCACGAATAGAGGACTGGAACGCATCACAGGCTCGACCTGTAAAACAAGGCGCTTCAGCGCCCGGTTTTTGTCAAACAATTTAACAAGCGCTCATTGAATAGCAAAAGGGCGGTGTTCTTTTCATGAAAAGGCATTATGATATGGTATTACTAAGCCAGCAAACCGGTGTAGACGCAATTCTTGCAAATCAAATAAAGGATTTGGATTCTATCGACTGCGGCGGTTTTGCCGACCATGATAAGCTGGTTCATCCCGGAAGATCTGCCGAGAACCTTCTTTACTTAACCGCACTGTATTGTAATGCGGATAGCAGCTTGTACAGGGACAATACAATATTCACAAATATCCTCCGCGCTCTGGCCTATCTGGAAAGAATCCAGAGGGCGGATGGGACATATGATCTGATCGTTACAAACTTCAATTCGTCTCCTGATACTGGTTTCATCATCCAAAACCTTGCGTATGTCTATCAATTGGCAAAAAAATATTCTGTAGGTGACGAAACAGATATCATAAAACAACGATTATTCGATATCATTTATAGAGGAGCACATGGAATGACCCGGGGTGGTTTTCATACACCAAACCACAGATGGGTGATTGCGTCTGCTCTGATGATGGCCTTTAACATCACCGGTGAAGGTTTTTTTCGTGATGCTGCAAACACCTATCTCAGAGAAGGAATTGACTGCGACGAAAACGGTGAATTTACAGAACGTTCTTCCGGGATATACAATGCCACGAATGATCATGCATTGATCATCCTGTCCCAGGAAACTGGCAGGGTTGATTTTCTGGAATATGTGAAACGAAACCTGGATATGATGTTTACCTATATCGAACCCGATGGAACCGTTTTTACAGCAAACTCCACCCGGCAGGACAAGGCAGGAGCAACAGGCAATGATGTGTTCTATCCATACCCCTATTATCCACTTTATTTGTATATGGCTTGGAAAAAGAGCGACTGCAGATATGCCGGTATGGCAAACTCCATATTCAACCAAGCATGTTCCAACGGACAAATCCCCAGCCTTGTTTACTTTTTTATGCTTCATCCCGAACTAAAGGATTTCCATTTAGCGTCCGCTCCGATTCCGGATGTATACAATAAATTCTTCAAACAATCGGGTATCGTCCGGGTCAGGAACGGAAAAACAAGTTATACGCTGCTAAAAAACAACAGCAGGTTCCTTTTCTATCAAAACGGCAGTCTCCGATGCTATATGAAGCTTTGTGCTTCGTTTTTTGCATCCGCCCAGTTCAAGGCGGAAGATATCATCAAAACAGAAACAGGTTACAAGCTTTCTTTCAGTACACAGGGTTCTTACCGCCTGCCATTGGATAAGCCTCCGACTTCACCGGATTGGTCCAACATGGATCATGCTTCACGCAAAAAGGTAAATATAATGGAGCTCAGGCTGACTGTGGAAGTTGTCGATACAGCTGGAACCCTTCACGTCCATATCACTTCTGAAGGTTGTGATCGGGTGCCTGTGAAGGTTGAAGTATGCTTTACTGCAGATTCGACTGCAGAGGGAGACAGCTTTTTCATCAACGGTGCTGCAGGTGGTAGCATAATTGTTAAATCAGGATATACCGTTGTGAAGAAAGGGACCGATAAAATCTGCGTAGGGCCAGGGTTTGCAGAACATGTATATGCCCCCCAGATGCGTGGAAGCGAACCGCAAAGCACATCGGAATTTACCATATATTTTTCCGATTTTACCCCACTAAATCGGGAACTCCTTCTTTCCTCACATTTTTTTGGGTAACAGGCCTTGAAACGGGTCCATCCTCTTACGTAAATGGCCTGCAGCTTACTGGCTAAGACTGCAGGCCATTTTCCTCGTTTTTTCACTTCAATCCAGTTCTGCAAAACTACTCGCAACACTGTGAGCCTTCATCGTAAAGACCATACTATTATTCTCAACGTGAATATTGGTTCCGTTGTTTAGCGGCTTTTCATTGATATCTGTAAAATATGCTTGCTTCAAAAGCGCAGAAAGCTGAATTTTCACAGTGGTGTCCTCACCTTCTGTTTCATATAAGCGGATAAGAACGCTTCTGTTCAGGCTGTCTTCGGGTACCTTAACAGCTGATAATACTACACTTCCCTCCTGCAGGATGATAAAGCCTTTTTCGGCCGGCAGATCACCTTGATGTACCATTCCAGAAAGAAACTTTATTGGATGGTTGTAATCGAAGGCTTCTCGAACTGGCAGATCATTGCGGGAGCTGTCTGTTATACATATGGAAAACTTCATGTGATGATTCCCCACATCAGGGTATGGATCCGGAGAATAGGAGCTTCTGAGCAAAGTGACGGCGAGAGAATGATCCGTTCCACGGAAACCATATTTGGTTTTTGTCATCAGCATGATTGCGCTCTCCCGTGGTTCTGTGGGAATCCCCCGCATCCAGCTGTTGCCCGGTACATCCATATCTGCGTCTTCTCTGATTATCGTTCCAAAAGGAATGTCATATGTGTATCGGTTACACGCATAAGCAAGCGGAAGGTAAAAATTCAACTGGGGCACATATTTCCCTATAACAGCCCTTTCCTGCCAATCACATTCAACCTCAAAATCCAACTTCTTGGAACCATGGTCGAGGGACACCTTAACCTTCAATGTAGAATTCCCAAACAGGATGCTATACTCCAACCATTGCCTGAGCAGACCCTTCCCAATAACAAGCCGGGATATTTTTACATTTTCACAGATATTAAGGGCGCGGACATTCATATACCTTCCAATAATCCATGCAGTCATTCCTCTGACGTCATCTTCCTCCACAATCCTAAAAATTCCGCAAGGGCGGTTTGCATCCAGCATTTCCTGATTGCTTTCTTTATCCAAAAAGGAAAGGATCGCTGCGCTCTTTGGGTCAAACTGTGCACGGACAAAATCATTTTCCAGAACATAACAATCGGCGGTTTCTACTCTTGGTGCTTTTGACAGGTTTACAGGAACATCCTCCGGTTCCTTTTCCGAAAGAAGAATGGTAGTATAGCCGTAGGCCGGTATATATGCTTTCACAAGCACTCTAATATATTCATGAGACCAGTACCTGTTTTTGGGGGTTCCGGTTTCCTTTTCAATTACTTGATGCATTAACGTATTGCCATTACAATTCCTGAAATGAATTCTATCCTGATCTCCGGGCCAGTCCCACACGGTGAGTTCTACTGTTTCTTCTCTTACATGGGGTGAAGGATTGAACAAGTGGTAGATCCTGTTTTTTCCTCTTCCCCTTTCTGTTTGTGGTGTGCCGTGCTCAGCAATCCCAAACCCGACACCAGCACCTTCAGACATGGTCTCTCGGATATCTTCGCTAACCGGTATCAATCCTTCAGTATCGATCATGGAGGTGATATTGCGCATTGCGTTGAACATCTGTGTATTCGCAGCAGCAATTGTTTTTTGGTAAAGACCCATCGCATATTCCCGGGTATCGATGGTCCCCGAACCGGGGAGGATATCGTGGAAGTGATTGAACAGAACATTTTCCCATGCATTTTGAAAAACATCAGCCCGATAACCGCCATCTGCAAACAATGCAGATATGGTACATAAGCTTTCTGCTTCGTTCAGCTTCGCTTCACATACCCGGTTTCCTTCTTTTATTCTTGCCTGAGAGGTATAACACCCTGTGAACGTAAAGTTTAATTCATTATCCTCAATTGGGAAGTTTTCACTGCTTTGATCCAGTATCTCGAAATATTCACGCAGTGTTCCGAACCGAATATCCGGGAAAACCGGCCAAAATGACATATCCAGAATCCTCTCGATATCTCTTCGGGTTGGTCCTCCGCCATGATTGCCAACACCATATACCTTTAGTGCCGTATTAATGCCATATTGCGAACAGAACTCGGGAACATGAAGCACCATCGAAGAATGAATAAACGCATTGTACCATGCGGGTTCCCTGTATACCAGAACGGAATTGCCGGATGGTGACTTCCATTGAAAAATACTGTGTTTTTTATATCCCCGGCAATGGTAATAAAATTTTACACCACCGTTGGATAGGATTTCGGGTACATTCCTGTTATGGCCGAATGTATCAGGCTCAAAATCGATTTCAAGGGATTCTGGCTGAATATCCAGCATTCCTGCAAGCGCTTTTTTTGTATAAAGGATATGCCTTGCCAAGCTTTCTCCGTTGGGCATGTTCTTATCGGTTTCCACCCACGTAGACGCTGTAACTTCCCAACGGCCTTCCCGGATCCTTCTTTTGATTTCCTCTAGCATGGCTGGATCATATTCCTCTACGATCCGATATACCGAAGCCTGAGATTGGGAGAATGTGAAATTGGAATACTCCTCCATTAGGTTCAGCATCGTCCTGAACGTGTCCAGGGTTATTGCCACTGTTTCAGGATAACCCCACATCCAGTTCATATCGATATGGGCATGTGCGGCACAGATTATTTTGTAGCTTTTTGCCGCTTTTGACATTACACTCAGCTTTTTCTCCGCTTCTCTGGCAGCAGATATGGTAATCGTGCCTTCTGAACAATGGTTTTTTGCTAAGAGGTCAACCGTATCCCGAATAATTTCATCATACCCGTTGTTATGTACCTTTGAAACCTTGAATGCGTACTCCAACTGAGAGAGAATCCGGTCAGCCCAGTAACCGTTACTTTTGTCTCTCAAAGCCTTCAGCTTTGAAAAAACATTTTTCATCAAGATCCCTCCATTCCCAGCCCCATTATATCTACACAGGTAACGGGTGACAACGGGTTTCGCGTAACATGTTTGAATAGTCATGTATTCAATTTTTTTCTCATGGAATGGCTGTGTTGAGAACCTATTCTTTTTGGGATTTCAACCATTGCTTTGGTGAAATTCCTTCCACATTTTTAAAGGAACGACAGAAATAGAAAACATCATTATAACCTACCTGTGTAATCACATCAGACAGGGTAAACCCGTCAAGGAGGAGCTCTTTGGCACGATTGATTCGAATTTCTATGAGCTTTTCTATCGGGGGCTTTCCGATGACTTCTCGGAAAATAGAACTTAAATAGGGGGCGCTTATGCTTACCTGATCCGCTAAATGTTTCAAAGTAAGCTTTTCATGGTAATGCGTTCCCATATACTGCAGTACTTTCTCCGCTTTTCGGATTTTATCATAGTTAAGCTCTTTACTACTGTTTTTCCATTCGAGCAAAAGAAAAAGGATTTCGGAAAAAACGCTCCTGGCTCGAATCACTTTCTTATTACTCCCCAGCAACCAAATACGGGTAAGCTCATCAAACAGATTGATAAGGCGGGTAAGCAGTACCGGATCACGTATATACTCTACCGTATCAAACGGAAGCTTGGGCATTTCAAATGCCCATTTTTCTCCGTCGAAAAATGGGCATGTATAGGTAAAGTCCACTGCATAACATTTCATCGTATCTGTAGAAGATGTACGGGCAAACCGTGTATCTCTTGGCTTGAAAAACAGAAGCTGTCCTTTGGAAACCGCATATTTTTTCCCATTGCAAACAAGGCTCGCTTCTCCATCATATATGAGCATAAAATTGAATTTTTCCATTGCCGGGTTGGTAAGCTGCCATGAAGGTAAGCAAACACGGTGCACCACATGGGTAAAGTGAGGTATCATATTCTGATATTTGTCCAATGGGTTCATCTCCATGGTGACAAAACACCTCATAACAATAATCAGATGAACCCATTATAACCCTCTCTTCATCAAGAAGCAAGAAAGTACCCCATACACTTAGTATAAGACAGCCGCCTGTGCTTGTGCCTTCAGGCATAACTCAGCTGCTTTGAACGCATGATCCTGTGTCATGGCATTCTCAGTCCTGTTCAAACAGTCCAGTATAAGTTGCCCGAAAAATGGATATCCAACCTTTCCCTCAACCGGGAAGTAATGCTCACCCTTTTGATTGACCATGAAAACATGGTTTCCTTCCGCATTTCTGGATACATCAACATATTTTCTCAGCTCAATATAGCCCTCGGTACCCAAAATGAAGGTTCTGCCATCCCCCCATGTGCTCAACCCATCCGGAGTAAACCAGTCCACTCTGAAATAGCAGGTAGAACCATTGTCCCCTACAAGCATTGCATCCCCAAAATCTTCGAGCTCAGGGTATTCGCTGTGATTGTAATTGGCCACTTGGCTGCGCACAACAGATGCATCCTTCGCTCCAGCAAAGTGCAGATATTGCTCAATCTGGTGGCTTCCGATATCACACAAAATGCCCCCATACTTTTCTTTCTCAAAAAACCATTCGGGTCTTTGCGGAGCACTCAACCGATGTGGGCCCATTCCAATAACCTGAATCACCTTTCCGATGGCTCCATCCTGAATTAACTGTCCTGCAAAAACCGCACTTTCATTGTGAATCCTCTCACTGTAATATACCGCATATTTCTTGCCGGTATCCCTGACCTTCAACCGGGCCGACTCCAATTGCTCCAGTGTAGTGAAGGGAGCCTTGTCGGTAAAGTAATCTTTCCCTGCGTCCATTACTTTTAACCCCAGAGCACAGCGTTCGGATGTAATCGCCGCACCGGCAACCAATTGAATGGAGTCATCTTCAAGAATTTGCGACAAATCACTTACTCCCCTTACACCCGGGAAAGCTCTAACAAATCGCTCCACCTTCTTCGGATCGGGATCATATACATATTTTATTGTACCTCCGGCTTCCACCAATCCATTGCACATCCCATAAATATGGCCATGATCCAACCTGGCTGCTGCAAATACAAACTCGCCTTCCTTACAAACCGGTGAAGGTTTTCCTTTTGGCGCATAATTCATACCATCAGATTTCTGCATTATTTCATCCTCCTATTCCTTTTTTTGATAATCGCTTCCTACCGTTATCTCTTCATCTTCAAAATTTTCCGTACTGGTCTTTTTCTGATAAAAATATATCGCATTTTTCTTGATTCCCTCTGAAGTATAAAATGGATCCCCTTTCGACAACGGGAGTTTCACGGGAAGACTTGTACAACCTGATTTGTAGATAGCAGTTATAACCTCAAGCGTTCTTCTTCCATCCTCACCCTGAATCATGGGCGCTTTCTTCTGTTCGATGGCGGTAATTACATCGTGAATTTGCCCGGTGTGTCCTTCAAATTTCAATTCAGGCAAATCGTCGTAATATTGCTGAATTTTCTTCTCATATTCGGTATCCCGCTCAGGAAAACCGTTGCTTTTGGATACTGAAGCAAACAAGCTCCAGGGAACCGAAATTCTTGCCTTCCTGCCTTGAAAAATTAACTGCTGCTCCTCTCCGTGGTGTACCACCGAGCTTGTGATCTGACCCAGTGCACCGTTACCATACTTGATGATAGCGATCGAAAGATCCTCAACTTCTGCATTATCGTGGGCCGCATTGGTAATTACCGCAGTTATTTCATTGGGAAGCTCGGTCATCCAGCTCAACATATCAATATGGTGTACCGCATGATTCAATGTACAGCCTCCGCCTTCTTTTTCCCAAGTTCCACGCCACCATAGATCATAGTAGCAATGACCTCTCCACCAAAATGAATCCACTTGAGCATGCACCAGTTCTCCAATCAAACCTGAATCCAAGGTTTGCTTTAATTTCATAACAGGTGTTCTAAAGCGGTTCTGCGCAATAACGGATAATGTACGGCCGCTCTTCTTTTCAGCCTCAATCATAAGATCACACTCTTCCAATGACGAAGCCATGGGTTTTTCAACAATCACATCCTTTTGTGCATTCAGAAAGTCAATAGCTATTTGAGCATGGGTATACGGTGGTGTACAGATACTCACAAGATGAATATCGTCTCTTTCAAGAAGGGGTTTATGGGAATCATAGACCTCTGCGTCGTCCAAATGAAACTGTTTTTTCTTGTTATGAGCCTTTTCTGGATAGATGTCAACAAGTGCAACAATTTTACATCTATCTGGAAAAGCAAGATACCCCTGAATATGCTTTGGAGAAATATTTCCTGTTCCAATAATCGCTACGTTAATCATCTTTTACAACAACCTCCATTGGATGCAAATATTTGTACTATTCCAGCATTATGCTTTTAACACAATGGTATCATATGGCCATAAAAAGAACCATGAAGTATCTTATTTTTTTTGCACTATTCTATACTATCAGGCAGTAAAATGAAAAACAATGGAATAACGCAATTAATTATCCGACATACTAAGAAATCCAGTTCCTGCGGGGAATTGTTCAGTGAGCGCCTGCAGAAATTGTGCACGAAGCCGTGATTATGCAAAGCAAGATAGGTTATGGCTTTTGGTGGGCTTTAGGGTTTTTGGCGGGTTTCAGGTTTTGGTGGGCTTCAGAGCTTTGACGCATGTCAGACACATGAGTTCATCCCTTGTTCCGCATTTTTATACAATTCATGCCTGCAATTGGTATTCTCACCCCTACGACGTTTAAATATTCATAATTGGCGCAGATGCCTTGAAAATCAAGGCATATCCCCGATCCCCCGGTTTTAGTTATGTAACCTTTTTTGACAATATCTCTTATAATTCTTGAATTCGATGCATATTTATACTATAATGAGAACATTGTTCGATGCGTTCGGACACAGTAAAGGAGGATTTACATAATGAAAGCTTTGAAGAGAATAGCACCCATTCTTTTAACAGGGGTTCTTTTGCTGGCATTCACTGCATGCTCCGGAGGGGGAGACAAGCAACTTGTCATGGCCACCAACGCAGCATTCCCACCCTATGAATACTATGAAAATGAAAAGATTGTGGGAATCGATGCTGAAATCGCGGAAGCCATTGCAAAGAAGCTGGATATGGAACTGAAGATAGAAGACATGGAATTTGGCTCCATTATCACCGCTGTTCAAACAGGAAAGGTGGACATGGGTATGGCTGGCATGACCATCACCGAAGACAGGCTGATCAGCGTAAACTTTTCCACACCATACACCACTGCATCCCAAGTGATTATTGTTACCGAAGACTCCGACATTACCAGTGTGGATGACCTGGCCGACAAATCAATCGGTGTACAGGAAAGCACCACCGGTGATATATATATCAGCGATGAGTTTCCAGAGGCTGATGTTCAGCGGTACAGCAAGGGTGTGGAAGCGGTACAGGCTTTAATTCAAGGGAAGGTAAGCGCTGTTGTTATCGACAGTGAACCTGCAAAGGTATTTGTGAATCAGAACGAGGGCCTGAATATATTGCCCGAAGCCTACACCACAGAAGAATATGCCATTGCAGTTTCCAAAAAGAACGGAGCCTTGTTGGATAAACTCAATACTGCTCTGGCCGAGCTTACCGAAGATGGAACCATTCAAAGAATTATTGACAAGTATATTTCAGCAGATTAACGAATATTATGATAGCCAACGGGACGGCTGATAACCGTCCCTTACGTCATAAGAAAGAGGAGTACGGCTTTGACCGAATGGATTGAAACCTTTAAGATTAAGTTTACGAATAATTTTATCACCGACAATCGATGGAAGTATTTATGGGATGGATTGGGTGTCACTTTAAAAGTGACTTTTTTTGCAGTTCTGATCGGCATTCTGCTGGGCTTTACCATCGCTATCATCCGTTCCACCCATGATAAAACAGGAAAACTAAAAATTCTGGATTTCTTCTGCAGGGTGTACCTGACCGTCATCCGCGGTACACCGGTTGTGGTGCAGCTTTTAATCATTTACTTTGTCATCTTCGCTTCTGTGAACATCGACAAGGTGCTCGTTGCCATAATTGCTTTTGGCATCAATTCGGGTGCTTACGTGGCAGAAATTGTCCGTTCGGGCATCATGTCCATCGATCAGGGGCAAATGGAAGCAGGACGCAGTCTTGGCTTTAATTATGTGCAAACCATGTATTACATCATCCTTCCCCAAGCCTTCAAGAATGTTCTTCCGGCGTTGGCCAACGAGTTCATTGTATTATTGAAGGAGACCTCGGTATCGGGCTTTATTGCCCTGCAGGATTTGACCAAGGGCGGCGACATCATCCGCGGGCGCACCTATGACGCATTGATGCCTTTGCTTGCTGTGGCGCTGATCTATCTGGTCATAGTCGTATTGTTGTCAAAGGGAGTGGAAATGATGGAGAGGAGGCTTCGTAGCAGTGAACACTAAAGTATTGATCAAAGTAAAAGGCCTGCAAAAAAGCTTCGGAACACTCCATGCCCTTAATGGAATCGATGCTGAGATCAAAACCGGTGATGTGACGGTGGTGATTGGCCCCTCGGGTAGTGGAAAATCCACGTTTTTACGCTGTTTAAATCTACTGGAGGTTCCGACGGGGGGAAGGATATTTTTTGAAGGCACCGATATTACCGATCCTAAGGTGGATATCAACCAGCACAGGCAGAGGATGGGCATGGTTTTCCAGCAATTTAACCTGTTTCCCCATATGACGGTACTGAACAACATGATTCTGGCACCTGTGAGACTCTTGAAAAAAAGACGGGAAGAAGCTGTGGAAACTGCTATGGAACTACTGAACCGAGTAGGCCTGGCAGATAGAAAGGATGCATACCCTTCCCAACTTTCGGGCGGCCAAAAACAGAGAATCGCTATTGTACGGGCACTTTGCATGCAGCCAAATGTGATGCTGTTTGATGAGCCCACCAGCGCACTGGATCCCGAAATGGTGGGTGAGGTGCTCGATGTTATGCGTAACCTTGCACAGAGTGGAATGACCATGGTGGTGGTCACTCATGAGATGGGCTTTGCCAAGGAGGTTGGCTCCCGGGTAATTTTTATGGACGAAGGAAAAATCGTGGAGGAAAATACTCCAACTGAATTGTTTGGAAACCCCGCCAGCGAAAGGCTGAAAAACTTTTTGGCCAAGGTTCTTTGATACATGCACCAGTGACCTTTTTTGCGCGCCATACTACCCTTTATTTTTATCATTCTTTGCTTTATAATAGTACTAACCAGGCAATGAATTAATTCTTTACCCTTCGTATTGCCTGGTCACCAAAAAATTAAGGAAAGGTTATCCATATCGTGATAGAAACCTTGCCCATCTTGATGTGCAAGGGAAAAAATGTGGTGAGCTTATGAAAAAAGTTATTCTTGCACCAGATTCTTTTAAGGGAACGATGAGTTCAATTCGAATCTGCGATATTATGGAGAAAGAGATCAAAAAGCATGTTCCGGATATTGATGTGATTAAAATCCCGGTTGCCGATGGTGGAGAAGGGACTGTGGAATGCTTTCTCGAAGCCCTTGGTGGAACAAGAGTACCCGTTGAAGTTTCAGGGCCTTTGTTCGAAAAAGTCAATTCCTTTTATGGCATTCTTCCCGATCAAACCACCGCCATTATTGAAATGGCTGCAGCATCCGGGCTGCCACTGGTCCAAGAAGATAAAAGAAATCCGCTGCATACAACTACTTATGGTGTTGGAGAATTGATCAGGCATGCCATCGTAGAAAAGGGATGCAAAAATATTATAATCGGTCTGGGCGGAAGCAGTACAACGGATGGCGGAGCTGGAATGGCTTGCGCTCTTGGTGTTAAGTTCTTCGATGAACACGGAAAAGATTTTACTCCGGTTGGCGGAACATTAGAAAATATTTCACGAATTGATATGTCGGGGCTTGAGCAAAAGCTTCGTGAATGCACCATTCTTGGGATGTGCGATGTAGATAATCCCCTTTATGGAAAGAATGGTGCAGCGTATATTTTCGGCCCTCAAAAAGGTGCCACGCCGGAAAACGTTATTCTTCTTGATAATAACTTGAAACACCTGTCAGATCTAATCAAAAGAGACTTGAACATGGATATAGCAAATGTCCCTGGTTCAGGTGCGGCTGGTGGTTTAGGTGCTGGTATACTGGCCTTTTTAAAAGGAGCGCTGCGATCAGGTATTGAGACAGTACTGGATACAGTGAAGTTTGATACGATTATACAGGGTGCAGATATTGTGTTTTCAGGCGAAGGAAAGATTGATGGGCAAAGCCTTCGTGGAAAAGTCGTTGTTGGAGTAGCTCAAAGAGCCAAGAAGCAAAACATTCCTGTCATTGCCGTTGTTGGAGACATCGGAGATGATACCGATGGTGTATATGAGACCGGAGTGAATGCTATTGTAAGCATAAACCGCGTGGCAGTACCGTTCAAAATTGCATCAACACGTAGCGAAGAGGATCTTGCAAAAACAATGGATACCATCATGAGATTGCTTAAACTCCTTTAAAACACCTCCCATCGCCAAGTCGGGTGTAAGTATGGCTCCGCCGGGGAAAGTCCCAGCGCTTGATGCGGCTTATACGATGGACGTGGCGGACCCGGTTTGTCTGCCACTAGCACTTTTTTGCCGCCAGAGTTGCACACATGCCGCGCACATTTGAAAAAGCCTTATGGCGTATAACCATAAGGCTTTTATATAAATCTGGCAGCGACCTACTTTCCCAAGGCGTCTCCGCCCAAGTATCATCGGCACTGGAGAGCTTAACTTCTGTGTTCGGGATGGGAAC
>JAAYKJ010000140.1 GCA_012522505.1 Clostridiaceae bacterium
ATCGCTTCGTTCGTCTGTTCCATGCTTTCATGAATAGAGTTGACAGATACCTTGTAATCATTGATATCCATATGGATAGCGTCCCGTTTCGCCTGCTCTTCTTTACTCTTTAACTGGTGAGCTTCAATGGTGGCTTTCAGGGAAACGATATTTTCTTCGATTGAAGAAAGCTTTCTTCCTTCCTCCTCGATTTCCTGTTCACTGGCTTTGATGTTGTCTTCAAGTTCGTTCTTCTCAGCCTGAAGCATTTCCTGTTTTGCTGCAAAACTTTCAATATTGTCCTGAATCCCAAGAACCCTATGCTCTTCCCGCATTACTGTTAGCTCTTGATCCTGCAGCTCTTTTTGGAGAACTCTCAGCTTTTCTTCCATTTCCGAAAGATTGTCTGCCTGTTTCTTGCAGTCAGATTCTAACTTTTCCTGGTGCAACGACAATTGCTCAAGCTTTTCATCCAGTTCCCGAATGATGCGATTACGGCTTAACAGGCTGGAGGATTTTGACGGCTGGCTTCCACCAGTCATCGAACCCCCGGGGTTCAGTATTTCGCCGTCGATAGTAACCACACGAAAGGCGTATCTAAATTTTCGTGATATCGCTATTGCATGATCAATGGTTTCAGCGATGACCGTTCTGCCCAAAAGATTTGATACAATATCTCTGTATTCGGGGCTACACCCGATCATCTCTGCTGCTGTACCAAGGTACCCCGCTTCGCCTTCAAGTCTTTTTACAGTCGAAGCATCGAGTTCTCTCGGTCTCACCGAAGAGATTGGTAAAAATGTGGCCCGCCCCAGTCTATTATCTTTTAAGTAACGAATTGCATCCTTCCCGATATATTCATCCTGAACAACGATATTTTGTAGTGCTCCTGCGAGGGCTACTTCGATTGCTGTTTCAAACCTCTGCTTCACATTGATCAGTTGTGCCAATGCACCATGAATTCCCGTGCCGAATTCCCTGTTATTTTTACAAGCTTGAAGGATCGCCTTTACACTGTGGCTGTATCCTTCCAAACTGTTTTCCATGTCTATTAAAACTTTTCTACGGGATTTGGCTGTCTGCAGCTCTGCAAGGCTTTTATTCTGTTCACTGCGAAGCTCTTGAAGCCGCATCTTACCTTCATGCAGGCCTGCCTCATTGGTTTTAACCGCTTCCTTTTTCAAGGTCAGGGCTTCCTTATGGCTGCGCAGATTGTTTTGTGCTGCTTCAAGCAGCATGCTTTCCTTATCACGGTCCAATATTGTTTTCTGAATTTCACCGTCTACTTTTTGATGTCTGGCTATAAAGGCTTCGCATTCATTCTTCAGACTGTTGAACCTGGTACGGCTTTCAGACAGGTCATCGAGCTTATCCATAACCTCCTGTTTCATCAATTCAATCCGGCGTTCTTCTTCATCCAGCTGGGCAACAATCACCGAAAGTTTTCCTTCCGCTTCCTGAAGCAACCGCGTATAGTTTTCCTTATCCCGGTTCAGCGCAACAAGCCTTTTATTCCTTTTTTCTATATCGCTATCCATAGCCTGAATACGGCCCTGAATTCCCTCAATATCTTGATTTGCTGCTGTATTGCTGTTCTCGATATTATTGATTTTCTCTTCATTGATACGAATCTGATTTTCAAGCCGACCTGTATCCCTGTCCAGATCAAAAAGTTCTTGTCGAAGCAGCTCCAGCTCTTTCTTCAGCTTGTCCAACCTATCTGTCTTTTCAAGGTTCTCCTGTTTCTTTTTTTCCAGTTTATTGTTTTCATCCTGTATGTTTTGTTGTACCCCCTGGAATAGGGAATCGATCTCTTCAATCTTTTCCTGGCTCTTTCCAATATTGTCCAGATACAGGCTAACATCCAGCTCTTTCAGTTCATTACTCATACCAAGATATTTCCTGGCCTTATCAGCCTGGTCCCTTAATGGCTCCAGCTGTGATTCCAATTCGAGTATAATGTCCTCAATGCGTAGGATGTTTTGTTTCGTGCTCTCCAGCTTACGCTCGGCTTCTATCTTTCTGACCTTATACTTCATAATGCCGGCAGCCTCTTCAAAGATAGACCGACGATCCTCGGAACGGTTGCTTAAAATTTCATCAATTCTGCCTTGCCCAATGATCGAATAACCTTCCTTCCCTACACCAGTATTCATGAAAAGTTCATGAATATCCTTCATTCGGCAGAGTGTCTTGTTGATGAAATATTCACTTTCTCCGGAACGGTAAACCCTTCTGGATATGGTGACTTCAGAATAGTCCAGAGGAAGGGCTTTATCGGAGTTGTCAATCGTCAGGGTTACCTGCGCAAAGCCAACCGGTTTCCGGTGTTGTGTTCCGGCGAATATAACATCCTCCATTTTACTTCCTCGAAGAGATTTGGCACTTTGCTCACCAAGTACCCATCGAACGGCATCAGATATATTGCTCTTCCCGCTGCCATTAGGGCCAACTACTGAAGTCAGCCCCTTGTTGAAATGAAGCTTTATCTTATCTGCAAAGGATTTAAAACCCTGCATTTCAATGCTTTTTAAATACAAACTGTCCACCCCGGAAATTAAATGATTTCATCCAGAACAAGGTGTATAGCGGGCCTTTTCAACCGTTTGAAAATCCCGCGAACCAGATGGCTAACACCCCCATTTTATCATAAATCAATGTTAAAGCAAACATTTCATTCAGGCGTGCACATGAACTTTCAAGGACTAAAAAGTACGTGTTCGTGGCAGAGCATGGGAATATGATTGATAAGATTGAGTTTGCGATTACAGTGGACTCGGTTTACTTCCTTTGTTCCAGAGGTACATATGGAACTCTTTCCCGTACATTCTTATAGGCAGGCCGTATGATACGTCCACCGTTGATGTTTTCTTCAATGATATGAGCACACAACCCTACGGCACGGGAGATTGCAAACAGTGGCGTGTACAAATCCAAAGGAATATTAAGCATATTATAAACAAACCCGGAATAGAAGTCTACATTCGCGCACATCGGTCTGTCTGTTTTCTTCTTTTCATTGAATACCACAGGCCCAAGACGTTCGACACTCTCATACAGATGATACTCTTCCATTCTCCCCTTCTCTTTTGCCAGTTCCTTCGCCTTTTTCTTCAGAAGAACACATCTCGGATCGGACAGCGTATACACAGCATGCCCCAGACCATAGATCAAACCAGAGCGATCATAAGCTTGCTTGTTCAGTATTTTAAGAAGATAATCACAGATCTCATTATCGTTATCCCAATGGGGTATTTCCTGCTTCATTTCATCCATCATTTCCATAACCTTCAAATTGGCACCGCCATGCTTTGGGCCTTTGAGAGATCCCAATGCAGCAGCAATACAGGAGTATATATCGGTACCAGTGGAAGCAACAACATGGCTGGTAAAGGAGGAATTGTTCCCACCTCCGTGCTCCGCATGCAAAATCATACAAACATCCAGAGTGGAGGCTTCCAACTGCGTGAAATTACAATCGGGCCTGGTGAGGCAAAGGATATTTTCAGCGGTGCTCAATTCAGGCCTTGGTCGGTGAATGAACAGGCTTCTTCCAAGATGATAATGGGATTTTGCCTGATATCCATATGCAGCCATCAAGGGAATGCGGGATATTATTTCAACACTCTGCCGGAAAAGGTTCTTAACACTGGTATCCTCTGGGTTTGGATCGTACGAGTAAGCAACCAGGATGGATCTAGCCAGTTTATTCATGATATTTGTACTGGGCGCTTTCATGATAATCTCTCGAACAAAGCCATCGGGCAGCGTTCGATGAAAAGACAACACATTATAGAATTCATTAAGCTGCTCTTTTGTTGGTAGCTCGCCAAACAACAACAGATACGCGCATTCTTCAAACCCAAAACGATTCTCACGGAAACAGGCTTCAACCAGTTCGTTTACATCCACCCCCCTATAAATCAGACGTCCTTCCTGGGGAACCTTTTTGTTATCCACAATCTCATATGACAGGACATCACCAATTTCGGTCAGCCCTACCACAACACCCGTGCCGTTCTCATTTCTTAAGCCTCGTTTTACATTATATTTTGAGTACAAATCCGGGCTGTAATAGCTGTCGGTATCGATAATTTGTGCTGACCGCTCGTAATATTCATCCAATTCCTGTAATGTGAATTCTTTCAATTTCGTTGCCTCCTTCTGTTAATCAACCGTTTTACTTAGCAACGGATGCTTTTCGATATATTCTGATGCATTTCTGATATGCTGTTCTGTAAGAATCTCTGCCAATTCACGATCCCTGTTCAAGATAGCCTCATAAATCGCTTTGTGTTCCTCATAAGTGTTTTTAGCCCTCTCCGGGTTGGAAAGTGAAATATTCCTTATGTGCTTCACATAGTGATGCATCGTTTTCAAGGTTTTTATGAGCATTCTGCTTTGGCTTGCATTGTATATTGCTTCATGGAACCTGGAATCCAGCATTGAGATTTGTTGGGCATCCCCTTTAAGCGTATAGAATTTCTCTAATTCCAGGGTTTCCTCCATCTCATTTAATAGTTCGGTAGTAATGTTTTCAGCGGCTCTTCGCGCAGTCATCCCCTCAATCAATAATCTAACCTGATAGATATCCAGGATGTCCTCGGCTGAAAACCCTCTTACAACGACACCTATGTTAGGTGTGTAGGTAACCAGATCTTCCCGTTCCAGCTGTCGGAAGGCTTCGCGAATCGGTGTCCTGCTTACACCCATCTCATCCGACAGCTTCAACTCATTCAAGCTTTCACCCTGCTTGTATTTCCCGACTAAAATGTCGTTTTTCAACTGCTCAAAAACTTTGCTGTGAAGTGAAAGCGCCGCATCGGTGTCCCTTCGTTCTATCCGTCTCATATGTTCTCCTATTAATGCTATATAGAGCCATTGATCAAAGCCATCGAATTAATTTTTATCATTGTATACAATAATACAAACCATGTCAATATTTTATTTGAAATTTCCGAGTTTAAAAATTTCACTTTATCGTTCATGCCATAGAACACATAGAGCTACATCAAAATATAATATAAACTATTAAGGCTATTACTACAATATTCTGGTTTTGTCGAGGATGTTTTACAAAATGAAGAATTGAATTGCATATGAAGTTTATATAAGCATTAATTTCATCGGAAACCCTATTTCTAATATGTGATTCCCAACGAAACCGGAATTACGTCAACGCCATCAGGAGATTTGAAAATGGAAAGGACATGACAACATCCTTAATCCGGTTTGGCTTTTCTATTTCCCATTTCGTATAGTTTTATTACTTCATCCGGCTGCAGATCATGCTCACCGCCCAGTAGCCGTGCTAACAGCAGAACCTTGGCAATGCTCTCGACGGATTCAAGCTTGAAATATGCATCATATAGGTCTTTTCCCACAGCTACGATACCATGGTTTGCCAAAAGAACCACATCGTGGCCAGACAAGTAATCCTTCAGGTGGGCACAGATGCCCGGTGTTGAAGGCGTTCCATATGGAACGAGCGGGATTCCACCATATAGTACAATCATCTCCGGATATGCTCTTGTTTGTATTTCCTTGTTTGCCACCGCAAATGCGGTTGCATAAGGTGTGTGCGCATGAATTACCGCACCGATATCATCGCGGATGGCGTATGCCTCGACATGCAGAAGAATTTCAGAGGAGGGTTTTAGGTTCCCTTTGATAATTCGCCCCTTCATATCGGTTTCGACCAACATCTCCTGTTTCAGAAATCCTTTACAGATTTGACTTGGTGTAATAACAATCCCACTCCCGGTTTTCACCGATAGGTTTCCTTCAAAGGCATTAACCATGCCCTTTTCATACATTAACTTTGATAATTCCAAAATATCACGATATTGCTGATTCATGTATCTTCTCCTGTCAAATTCGTTGATCAACGCCACGTCATTTAGGGTTGGACCCGGCTGCGCTACATGAAGACTATTATTTCAGTTTTTTTATGCTCTCGACAAATGGCGGGTAAAGGATCCCCCTATCCGTAATAATGGCTGTAATATAACGGGCCGGAGTTACATCAAAGGCGGGATTTCGCACCTTCACGCCCTCTGGTGCAAGCTGGTGTTCCCTGATATGGGTAACCTCACGGCTGTTCCTTTCCTCAATAACGATTTCATTACCACTTTGTATTTGAAAGTCTATTGTGGATACCGGTGCAGCAATATAAAATGGAATATTGTTTTCCTTTGCCAGAACCGCCAATGTGTAAGTTCCTATTTTATTTGCCGTATCTCCGTTGGCTGCAATTCGATCGGCGCCTGTGATACAGCAGTTGACTTCACCGATACGCATAAAATGCCCTGCCATATTGTCGCATATCAAGGTTACAGGAATTCCGTCCTCTTTTAGCTCATACGCTGTAAGCCTTGCCCCCTGAAGGTATGGTCTGGTTTCATCCGCGAACACCTGCACTTCCTTTCCTGCTTCATGGGCTGCCCTGATCACACCAAGGGCGGTACCGTAATCACAGGTTGCAAGGCTTCCGGCATTGCAATGGGTTAAAATTGTATCTTTCGGATGGATCAGCTGGTTTCCAAACTCACCGATTTTTCGGTTGCTTTCTACATCCTCGCGGTCCATTCGTTGTGCTTCCTGTAATATGATTTTCTTGATTTCATCGATGCTCTTATCGCTGTTTTCAACAGCTCTATTCACAACCCGGTCGACTGCCCAAAATAAATTGACAGCTGTGGGTCTGGTATTCTTGATTACTTTAGCAATATGCTGCAATTCATTAAAAAACAAATCTTTGTTGGTTTCAGAAAAGGCATTCATTCCTATCGCAATTCCATAAGCTGCTGTCACCCCTATTGCCGGAGCTCCGCGCACTATCATGTCACGGATAGCTTCGGCTACTTGCTGGTACGTATGGCACTGGTGCCAGTGCGTTTCGGTAGGAAGCTTTGTCTGATCGATCAGCTTTAAAACGCCATTTTCAAAGTATAACGGTCTCATAAGAGTACCTCCAAATTCAATGATCTTGCGCGAATTGTACGCCATAACGCGGGTGCTGAAAACTCCTTGTTTCGCGGGTCGAGCCATGTGGTGCGTTCCATTGCTTGGTTTATCTCGCCTATTCGTGTTTTTAGCCCTCGTGGTAAAAAATTACACTTCCTCTATTCGTGGCCTTTAGCCCAGATATGAGCCTTAGGAGCATTTGATAAACTCGGGATTGTTTTACACTTCCAGCAAACGTTTAATTCCCATCGCAATCGCTTTTTCCAGAGCTTGCATTTCTTGCTCGATTCCTTCCCCATACCTGTGGATTCTTATAATAAGCCCCCACATATTCAAATCCTTTACGGGAATGGGTTGACCTTCAAAATAGGATTTCAAGTATTCTCTTCCGATTAGTTCCCCCGCTTGTTTTTCCACGAACTGATCAAAACGGGTTCTGTCCCCTGGCGGTGTACCGTGCTTGAGTAAATAATATGTACGTGCAACATCGGACAGGGGAGCTCCACTATAGGCATCCATCCAGTCTATCACCCGCATTTTATCATTTCGGTCCACCATGATATTCTCAGGATGCAAATCGCCATGACATAAGTGATTCTGATCGGAATTCTGATTGAAAAATTCCATAATTTTATTTAAATTTTCTGTACTGATATCCTTGTACTGAAGCAAGCTCTTTTCAAACTTATCCGCCGTGGTCTTTAAGCCTGAAATCGTATGCTGATGGATTTCTCTATGGAGTTTTCCCATACCCCTCGCAATCTTTTTAAGCTGCAGCAGTTTCTTTTTCATAACGTCAGACAGTATCTTCCCCTGTATATTTTCAAATTTCAAAACAACCTTTTCATCCTGCTTTTCCATGCCATAAAACTTCGGAGCTATTCTACATACCTCTGCCACTTTTTCTGAAATATCAGCTTCATATTGTATCTGAGCAATCGATACCCAGTCTTTATGGACTTTCAGGGCCTGTCCGTTATGCTCATATACACCTGACAGACGGCCCGTTCCGATTAATTTCATGCCCTGTTCCTTCTCTCTTATTATTTTCTTTAATCGTATTATACCATGAATCAAAGAAAATCATTAGATTTTTATTCTGTGCAACTGAGACAACTTGGCATGAGCTGCAGGATTCACTATGAAATGCTCTCGATCACCCGTTTTAAATCTCTGCTTTCGGTAATTATAGCATCCGCGTTTTTCAGATAATTTTGAAAGTTGTCTGCCATCAATTCCAATGCATACTCGCATCCATTCTGATCATAATAAAGGATAGACATATGATTGAAACAGGAGAAAAATTATGAATCATTTAGGCAGATCAGAAGATGATCAAAATGGAAAGGTTATTCCTATGAGCAGACTGCGTACAAACGGAACTTCTGCCTATGTCGAGGAGAAGCCGCTTTGGTTTACCAGAACCAAAAACATCACTTATTATTTGCTTGGTTTGATTGAAGTCATACTAGTGCTGAGATTTTTGTTCATGCTGCTGGGCGCCAATCCCCGCAGTGGCTTTACTTCCTTTTTGTACTTGTTTTCAGGCATTTTTATCGCACCCTTTTCCGGGATATTCAACCCGATAACGACAACAGGACTTGTTTCAAGATCTGTATTTGATCCGGCAACGATTGTGGCCATGGTCATCTATGCTTTGATTGCATGGGGCATCGTAAGATTATTGTGGATAAGGGTGGCAAGGGATGGTTACTGAGCATAATCGTTAAAAGACTTCCGGCCAAACCAAATATTGATTTAGGGTTTCAATAAACTGAGCCAACCCATCTGCATCTTCCTTATCAAACCTGGCTTTTTCCGGGCTGTCTATATCAAGCACCCCGATCAATCTGTTATGGTAAAGAATCGGCAGAACTATTTCGGACCGTGAGGAACTGTCGCAGGCAATATGGCCGGGAAACTGGTTAACATCTTTAACAATTTGTATTTCTTCTGATAACGCGGCAGTTCCGCAAACACCTTTGCCAAAAGCGATGCGAATGCACGCGGGCTTTCCCTGAAACGGACCAAGCACTAATTCCCGTCCTTTCACCAGATAAAACCCCGCCCAATTGATGTTCGGCATCATTTGAAACAACAGCGCTGAGGCATTGGAAACCCCTGCAAGCCAATCTGATTCATCTTGAATCATGCTTTGCAAGTATGTGTTGATTTGCTGATATAGTTTCGGTTTGTCTGCGGTATCTGCTTTTTCAAAATTAAACATAAATCCCATTCCCATATGAAGATACTGTTTCGGATGTCATCCGGTTCCTTAAGCAGGATCGGTGTTCAAGCACCCGAGCGATTCTCCTTCAAAACCGATACAATTCTTTTCATTGCTTTCCCGGCACTTTCCCGGATAACAACAGTGGCATTTTTATCGTATGGTGTGGAACCAAGGTTTATAATTATCAGCTTATTTCCTTTGTAATAGTTCAACAGACCTGCGGCAGGGTATACAACCAGGCTTGTACCGATAACCAGCAGAGCATCTGCGCCAGAGGTTAGATGCGCAGCCTTAATAAGCTCTTTCTCATTCAGCGGTTCTTCGTACAGAACCACATCTGGCTTAATAATACCACCACATTTTGAGCATTTGGGAACTGCTTTGCGGTCAATATCCGCCAAGCCGTACTGCGCATTACATTTCGTGCAATTGTAACGCTTTATTGTTCCATGAAGCTCGATGACCCTTGTTGAACCTGCCTCCTGATGGAGACCATCAATATTCTGCGTGATTATTGTCTTCAGATTGCACAGCTTTTCCATTTCAGCCAGAGCCTTATGACAGTCATTGGGTTTGGCATCTTCATAAATTAGATGACTGAAGTAGTACTCATAAAAAATGTCAGTTTTGTTCACAAAAAAGCTATGGCTTAGAAGAACCTCCGCCGGATAATCAAACTTTTTGGGTCTATTGTAAAGGCCTTTGGAAGATCGAAAATCCGGGATACCGCTTTCTGTTGATGCACCAGCGCCGGTCAGCACAACAATGCTGGAAGCTTTCAGAAGTAGTTCCGCTGCTTTCAAAATCTCATTCACAATATCATCTCCCAAGAGAATAATTTACATACTCAAAAATAAGTAAAGACTTTTCAACTTTTTCCACTCGTTCGTTTTTAAACTTCTGTAGAACTCCCAGCTTGGATTTCTCTTCTTCATAACAAACTGGCAATCGGCTGAAAACGATGTATACGTGTTTTGTAAAGCATACCCTATTCAATATTGTACATATATAAGTGACATACTGCAAGTTTATTCATCCACGCCTCATCTGATCAGATAGAGTTGTCATGTACGCTAAGTCCTTCGATGAGGGAAATAAAATGAAACAGGCAGTGCAGCATTCCTTTTATGTGGAATGCCACACTGCCTTTATAAAAATGCTCGAGGCACGTTGTCAATTGATTATTACTGCTTTTTCCTCACTTCGATTTTTGCAAGCTTCTCATAGTATTGAATCAAGCCACCATGATCATCCTTTGCTTTACCGTCAACCTTCAAGGCCTGCATGGTTTCCATGATCTGGCTTGTCAACGGAAGCGGAACACCTACGTCATGACCAGTTTCCAAGGCATTCATCAGATCCTTGATATGAAGCTCTATTCTGAAGCCAGGCTTGAAGTTCCCATCAAGAACCAGGGGAACCTTCGCATCCAGTACGGTGCTGCCTGCAAGGCCGCCACGGATAGCCTGGTACACCTTTTCAGGATCGACACCGGCTTTGGTTGCCAGTACCATGGCTTCGGACATAGCTGCTATGTTCAGTGCCACAATGATCTGGTTGGCAAGCTTTGTTGTGTTTCCACTGCCAATTTCCCCGATCAGAACTACAGATGAACCCATCTTTTTCAGGATGTCCTCCACCTTCTTGAAAGCTTCCTCCGGACCGCCAACCATAATGGACAGGGTTCCGTCCACTGCTTTCGGCTCTCCTCCGCTAACCGGTGCATCCAGCATGATAACGCCCTTCTGTGCTGCTTTTTCGGAGACTTCCTTTGAAGCCAGCGGAGCAATGGAGCTCATGTCCACCAGAATGGTTCCTGATTTTGCTCCTTCAAGCACACCGTTTTCCCCTAAAACAACTTCCTTTACGTGGGGTGAATTTGGAAGCATGGTAATGATGATATCCGATTTTGATGCTACATCCGCAGATGAAGCACCCTTTTGTGCTCCTGCATCCACCAGCTCTTGCACTGCTTCCGGAACGATATCATAAACGACCAAAGAATATCCAGCCTTCAGCAGATTTTTTGCCATGGGTTTTCCCATGATCCCCAATCCGATAAATCCAATTTTCATGATTATTCTCCCTTCTATATTTGATCAGTCAATTGGTTTCAAAACGACCTTCATGGCTTCTCTGCTTTCGATCAGCTCAAAGCTTTCCTCCCACTTGTCAATCGGCAGTTCATGGGTTATGAGCGGTTTCAGGTCAACCTGACCTTTCTCAAGCAATACCAGACATTTTTCCCAAACCTCCCAGGTGTGACTGAAATGCCCTTGCAGCGTAACCGCTTTTGCGATGATCGGATCAATAGAAAATCCAACTGGCTTAGGTCCCCAGCCAATTTTCGTGATCTGTCCGCCTGGACGAACCACGTCCATCGAAAGCTTCAGGGTAGGTGAAACACCAGCTGTATCAACAACAAGATCTGCCCCATAGCCATCTCCGAGTGAGCTGACAATCGACAAAACATCATCCTTGCTGCTATTTAATGCCATGGTTGCACCATATTCAAGAGCCATTTCAAGACGCTCTTCATCGCCATCGGTACCTACAGCAATGATCTCACTAGCCCCGCAGATTTGAGCCATCTTGATACATAGCAAGCCAATCGGTCCGGGACCTATAACAACTACCGTGTCTCCCGGCTCCACTCTACTGCCGTGCACGAGTGCCTTATATGCCACACAAAGGGGTTCTGTAAGAGAGGCTTCCTTCAGCGACACATTGTCCGGAACCTTATGCAGAATTCTTGCAGGAACCTTCACATATTTCGCAAAGGCACCATGCGTCTTAAATCCATATCCTTTTCTTTCCCTGCAAAGAGGGTATTGATTTGTACGGCACAGTGAGCATTCACCGCAATAATCGGCATGGGTTTCTGCAGTTACACGATCGCCTTCCTTGTATCCTACCACTTCACTGCCAACCTTTTCAATAGTACCTGCAAATTCATGGCCAAATATTAGCGGTACGTTCATTTTAAAGGAAACCAGGTTTTGATGCATGTGCGGGTCTGTGCCGCAAACACCAATATAGGCTACTCTAACAAGAACATCCTTTGGGCCAATCTCCGGAACCGGGACTTCCCGCACCTCTGTCGCACCAGCGACATTATCATATTTTATGACTGCTTTCATTGTTTTTTCCATAAGGACATCCTCCTTAATTTAAACCATTTTCATAGTAAATGTCTTAGACTAATCAATTCTTGC
>JAAYKJ010000141.1 GCA_012522505.1 Clostridiaceae bacterium
CTTCCACTATTTTATCAACAACATAAACAATACCGTTTAGCAATGTGTCCCAAAAGGATAATAGGATAATGCCGGCCAGAAAAATTGAAAGAATGATTTTATTCCCCCGCAGCACGGTTCCGGGTATGATGTGCAAGCTGCTCTTTTGCTGTGTTTCACGGATCAGAAACCGTCTGTTTGCCAAAGGGATCCCAGTTATGACATAAAGGATCGCAAATGCCACGGCGGATTTTTGGAATGGCATCAGTGCGGGAGCTTGGTTCATAAGGAAAACTGCCACCATATGAACAAACAAACCCAGGGTGTAGTAAAAGTATTCGCGGACACTGCCATCGATAGCCACACGGATTCCATAAGCGAACAAGAAAGCGGTTCCCGAAGCAACCAACACAACGCCACCTATGGATTCAACCTGAAAAAGAGCAATCCACAGCCAGACAAAGCCTGCTGTATAGGCAATACCGATTCCGGCCACAAGAATGTTTCTGAACCTTTTCAGAACCGACGTGACAGCCACCGCCACCAATGTATGCAGCGGAAGCACCAGTGTAAACGGAACAACACTGTCCTGCGGCAGAGAAAACCCCGCAATGATGAGGATGATCGGACAAACCATGAGATACTCCAGCAAGCACCAGAACCATCTCAAAAAAACCTGTTTTTTCATAACCCGTCCTTTATCAGCATAATCCATTCTTTAAATCTTTAATATCTCCACCGCATTGCCTTTCGCCCGCAGGCGGAAAATTCTGTCCTCTGTGTCCTGGTCCGTCACGGCGGTGATCAGCAGGTAATCCATATTGTTCGGGCTTCTTTCCAATTCCTGATCCAGGAATGTATTAAAGCTTATGCTTCTTAATATTACCATTCTGGCAAGCGCCTCAAGGATTGTAACATGATGGTGCGTGCCGGTTGTCGGCTCAATCCGGATCGGTTCCTTCTGCAAATCCTTTAAAAACGCATTGGTGCCAAACCCAACCTCGATCATATTTTTTGAAGCGTAGTCCAGAATCGTCGCGATAAGCGAAATACCGTATTCCACCCGTTCGGGCTCATCGGTGACCGTCCACTGTGTCAGTTTTGTATCCACATTCAAAAGCATCATCAATCGATGCCTTGCTGTCGGATCATACTGGTTTACCTGCAGGGTTCCAAACCTTGCCGAAGCCTTCCAGTTGATATTCTTCATCGGATCATTTGGTGTATACTCCCGCACGCAGGATCGGATAAACGGGTCCTCCAGGATCCATCGACGCACAACCCTGTCTCCCTGCCAGCTGTGGGAGGGAAGGTTCATTTCGGGAAGGGTCAGGGTTCGTGGGAATACATAGAGCTCGGCATCGGTCGTCTCATCCTTGATTGCGAAAATGCTGCCTGTGATGGAACGGGCAGTAAGCGCGGCGGATTTCAGGTGGTAATATCCCCTTCGTCTGCAGGTTACCGAATGTGTGCGGATGATTCGTGTGTATGGCAGCATAGAAAAAATACTGATATGAAACTCTTCCTGCAGAATGTTCAAGTCCTCTTGAAGCCCAAACTGCAGGCCGCTGTCAATTCTGGACTCGACCTTTAGCCATGGTACGGGCAACAGCTTCCGGTTGCTGATCTTTTCTACCATATGTATGTTCTGACCGAAATTGGCATGCAAAGTATCAAAGCTTCTCTCGATGCTCACTTTGGATAGCCCGTATTTCATAATCGTCAGCGAATCAATTATGATGATGATAATCGCAGCCAGGATCAGCTTGTATACCCACATCATCTCAAGCTCCCGTCTGATTGTCTCTAAGCCTGTCTTCGGTGGGTACCGGAATGCGCTGCAAGATCTGATCCAATATGGCGTATCCGGCGGGCTTTCCATCGTCACTGCCCACATGTCGGGTGACCATCCGGTGTGCCAAAACAGGCTTTGCCATCATTTTCACATCATCGGGGATCACATAGTCACGGCCGCAGACCGCTGCCAGGGCTTGGCTTGTTTTTAAAAGGGCCTGGCTGCCACGGGGACTTACGCCCAAAACAATATCCGCATGTGTGCGTGTGGCTTCCACAATCTTAACAATATAGGCGTACATGTCTTCCGACACGAATGTGTTTTTAAAGATATCATTTACCCCTTGGAGCTCTTCCTTCCCTGCTACAGCCGTAAGACTGGGCAACGGGCTTTCAACCTGGAAGCGCTTTAAGATTTCTATACTATCGGCTGTCTGTGGATAACCCATGTATAGCTTCATCAGGAACCGGTCCAGTTGTGCCTCGGGCAACGGAAATGTTCCAAGTATTTCAATTGGGTTCTGTGTGGCGATAACCATGAACGGCGTATCAAGCACGTGGGTTTCCCCATCGATGGAGACCTGCCGCTCTTCCATGCATTCCAAAAGTGCAGACTGGGTTCTGGGGGTTGCACGGTTTATCTCGTCAGCCAGCAGAATATTGGTGAATATCGGGCCTTTCCGGAAAACAAATTCACCCTGCTTCTGATTGTAATAGTGGATTCCGGTGATATCGGTAGGAAGCAAGTCGGGCGTGAATTGCACCCGGCTGAACTGTAAGGCAAGAGACTGGCTGAGGGTTTTGGCCAAAAGTGTTTTCCCTGTACCCGGCACATCCTCCAGCAGAACATGACCGCCACAGATGAGACTGATCAAAAGCTGGACGATGATCTCTTTTTTCCCCACAATAACCTTTTCAATATTCTCGGTAAGCTTGTCTGCAAACTGTTTTAATGCCGCATTATCCATATCTTCAACCCTTCCTTCGATTACGGGTTTCTCCCGCTTCGCCATGAACCTATCCGATATTCCTTACAGGCCAGAGGCATCCCAATACACATATCGATGGTTTCAAATAGTTTCATAACCCCTGAACTGGTATCGTCGTAATAATCAGGTTTAGCCGCGAATTATTGAGTCTTCTCGATGATGTTTACCCCCAGGTCGATAATGCGCTCTTCCCCCAGAAAATCCAATCGTACCCTTGCACGGCCCTTTCGTTTGTCCACCTTCAGAATTTTACCCTGAAGGGCAGTCAATGGGCCGCTTATGATGGATATCTGATCGCCCTCCATGAAAATGTCGGACTCTTGAATCGTGTCTTCCTTATCGAAAAGGTGGCTGAAAACCTCTATTTCATAGTCTGGAATCTGAACAGGCTCTCTGTCGGTGCAAAGAAGCTTGAAAAGGCCGGGTACCTGCCACAGCTTTTTATAGTTCTTCTCGTCCATCACGCCATGAATAAAAATGTACCCGGGAAATAGATTCCGGACACGGCGGAACCACTTGCCGCCTTTTCTTTCTTTGATGATCTTCTTCGGGATCATCACGGCAGGATTTCCTTTGAACCGGTAATCCAAACGTTCTTTGACCAGATTTTCTTGCCCTGTTTTCACAAATACCGCATACCATGCTGAATTATATTTCATATGCTGTTTCAGATACCTTCCCTGTTTCTTTTTCTGCCAAGCTATGAAGACAGATCTGCTGGCTGAAAAACCACTACAGGCTCCAGTACAGGTAACCCTCTTCATTTGCTTCCCGCGGAGAGTAAACACCCTTTACATCCATCAAAACCATTGGACTGTGTGAAAACTTTTCCTTTAACCTGCCCAGTGGTATTTCCTTGAACGGTTTGTGACCCACCGCAAGGATAATGGCATCCACATCGTTTACATCGTTGAACTCTTTTAGTTCTATGCCATATTCACGCATTACGTCTTCCTTTTGTGCAACCGGATCGGAGACGATAATATCCATGCCATATTCCTGTAGTTCGTGGATAATGTCAACCACCTTTGTATTTCTGACATCGGGAACATCTTCCTTAAACGAGAGGCCCATCACGAGAACACGGGCACCTTTGATCTGCCTGTCTGCTTTAATCAGCTGTTTTACCGTATTCTCCGCTACGTATTTGCCCATCGTGTCGTTGATGCGCCTGCCGGCCAGAATAACCTCTGGATGGTACCCCATTTGCTGTGCTTTGTATGCCAGGTAGTATGGATCCACGCCAATGCAATGCCCGCCGACAAGCCCCGGAGTAAAGTTCAGGAAGTTCCACTTTGTACCAGCTGCTGCGAGAACAGCCCGGGTGTTGATGTTCATCCTGTTGAAAATGATGGATAGTTCATTCATAAAAGCGATATTGATATCCCGCTGGGTGTTTTCAATCACCTTGGCTGCTTCAGCGACCTTGATGCTTTCGGCCTTATAAATTCCAGCCTCTACAATAATGCCGTAAACCTTCGCTATCTCATCCAAAGATTCGTCATCGATGCCCGAAACGATTTTTAACACCTTTGTTATCGTATGTACCTTATCACCGGGGTTGATCCTTTCAGGTGAATAGCCCACCTTAAAGTCGGCCCCACAGGTAAGCCCGGATTCCCTCTCCAGAACAGGAATGCATACTTCTTCGGTCACACCCGGGTATACTGTGGATTCGAAAACCACCACATCCCCTTTTTTCAAGTGCTTTCCAATATCCGTACTGGCCCCGATTAAAGGGGTTAGATCTGGCGTCTTGTCTTGCGCGATGGGAGTTGGAACCGCCACAATATAAAATGAAGCATCCTCCAGAGCCTTACCATCATACGTAAAAACAGCTTTTGTATTCTTTAAAGCTTCATCGCCAACTTCACCGGTAACATCAATCCCGTTAATGTAACTGTTTATCTTAATCTGGTTTCTGTCATACCCGATAACCCTTATCTTTTTTGCAAACTCGATTGCCAGCGGCATACCCACATACCCCAGGCCTACCACTGCCAAAGCTTTTTTCCCTTCAATGAGGCTTTGATATATATTCATCTCATCCTACCTCCAAACCCTATTGTGTGCATGTGCTTTTGCCACATTTGCACTTTGCATGGGTTATTGCTTATGCTATCATGATTATAACGGATTTTATTCACTTTTAAAAGCTTTCTCATTTGAATATTTTTATTGAATTGACATAGAATTGGAAAAGGTTCAGGAAAATTGCTGGTTCGGGTTTTACATATGCCTTTCACCCAAATGTTCTGTATCTGAAAAGATTGCGAGGTAAGAGTATTTATGAGAAAGAAAATGGCCGTTTCAGTGGGTCTGTCAGCTTTGGCAGGAGTAGCGGGAATCGTGTTTTTGGTTACTTTCTTTAGCAGTCATCGAAGCCCGTTCGAGCTTGTTGTTGGTATGCTGTTGGTTTTTCTCGCGGTTTTGAATGGTATCATGATGTATAGGAATCGTACTCACCGCTAGGACACATCTTCGGTCTGCATAAAAACCGGATAAGCTCAAATCCTATCCGGTCTTATTTCCTAAATCAATTTTCACCGTGCCATTTGGAAGATTTGCAGTTTACGAAGTGCGGCCTCGTCTTTCTTCCGTCATACCTTTATGGTTCTGCGGAATATTGTGTTTTCAAATAATGCCGTATAAACACAATACAAACACCAAGCATCAACGCAATGGCTGCCGCAATGGCAAACGTCATTTTACTTTCACCCAGTATGGAAATGAATTCAGATGGTGAATTCCTGGTGATGGCTTGGTTAAACAGGTTCGTTTCGTAGTACTCGGCAACCGTCCTGTTTGTAATGTCGATCCAGTATTCCATTCGCGTTTTAATGTCCTGAATGTATAACCTTACATCTGCCTCTGCAGACGCTTTACTGGTTGCATCGACCGTATCATTCAGAAGCTTTTCGATCTCCTGTTGGTAGTGAAGGATCATAATCTGACTTTGCTTTGCCGCAATTCCCGCATCAACAAATTGCTGCGTCAGCGTATTGTAATACTCATCGGTTCTTTCAACATTCAAAAGCCCTGTTCCTTCGGTTCCTGTTGTCAACGCAGAGGCAATAACCAGGTTTTGATCCTTCTGGTATTTCTGTATGATATCGGTAAGCAATGCGGACTCCTCATTCTTTTGATTCATACTTAATTCTGCTTGCTTTATTCTGTATTCATATAGTTTTATCAGCTTTTCTTTGTTCTTTGTAAGGTTATATGCGCCGATAATGGAGTCTAAACGGCTTAGATCAACCTTCTTTATGATGGAAATGGATTCCATGATATCGCCAAAGGACATGCCGGTTTCTACCGATCGGAAATTGCTGCCATATTCCTGATCCATTTTCGTTCGTAAATAATTTGTAAAGATATCCAATTGATTATGAATGACTGTCGAGATTTCAGGATAATCGTATTCCTCATAATCCAAGGGCTGAATGGCATTAGCAAGAACCGACATGTCGGAATATGTTCTGTAGAAATACTGCTGATATTGCCTTATCACTTCATCGAGAATTTGCTGCGCCAATGCAGTGGAAATATTCAGTTTTCGACTCACCCTGAAATTGATGATGTATTTGTTTGGATAATAAATATATGCCTGCAAAGAATCGATATTGCTGCTGATGTTTTCTTCAAGCCTTTTAATATTCTGTGTTACATTTCCCGGAATTATCGGCGAGATGTCGATATTTTTTCTTAAATCATCCGAAGACAAACCAATCTCATTAAGCTCCAATGCATGAACAACCTGATCCAGAACAATGGGAGATTTGATCATGGATACATCCATGTTTTTACCATTGGGATCGAGCCCTTTTTCAATTCCTTCATAGTTGTATGAAATAATGGTTTGAATATTACCGATTTCGGGTGCAAGAAACTTGAAATAGATAAAGCAGGCAAGAACACAAATAAAAAATAATGCACCAATGAGCCATTTCCCATTTATAATAATACGTAAAATCTCTGCAAGAGATATCTCTTCTTCCTGAAACCCTGTCTCTTTTTC
>JAAYKJ010000142.1 GCA_012522505.1 Clostridiaceae bacterium
AAAACGAGGTTATCATGGGTTTATTATTTACAAGAAAATTGTTTCAATTCCTCATAGGTAGTCTAAAAACTTTACTTTCTCCTTCCTGCCGGGTTTTGCCGCCCGGGTTTCAATTCCTCATAGGTAGTCTAAAAACATAATATCACCCTTTTATCAATAGTATGAACTCGAGTTTCAATTCCTCATAGGTAGTCTAAAAACTTCTCTCTTGTTGTATAAAATCAACGATAAATGTATTGTTTCAATTCCTCATAGGTAGTCTAAAAACGAAAAGCCCCCCCTTCCACTTAGTTAGTTTGTTTTGTTTCAATTCCTCATAGGTAGTCTAAAAACCTAAACAACTTCAACAGAGCTTCCAGGACAAGCTCATGTTTCAATTCCTCATAGGTAGTCTAAAAACGCATCCCTCCTGGAGGCGCTATGTTGCCCACAGAAGTTTCAATTCCTCATAGGTAGTCTAAAAACAAAAGAACCAAAATAAGAAAGGAAGAAATTATCATGGGTTTCAATTCCTCATAGGTAGTCTAAAAACGATGCTTTTTAATGCTAATGTTTGCCGATTCGTTTAGTTTCAATTCCTCATAGGTAGTCTAAAAACGGTTTTAGCTTGTTTAGCAGGTGCAGTTTAGTTCGGTTTCAATTCCTCATAGGTAGTCTAAAAACTCAGCAATCCGGCGGCGACACATACAATGTCGTTGGTTTCAATTCCTCATAGGTAGTCTAAAAACACAGAATATATCTACAGCATAGAAGATAGCGACTACTTGTTTCAATTCCTCATAGGTAGTCTAAAAACGGCTTGCGGAAGATGCCGGGTGGGATATGGAGTTGTGTTTCAATTCCTCATAGGTAGTCTAAAAACCCGTCAAATAGGCATAATAAGTCTATATCAAAAATGCAATGCTTTACTATTTAATTAGCGAAACCTTCCTAACACTTGAATACACTCATTTCCTCTTTCCGTCGATCTCCTGGGTTTTTTACTTTATCTAACATCGACGGATCAGAGAAACAAATCTTGGCCACCTTTCGCAATTCGAATATTTTCTCCAGCATAATATTTCGTCGTTCTAAAAGTATGGAAGAGAACCGAGTCATAGGTTTCATCTATTTTCTTTTTCAATTCTTCTTTGAGTTTTTTAAAATTCGCATCTGATATCTCGCCTTCGAATACAGAATTTTGAACCCAGTAAAGATATTTTCGTGATATCTTCAGAACCTTTTGAACTCTCTTTTCTCCAATATCATATACCATAATTACAAACATATCAACATCACCATAAGCTAATGAATGGCTCATATTTCTGTTCGCCAATTAAGTGTTTTTCTAACTTATATAACTCCATTCTAATTAAACGTCTATATGAAACCTTCCGACCGAGCCTTTTATGGTTAATGGTTGTCTTTAAGCGGTTATCCATTTCTTGAATAAATATTTTTCTACCTTCATCTTTTAGGAGGATCCCATTACCTTTCTTATCAAAATGTTTGGATGATAACGCTTTTCTACCAACGAGAGTAAATATCACTCTATCGACAAGCAAGGGTTTAAAAATCTCTGCAATATCAAGATTTAAAGTGAACCGCCTTTGGTTCGACGTATGGAGGAACCCAATCCTTGGATCAAGATGAGTATTGTATATCTCGCTTAGAACAGCTGTATAAATCATTGAATTTCCAAAACTTATAAGCGTATTCAAATAATTTTGGGGTGGTCTGCGCGTTCTTTTATCAAATGTAAAATCATGGTTTTGTAAAATCATATCAAAAGCTTGATAATACGTTTCTCGAATGTTCCCTTCAATCGCCATCATCGCATTAATATCCATGCTTTCATTGAGTGAATTGAGCAATTCTTGTATTTGTCCGAGAATCATTGTTAATTCTGTTTTTCCTCTTGATATGTAGTATTTTAGGATCTGCAAAATGTTCTTAGCACTACCTTCAATAATTTCCTTTGCAATAACCTTCCTTTTTTCGGCCTCCATGTAATGCTCTGCTTGTTTTAATATCATGTACCCAGAGTTATAGTGCTCTCTTGGATAATAGGTGCCAGTATAGTATCCATAATAGTTAAAGAAATGTAGCAATATTTGCTTTTGCGTAGCATACTCAAGAAACTTTTTACTTACTGAGACTTCGCCGAAAATATATATATCATGTAAATCTTCCACCGGCAAGTATTTTTTCTACCGTCATTTTCAAAACATACGGTATTATCTTTTCTAGTAAGATCCCCATCATTAAAAATATAAGCACTCTTCCTCATGGTAACTCTCCCTTAAGCCCAGCATAATTCGCTATATGCACAGTTTTTACAATAGTTTATTCTTTTAGGCTCTGGTGGAACATCAACAGAAATTACCTCGGTAATCCCTTTTATCGCTTCAGATAGCTTTTTTCTGCTTTCTTCATTAAGGACTACTGTTTCTCTTTTCTTTTCTTCAGGAACCAATAATACTCCTTCCGCATGTATTCCCTGTTCTTCAAGCTCGTTCAAATAGTGTAATAGCTGCATCCTCGCGCTTTCCATGTATTTGGAGCTCTTCTTTATCTCACCGATGATTAACTGATCATTTTCTTTTTTTATTATGTCAAGTTTCATCCCATAAAAATCCACTTCTTTCTTTTCCCGCGAATATGCATTTTCGTGTAAGAAACGCCCAATATCAATATTGTCATCTTGCTGATCTGGTGTAATGCCTCTTGACAATAGCCATACTTCACGTGTACAGATGAAATAATACCATACAAATGTACCGGTTATTCTAAACTCGTTAGGGTCAAAAAACATAATTCCTCCAATTCCGCTCCAAAATTTAATAGCAAAACATCTCAAAATCCTCATCGCGTTTTAAACCTGTTTTCATGCAATAATACCGGTCCACATCGTCTTCATGTATAACGAGAATATCGTCATTTCCAATGTTGACAACCTGGTACCGTTTAGCATACTTTAGAGGAATCGAAATTGTATAATTTAGCATTTCCCTTTTAATTTCCTTTAGCTTTGATCTTCTTTCGTTTGGGTTCTCTATATGTATTGCTTCTTTCATCCCCTGAATCAGTGAACTGGCATGCTCATCAAACTCAATATAGAGGTTAACATAATTAGGGTTTTCTTTTATCAGAGAAAATGTTCCTATCCCATGTTCTTCACTAAAGTCAAGGTCTTTTATAGCTTTAATGAGGTCCTTAGATTCTTGCATGGATATTTTCCCCGATAATATCAAGTTGTAATAGTCCTGAATAAGAGAGCCAAATTCTTGTTCCGCAACTTCTGTTTTATCCGATAATAGTTCTCTTGAAATTTTAATAATTACACTACCATAAACCTTTGAAGCATAACTATGGCCTGTTTCATTTACCATGTTAACTACAATTACTTTTCCGCTATCTCTATCCCCTCTCCTGTTACATCTACCAGAACATTGAATGATTGAATCTAGAGGTCCTATATCTCGAATAACCTCATCAAAATCAAGATCCACACCTGCTTCAACAACCTGAGTTGATATGAGAATTGTCTTTTCTTTGCGCAGACTATGCTCAATTTCAGTTAATAATTTTTTTCTATGCAATGGAATCAAGTTTGTTGAAAGATATTTATACTCTGGTTTTGCGCCGTAGTCTGACAGAATATTATATACTTTTATGGATTGGGCAATTGTATTACAAACAATTAAGTACGACTTATTTGGGTCCTGATATTTTTTGAAATTATCACAAAACTGTTCTATTGTTATTTTTTCTAATTTTGGCATGAGTGTGGTGCGCTGCATCTTTGAAAAGTAGTAATCTGAATCATTAAGTAGTTCTGTGGAATTAGAGAACACCAATGGTTTCGTAGCAGTCATAAGAATTACTTTGCAATCAAAAAGCTCAACCATCTTATTTATCGCAAAATTAACAAGCTCATAATATTCAATTGGTATCGCTTGTATTTCATCCAAAAGAACTATGCTTTTTGTTATCACATGGTACTTCTTAAGCATCCGATTGCGATTACCTATAAGCGTCTGCAAAAGCTGAACGAAAGTCGTAACAATAATGCCACTATCCCAGTTTTCTATAAAAAGCTCCGCTTGGTTCGTCTTATAATCATCTTTATTGTTTATATATTCTTTATTTGATAGGTGGTGGTGTATAATTAGGTAATTGCTCTTGTTGACAGAAAAGTCTTCGTTCAATTGATGTAATTCAGCTATTCTCTGATAATTCTGATCAATAATCGCTGTAAATGGTAAAGCATATATTATCCTTTTGTTGTCGCCTAACATTTCTTGAAGCTTTTTCGCACAGAAAAAACCTGTGTATGTTTTGCCAGTTCCCGTAGGGGCGGTAATTGTAAATATGGAATCGTTTCGATATTTTTCCTCTATACTATTCAGTACTGACGAAAATATTTCATTCCTAAGGCAATCTAATTTACACGGTTTGTTGTTAGCAATAATTGAATTCTTTCGATTGTTCAGACAAACGAATGACATATATTTTCCCTCTATTGGTGTTACCCTTGCAGCGCTCATTTTATCAGCAGAAATTAAGGCAGAATAGAGAATTTGATGAATCCAATATTGATTTTCATCAGGCGTGTCTTCATATTCCAACGCTTTCCGATTTAAAAAATTGATTGTGTCTTTAATAACCTCATCTGTTGTTAAGAACTCTTTAACCTCATCACCCAGGCCAATTTGCGTAAAATCAGCAACGATGTATTCTAAGTTTTTTAACATATCTTCTATTTGTAATTCTATGGTTTTCAATTTATCTGCTGTTTCTTTGGATCTGATTGAATTTCGTGAAATGTAGGGTAAGTAATCTGATGAAGTAAAGTTTTTAATATCACCATGGTGGGAAAGGATACAACTAAATGTCAAAAGAGGGAGCATTGTTTTTGACAACACATTGTCTTTTTGACAAAGGTATGCACCAAAAATAGCAGAAAGGTAGGCGTGATTGGCTTTCTCTCCATGTATCATGGTTTTAAACAAGCGATCTTCTTGAAAAAAGGTAGTATATTTTCCAAAATCGTGCGTGTAACCAATTATTTCATGGGATTTTGAAAACCTCTCATCGCCAAACCTTAAACTGTACGAAGCAACTTCGCATAAATGTTCTATTAACTTTTTGTTTGGATCTGTATGGGAGTAAAACTCCATTTGTCTCCACCCTTACATAAACATCACATATTCTGTATTGCCAAAGTATTCAGCCAACCAGCAAGAGTATTCTGGACTAATCTTTATGTTTACTGGTTTTCCTTCTGCTTCCACAAAGTAAGATTCTGCAGGTTTTATGCTCCTGCCATTTCCGAAAGCTCTTGGCATTTTTTCCTTTAGCAGCACCATTTCATCCATCTTGAGCTCGTAAACAAAACTAGAATTTATTACTGTAGATACCGGGACAAAATCATCTACTCTAACCTCCTTAAAATCTAATTCCGATACAAACTCAACATCCGCTAAAAAGAAAGCTGTACCTAATGTAGGCGGGAATACAAATTGATTGGACTTTAATCTTTTTATTAGCACTTCCATGTCAGTGAATGAATCACCCCCTACATAAACTCTATATGATACTTTTTGCCTTGAAGCCATTACCTCAAAAGGGATCTGTGTATGTTCTTTAGGCTTCGATAACTCACCTGTTGATACAGCCCTTATGTAATTCAAAGTATGTGTCATCATATATGTAGGATAATTCTTTTTAACAGCAATAAAAACCTCTTTATCTAATTTGGTGTAATATGAATCTCTTTCATAACCAAGCATTGCCGCTAAGATTCCCTGAACAGTTGTTCTTGGTGGAACCAAATAGGAAAGTGAGGATGAATTGGTGTATATTTTTCTGAAATGCGCAAACCTTCCCTCTATGTCAAAGACTACACCTCTCACACTATCACATCCTTTATAGTTTTACGATTTTATCACTGTTAAAAATACCATCGATGTTGATATCCCGTCCTTTTGCTGTAATGCGAAGGTCATCATCATGATAGCAATATACTTTTTTGATTTTATTATTGTTTTCGTTAATGTAATCAATTAATGGACCAAATTCAAGTGTATATTCATTGATACTACGAATATCTCTGACATCATCCAAAGTATCCACAGCCTTAACTGATATGTAATTGCGCAAATCTTTTAGCACGGTTTCAGAGTTGTTGAGCTCGACACGCAAATATAGTCGTGGCTGCTGACCTATTTTACTTCTTGTGGTTAACAGAGGGATCGCTTTAACCATGGCTTCATCCATTAGTTCCAAGTCATTTTCACTTAAGCCTGTTTCTTTTGCCCGTTTACCACTGACAACTCCGGAAAATGCAATTAACGAATATTGTACACGATAGTCTTTTCCTATTGATCCTTGCTTATTACTTTCACCAGATGCAAAATGCGATGTAATGCTGCTTTCAAGAAGTTTAACTGGATTTAGAGAATATCCCCAGTTAAATTGAACGGGGCCCGTAATAGAATGATTATTCTTTTTTGCAGCAATAGTGGCACCGAACAAACGAATATCTATAAATGCTTCCATCGCTGCTTTTGCAATATCATTCTGGTCCAGAGCGCTTACCCTCTTTTCTGAGGTTACTGGAGAACCATCTACCTTTTGTACATAGAGTGGTATCCCTTTATCGAGCAAGTAATCTCTAATATATCGTTTTAGCCTTAAGTCTGAAACTAAATTAAGTTCTCTTTCGTAGTCCATTCGTGGTCTGTTTTCCTCATCGGGGTCACCGTTTGGGTTGCATAACTTTGCATCATACAAATACAGCATTTGACTATTGTTGATCATTGTTTTCATCCTCCCTTTCAATTTTCTTCTTCATGGTCTGATATCCGTAGCCAGAAAGCAAGTAATAAAGACTTTCATCTTTATTGAGTTTCCATTGCTGAATATTCTTATCAAGCAGGTACTTGTGAGCACTAAAGGTTGCTTCATGATACTTTTGAATCTTTTCGTGCCGTAGCTTATTGGGAATATCATTAGAGAGCTTCATTATTCTGTATTTGTCCATCCCAC
>JAAYKJ010000143.1 GCA_012522505.1 Clostridiaceae bacterium
TGGTGTAATGGATGAGTGTTCAGACGATATCCATGAATTGTGCCGTTTTTATCATGTGCAATGGGTGGAAGGAAGGGCAGACGTAAAACTGGACCCCAGCCTTATGGAGAAACTAAAGAAACGTGGCCTTACCAGAGGGCATTTCTACAGGGGTGTGGAATGATTGGTTCCAGCGGGCAGGGCAAACATCTGAAAGACTTGCACATAGGGGTTTCTAAAAAATATACTGATGAATGATATCGAGGAGGCTGTCATGAAAGAAGTTGAAATACCGATTGAAATATGCCGAAAGGGTGCGGTGATACCACAATATCAGAACCTCTGGGACGCTGGTATGGATGTGTGTGCAGCGGAGGATGTGAAGATAGGACCGGGAGAGACAGTGGTTATCCCCACTGGTCTTAAGTTTGCAATCCCGGAAGGGTATGAAATTCAGGTCCGACCTCGCAGTGGAATATCACTTAAGACCCCGCTGCGTGTATCCAATTCACCGGGCACCATAGACAGCGGATACCGAGATGAGCTTGGAATTATTATTTCAAACACCTCCGACCTGTGCGGATGTGATCATGCGTCTTTCTTTACTCTAAATACGACAGGGAATCAAAAAGGTGTTTATACTATATTTAAAGGGGATAGAATTGCTCAATTGGTGCTAAAGGAAGTACCCCGAATGAAGTTCAAGGTTGTCCCGTCTGTATCAGAAATCGGAGAGGATCGGGGTGGTGGATTCGGCTCAACGGGGATATAGGCCTGGAACAGCACAAATGCAGATGTATCGAGAATAAGAAAGGAAAGGGCAGAGATGGTTAATCGAAAAAGAATCACAAATACCTTCTGCGATCTGGTGAGGGTGGATAGTATTGCCGGTGATGAACGAAAAATGGCAGATCTGATTCGTCAAAAGCTTAGTGAGATGGGCTATGATTCAGAGGAAGACAACGCAGGAGAGATCATCAACGGAAATGCTGGGAATGTTATCGTGAAAATTCCGGGAACAACCAGCACGTCACCTCTATTGTTTATGGCACATATGGATACAGTAGAACCGGGCAGGGGAAAGGTGCCTGTTATTGATGGAGATATTATCAGAAGTGATGGAACAACGGTTCTCGGTGGAGATGATCTGGCAGGGGTTGCCTGTATTCTCGAGGTCATCGCTGTTTTAAAAGAGAAAGAAGTTCCCCACGGTGATTTATATGCGGTATTTACCATTGCGGAGGAAGGGGGACTGTTTGGTGCAAGAGCTCTGGATGTCTCAGAAATACCAGCGAAGTTTGCCTATATTCTTGACGACGAAGGTCCTATTGGAACCGCTTCGATAAAGGCTCCCAGCTATAACCGGCTTAACTTTACCATTAAGGGCAAGGCAGCACATGCCGGACTTTGCCCCGAAAACGGGAAAAACGCGATTTCCATTGCGGCCAAAGCAATTGTTGAGCTGCCGTTTATGGGGAGAATAGACAGCGAAAGCACATGTAATATCGGTATTATACGCGGAGGAAGAGCCAGAAATATTGTTCCGGATGAAGTCGTTGTCGAAGGAGAAGTGAGAAGTATTTGTGATGATAAACTGAAACAGCTGACCGATCAACTGACGGCATCCTTTCGGGAAACGGTTGAGCGGGAAGGCGGTAGCGTTGAAATAGAAGTTGAGAATACGTATGGTGGTTTTTCAATACCACCAAACCATCCGATACTTCAATTGTTGGAAAAAGCCACGAACAATTTGAACATTCCCATGAACCTGCATTCTACTGGTGGGGGAAGCGATACGAACATTATCAATGGCAAAGGAATTCCCGCAGTGAATATCAGTGTAGGTATGACCAATGTTCACAGTACCGAAGAACAGATCGCCATATCCGATATGGAAAAAGCCTGCGCGTTGGTGCTTGAAATGATTCGGATTCATGCCAAAGAGGATGAGCGCTGAACAGTCTGTCTCCCATTTGCGTGGTATCGATAACCGTTCAATGAGCGCTTGTGCGAATTGTGCTCCAAAACATGGACGTTGGAAGCGAGTTGCTTTACGGGCAGGCCGTGTGGTGCGTTCCGGTGCTTGGGATATCCTTCCGGGCGAGAGTTTCGGTGGGTACGCTCCTTTGGTATGCACCTTACTTACGGGAAAGCCGTGTGGTGCGTTCCGGTGCTTTGGGTTATCTTTTGGGGTGGGCGTTCAGGCCGGTAACGATGGAAGAAAAGGGGTATTGGTAGAAAGGAGTCTCTCTCATGTCTGAAGAAATTGGTATTAAGATTTTTACAGGGACCGCAAGTGCTACTTTCGCTAAACAAATGTGCAGATATCTTGGTACGGAAGTTGGGCAATCCCAAACGATCACATTTTCTGAAGGAAACATCTTTGTAAAAATTCTTGAGAAAGTCAGGGATAAAGATGTCTATATTGTACAGACCATTGGTCTGAAACCGAACGATGATTTCATGGAGCTGCTTTTTTTGATCGATGCCTTCAAACGAGCGAGTGCTTCCTCGGTTACAGCCATTATCCCTTATTTCGGTTATGCCAAGGGGGATAAAAAGGACGAACCCAGGGTTTCTATCCGTGCGAGAGTATGTGCGGACTGCCTTGAAGTAACTGGCGTGGATCGGATTATCACGATGGATTTGCATAGTCCTCAAATCCAGGGGTTCTTTAAGAAACCTGTAGATCATTTATATGGAATGTCAACTCTTTGCCAATATATTCACTCGAAGAATCTGGAGAATTTGGTTGTTGTTTCGCCGGACGCTGGCTTTGCAAAGAATGCACGAAATTATGCAAACCTATTGAAAGCACAGGTTGCTATCGGTGACAAGACTCGCCTGTGCCATGATGAAAAGGCAAAAGTTCTTGAAGTCATCGGTGACGTCAAGGGGAAAAACGCAGTCATTGTAGATGATTTTACAATATCCTGCGGAACCTTAATCGAGACAGCCCGTGTTCTGAAAAGATACGGTGCCAATAAAATATACGCCTGTGTATCCCACGCACTGCTGGGGGACAAGGGGCTGAAAGCGTTGGAGGAAAGCGTAATCGAAGAATTGATTATTACCGATACAGTTGAGAACACAAAGGCATTCACACACCCGAAGGTCACCGTTGTTTCGGTAGCCCGCCTTTTTGCTGATGCAGTTCGGATTATTCATAATAAGGACAGCTTAAGCCGTCTCTTTGATGAGATGAATACCTGCTTTAACAACGATTGATGCAGGATTATAAAGCTGCGGTGCTTTAGAGATAACCGTATAGGCTGAGAAGCGCATCCATTTCACGGGTGTTTTCTGCCAGCCCTCTTACTTTCAGCTCCTTCACCGTATCTGCGAGCAAACCATCCACCCAGCCGCAACTGAGAAGCCTCTGGCAGCAGTTCGTAAGGAGTGGTGTCCATAGGTTCTTTTTCCGACAGAAGTATATGTATTGCCACAAAGTTTTTCTGTCCGGATAGAGATGCTTTTTTTGAAGCTCGGAAAAGGCCTTCAATACCTTATCTTGATCCTGCTGCTTTATAAACTGGGACAAAAGAAAGCTTGCATACTCGCTGTTACCTACACCATCGGGTATGGCTTCGAACATGCAGGCAATCGCCGGATCCTCCAAGATGGCAGGTTGTTCTTTTGAAAGGATTTGCACCAGATCCCATCTCAATTTATCGTTGAGCCCTGGCATCTGCACGCACGAACGATAGATCTCATGGGCCCTCGCGTCTTCTCTTTGTTGTTTCAGAAAGTGCATGGCCAGAAGGAGAGCAGCCACCAGGTTGCCGGTGTTGCTGTCAAACATCTTTTGAAGCATCCCAAAGCGCTCTCCGAACACAAATGTGGATCGCATGTTGCCCATATGCCTGAAAAAACTACGGGAGCAATACAGCTGGCTCGTCGCACGTCCGATGCGAAGGGTATAAATATTTTTTTTCATAAAGCAATCTGCGTTTTTTTGGTAATATCGGGTTGCAGCCAAATATTTTCGTGTGTAGAGAAGGAATTCAAGTCTGCCCAGTTTGGCTGGGGTATAGAGAGGGTCTATCTTTAGTGCATGAGAAAACATTCTCTCTGCTGAAGCAGGCTTTCCGGACAGCATATACTGAACCCCAAGCCCGTAATAGCCAAAGGGGCTGTTTGGTTTTCTCCGGATATAATCCTGGAATTTGAGTAAACGGATTTCCAAACGGTATTTCTGATCCAACATAGTATCCGTACCTTTCAATTCATGCATGCTCTTCGTAATACCGGGACATACGCTGAACCAAATTTTCGCTGCGCCGCAGTGGACAAATATGGGATTGGAGCAGTCTTTTTGTCAGGGTAGAGATCCAAAAATGTTCAGCGTACATATAAAGCTTTACCTGTTATCTATGGCTTCATCAAGGTATTCCTGGATGATCTTCTGCACATGGGTATCCTTAATCGTAATTGAAATTTCTATACGGCGGTTTTTCGCCTTTGCGACCGCACTGGTTCCGGGATCGATGGGGCGGAATTCTGAAAAACCGGTAGCTGCAAAATATTCCCCGTATTTTCTTTCAAGAGTAGGGTTCTTTTTCATCATCATATTGATGACTGCATAGGCACGCTGACAGGACAAGTCGTAATTTTTCCAGTAATCACCATCAATGTCGGCATGGCCTTCAATATTGATGAAATCGATATAATCCCGTACACTTGTATCGTCGAGAATTTTTTCAAAGGCTACCGCAAAACGACTTAATAGAGCTTCCCCCTCTTTTGAAATTACGGCTTCGTTTTTAGCAAACAAAAGGCTGTTGTTGATGATAAGGTTTGCGTTGTTATCAATATCAACCAGAGGTTTTCCATCTGGAGTGGTGGAGGTCCCTATTTCAGATTCAATAGACTCCTTTACCTGCTTTAATATATTTAGCCTTAACACAGAGATATTTTGTAGCTTGGCTCTGAGATTGGACAATTCCTGGTTACTGTCGGCAATAATTTTTTCCTGTTCCAGAAGTTTTTCGATGGAAATGGCAAGTTCTCTTTTTCCCTGCTCCACTTCAGCTTGCAGCTTTTCCGCTTCATTGTGTATCATACGGATAGCGTCTTCTTTTTCGGAGATTTCTAATTTTTTAAGCTCCAGCTCATCTCCAGCTTTTTTCAGGTGATCTTCGGTGGAGGCCAGTTCTGCCTTGGTCTGCTCCAACCGTTGGTTCCAGATGGAAACCGAAAAAATTTGCTGAAAATAAGCTAGAAAGATCAGGAAAAACAATACCAACACGATAGTTGACATAACATCTGTGAAGGATGGCCAGAAATTTGGTTCCTCTTCCTGTTTTCTGAAGTTTCGGTTTCTTACTTTCATGCGGGTATAACCTCCCCCTCTCTCACTTTATACGGTATAACCATAAGAGCTTTATGATAAGGTGAAAAAGTCATCTTGCAGCATTCTTCGGTGCTTTCTTTATCAAGAATGGCAGATTTTTTATAATGTCTGAAGTATCCTGCCTCAAAGGTGCTTATCCCATAGGAGAGCTTCTGTAGTATGCACATTGCTTTTTCGTACAAATCATGGAGGCTCACATTGCACCGACGAGCGCGGCTTTTTATTTGTTATCCTCTTGCACAAGACCATCCTGTTGGGGACCACGCTTTACAGAGGCCACCTCGTGGTAAGCCAGTATTTGATCGGGAAGAGTAGCGATGGTTTTTGCGAAGTGGTTCTGATTTTCCCGAAACTGATCCAAAAGGTGAAGAATTCCTTTATAGCTTCCTTCCAGCTGTGTCTTTATTTTTTCGCTCATTTCCGCACTATTTTTGGTCATGGCTTCAGAGAATGAAAGTGCAGCCTTTTGTCCTAAGCCTGCGATTTCCTGGCTGAGCTTTATCATCAGATTGGTGAAATTCTGCTGGTAAATTTCAAGATCCCTTGTATGCTGCTGCATATTTACATCCATAGCCCCTGCCAGTTTTTGCACAACCAACACTGTAGAAGAAACTTCACCCATAAGCTGGCTGATATCGCTGACCAGCTGATGATTGTATGAGGTCATTTGATCGGCAGCTTCGCGGATGTTACTGGAGAACCCCTCTATGCTACGGTAATTTTCCACAACAATATCGGAGGTTCTGGTTAGTGATTCTGTTACCTTGATAAAGTTTACATCCATTCTCTCTATATTATTGCGCATATTCAGGTTGAATTCGTTCAGATCCCTCATGTTCTCCGCAAAATTGGCCAGAGATTTGTCAAATTTATCAACGGTTGTGTCCAAAGCTTTGCTTGACACATTTACATCCATTACAACGTTTGTCAACTTTTCGCCGAAATTCTCAACTGTGCGCTGCAGCGATGCTTGAATCCTGTCCCCGAATTCGATAAAGGTCTCCCGTAAAATATTGTTCATCATGGTATATTCGGTTACCTTATCTTGAGAAACCACCACCGAAACCGTGTTGTCCAGGTATTCCTCTATATGTATCATCAGGTTTTCCCTGGCCTCTTTGGCGTTTGCCACCGTCAGCAGAATCGTGAAAATAATGGAGCATCCAACACCCACAAGGCTGGTGGTAAAGGCGACAGACATACCCTCGAGGGAGGAAATCAGATTACGAAGCAGCCCTTCTATTCCAGTACTTTCAAGGAGCTGTGCTATGTCCATATCGATGAATATTCCTGCAATTTTGCTTACTGCGGATGTTAGCCCTACAAAGGTTCCGAAAAGGCCAAGGGTGATCAGCAGCGTATTGGTGTTGTAGATGAAGCGTTCTCCCAGAGCAAGGCCGCGGAGCCTCAAATTGAAATTCTTCTCGATGATGGCTTGAGTATTTACCTCGCTGTAGCTACCTGCGGCGGTATTTTTATAATCCTCAATGATTTTATTCAAAATATCTGAATGAAAGGTTCCCTCTTTTTTTCGATGCCAATTCAGCAAATCATCCAGGATAATAGTATACTTTTTTCGTATGACTAGATTTGAAATGAACGATACGACAAAAATAACAAAGGTTGTAACAATGATGGACATGCCGAAGCCTTGTACCTGGCTATAAATGTTTCGCAGTGCTTCTGTCAAATCAGTTCCCACCTTTCCGGAATGGTAATCTACAGAAAACCAGATTGTATTGCCTATCACCACAATTAAATTCAGTATAACATATTTTCACAAAATACAAGTTACAAATGGATTAAGAATCTGCATGTTCAACGTTTTGTCATGGTTCACCTGCAAGGGTACAAGGCTCTATCCTATGCCGGGACAGAGCGCTTTATTCAGTAAGCACTTGCGCACTTATAAAATAGCTGATTCAGATTTCATTATCTTCATGCTCATGCTGTTTGGCTGCAGAGCATTGCACAGCTTTTTTACTTTTTAGACTTAAATGCGCGAAAAAGGTTCCATTAATCCGCAGAAGCGCATAAGCTTGTCCATCTGTCCTATGTTCAATGAGCGCTTGCGCGAATTGTGCGCCAAACGCAGCTGAAAGCGTTTTGTTCTACGGGTCGAGCTGTGCGGTGCATTCCAGTGCTTGGCTTATCCACGCTATACGTACGAACATTTTATTAAATGCTGCTTCAGTGGGTGTTGAAACCCACCACCGAAGTCTCGGTCTACTTTATCCCCTGCCTTTAGTCTTTTTAGTCCTCGTGGCCAAAAAATATGCTTTCTCTATCCGTAGCCTTCAGGGCACGGGGCTTGGGAGCATTTAATATAATCATTATGATCACAGAAGCACAGATATTCCTTTTTGTCTTTGCATATAGAAAATACAGCAAAATCAGCTGCAGTCGTCAAGCAGTGCGAATAGGAGGCGGCCTTTGGCCCGATCCGAACAATACAGCTCTTGCAAATGAAGCATAGCTTCCGTTATACACAGTTATATCTCAAGTATTTAGGGTGCGAACAGTTACTACCTGTAAACCCAAAACTGCAAAATCATACCGGATGGTGTTTTTTGAGCAAAAGTATGATAAAATGGCATATGCTTTAAAGAAATAGGCAAGGAGCCAAGCTATGATTTCCAATATTATGTTTGACCTTGGAAGAGTGCTGCTAACTTACGAACCACGGGAATATCTGATAAACTTATACACCGATCCTGTCAAAGCGGATTGTTTGTACCAGGCAGTTTTTGGTAACCCGGTATGGCTTGAACTGGATCGGGGTGTGGTCAGCGAAGAGGACGCTTACGAAAGGATGGTTGAGGTTGCCCCTTATCCAGAAGAAATATATTACCTTTTGCAGCACTGGGATGAAATGCTGTCTCCGATACATCAGGTTGTTCAGATTGCAGAAAGGCTAAAGGAGAACAACTATTCATTGTATATCCTGTCAAACTTCCACAAAAAAGCCTACGAGAAAATCTATAAAAAGTTTCGTTTTTTCAAATTGTTTGACGGCATTCTGATTTCGGCCTATACTGGTTTTATCAAACCAGATTTGGCCATATACAGAAAGATTCTCACCGAATATTCCATATCACCTGAAGGAACACTTTTTATCGATGATACTGCTGAAAATATTGCCGGTGCAGAAAAAGCGGGGATAACAGGGCTGCTGTTTCACGACGGGGCCCAGCTTGAAAGGGATTTATACCGACTGGGTATCCTCAGCCCATGAAGGATGGATAGCCGCCGACAGTAACTGGGTTGCAAGAGAAGAACATTGCAACAGCGGCACTGTCCGATACTATTCTTTTGGTTATTACAGGTTGAATTGAAATTTGGGCAGTTTCACTTTTATTGCAAAATAATCAGAACTTGATATAATAAGAGTAAATTTTCGGACAACCCCTCAATGGGGAAGAAGAAGATTCAGATATAATAAACAGCATGGTTCCATATAGACGGATGCTATAGGAAGCTTTTGGGAGAGGTAGATATGCCGGTAAAGACAATTGATGAAATCAACCAGAAAATCAGCGAAGGAAAAGCGATAGTCGTCACTGCCGAGGAAATGGCAGAAATCGTTCAAGAAAACGGTCCGAAAAAGTCTGCCAGGATGGTGGATGTGGTCACAACAGGGACATTCAGCCCCATGTGCTCCAGCGGCGCTTTTATCAATTTCGGGCACTCCGCCCCTCCCATACGGATGACAAGGGTATGGCTGAATGATGTGATGGCATATGCCGGGATAGCTGCGGTTGATGCTTATATTGGAGCAACCGAGCTTTCCGAGAGCCGAGGTATGGCCTATGGTGGTGCACACGTTATTCAGGATTTTATCGATGGCAAGGATATCCAGCTTTACGCCGAAAGCTACGGTACCGACTGTTACCCAAGAAAGAGCATTACGACAACCATCAATAAAAATAATGTCAACCAGGCATATATGTTCAACCCCAGAAATTGTTATCAGAATTACCCCGCCGGTACCAATTCTACCGATAAGACAATATACACCTATATGGGAACACTTTTGCCCCGTTTCGGAAACGTTACCTATTGCACCTCGGGGCAGCTCAGTCCATTGTTGAACGATCCACAGTATCGTACCATCGGAATAGGGACCCGAGTGTTTTTAGGCGGTGCACAAGGGTATATAGCCTTCGAAGGCACACAGCATGATCCCGGGCAGGAACGCATGCCAAACGGTACCCCGGTAAACCTTGCCGGAACACTTGCCTTAATAGGGGATATGAAAAAGATGTCCAGCCAGTATATCCGGGCTGCGGTATATGAGAAATATGGAACAACACTGTTTGTGGGTGTGGGTATCCCCATCCCGATCCTGGATGAAGACATGGCTGAAAAAACCGGGATCACCGATAAGGATATCTATACAACCATTGTCGATAAAAGCGGACAGACCACCTTCTCCCAACGAGTATCCTATCAGGAGCTTCGAAGCGGGTCGGTCACGATCCAGGGTAGAAAGGTTCCAACGGCTCCCCTTTCCAGCATGAAAAAAGCCAGAGAAATTGCACAAGAACTGAAGCAGCAGATTCAGGCAGGTGAATTTCTGCTGACAAATCCTGTTGAATACCTGCCAAATCATCAGAAACGCCTGAACAAGCTGGATATAAGGGGGGATTAATATGACCATGAAGGTAAGCCTTACTTTTCCGCCGTCGAAGGTGACATTCCCCTTGATGACGGTTCTGGTTCGAAAGTATGAGCTGGAGGTGAACATTCTTCATGCGGATGTTCACCTGAACAAAACGGGGAAATTGATCGTTGACCTGTCAGGTGAAAAGAATAAGCTTGATGAAGCACTACAATTTATAGAACAACAAGGCATTAATTACCATGTCTTCAACGGAACACTGACATGGGAAGAAGATAAATGTGTTCATTGCGGAGCATGCACGTCGGTGTGCCCTTCAGGAGCGCTTACAATCAGTGCTCCCGAATACAGCTTAGCTTTCGATAATGAAAAATGCCTCGTGTGTGGTTTATGCATCAAAGCATGTCCTGTGAGGGTTTTGCATTTGGATCAAAGAGAAATTGAAGGATAAGTGTTCGTTGTATGAGACTGGTAATATTGCCTGCACAATATCCTTCTTTTCATGCAGACCGAATTCATTTTAACACCTTGCTTTTAGTGTTGTCGTCCAAAAAGGCCGGGCATTGTGAAGAAACCAATCAGAGCTGTTTTCATCAAATGTTTGGCTAAATGGTCCTAAAATATTAAACCAGGCAGGAAAAGCATATGAGGGAAGAGCCCAGAGACTACCGTAGAATTTTCAAAGGAGAAGACCTTACTTATTTTACCGTTAGAGTAAAACAGACAGATGTGTGCATCGGTGCAGTACACAATTTAAGAAAGCAGGCGGAAGAGAGCATTGTGAAATACCGGCAGCAGGTGGAGGATTATATCCGCAGGCAGCCGGTTTTTTTAGAGAGCCTGGTACCCATTGAACCCCAAGATGACGCCCCGGTAATTATCCGGCACATGTGCCAGGCTTCAAAATCCGCAGGTGTCGGCCCAATGGCGGCCATAGCAGGTGCCATCAGCTTTTATACCGCAAAAGATCTCTTATCATCAAGCAGCGAATTGGTTGTTGAGAACGGTGGAGATATTTATGTGGCCGGAGCAAGAGAACGAAGGATCGGAATATTTGCCGGGAAATCAACCTTCACCGGAAAGATAGGGCTTATACTTAAGCCGGAGGATCTCCCGATATCGGTATGCACTTCTTCAGGTACCGTAGGGCATTCTTTAAGCTTTGGATGTGCAGATGCAGTGGTCATCCTGTCCAGGGATGCATGCCTGGCAGATGCATCAGCAACCGCAATAGGGAATATCGTGAAAACAACTGAGGATATCGGGACTGCATTGGAAAAGGCTCAGACAATTCAGGGAATATTGGGGGCACTCGTCATCGTCGGTGAAAGAATGGGGGCATGGGGCTGCGTAAGGCTGGTAAAACTTTAACGGTGAATGGCGGAACCGTATTTTCACAGGAAGCAAGGGTACTGAAACAGGCATTTCTGTGAAAAAAAAGAGTAGCGGTGCATAGAGAAGGGCAGAGCAGCATCGCCGCTAAAAAGCAGAGGAACTGTATTTTCACAGGAAACAAAGGTACTGAAGCAGGCCTTTCTGTGAAAAACAGGAGGTGTTTAATGCAGATTCTCACTCAGGTTATCTGCGCGATCCTTGCAGGAGGCATTCTTGTCTATCTGGCGACAAATGGAAGAAGAAACAGATCCAGCTTCAGTTACATGCTCTGCATAGGTTTGCTTCTTTTATGGCACATTGCTGAAATCGTTCTAATGCTATCCCGGGATCCCGTGCAGGAAATGATAGCTTTGAAAATAAAGTTTTTGCCGGTTGTATATATCGGCGTATCCTGGCTTTATTTCTGCCTCGCAACGGTCCATTCCAAATGGGTGGAGAAAAAAACCTTCGTATGGACTTTATTTGCGATTCCTGCTTTGTTCTATCTATTCATGATCACACATGAATTCCATCATCTATTTTTTAAAGAAGTAATCTTTAAAACAAAAATTGTTCGTGGCCCTGTTTTTTGGCTGCACACAGCAGAATCCTATTACTGTATTTTTTATGGATCTTTCTATCTTTTTGCAGGTTTAAAAAAGAAGTTCGGCAGAACAACAAGAGAGAACCTCTTGCTTTTGATTGCTGTCATGCTTCCAATGGCAGCCAACATAATAATGTTGATAGAAATTATTCCAAACAGGGGAATGGATATTACATCGCAGGTCATGCTGCTTACCATGATTTTTTTTGGCGTAGCGGTATATCAAAAGGGGTTTTTGGATCTGATTCCTGTTGCGGCGAGGCATTTTATTGAGAATACGTCAGTCGGGATTATCATCATTGACAATGAGAACCTTGTAGTAGGGGTGAATGATGCGATAAACAGGTTGCTGCCGGAATTGCAACTAAAAATTTATGATCCGGTGGACAAAATTACTCGGTATATCCGGAAAAACTGCCAGACCGAAGCCGCCAGGATATTTGTCGAATCCATGGAGGGTAAACCCTTCCTGGAGCCTGTCAGGGCCAGTATGAAGCTGAAAGGATTGGACCTTAACCTGGAAGGCAGGGTTTTGACAGGATTTAACCAATCCGCCACAGGCCGGTTGCTCGTTGTGGAAGACCGAAGTGAAGAACAACAGTTGCTCAGTGAAATTAGAGAGAAAAATCTGCTTTTGACAAAGACAAATGAAGAGCTTCTACATTCAAACAGTTTGTTGACGAAAGCAAACAGCAGGCTGGAGCGTTTTTCAATCACGATAGAAGAACTGGCGATTTCCAGGGAAAGAAACCGTGTTGGACGGGAAGTACATGATACTGTCGGACACACGTTAACACTTTTAGTGGCCCTGGCTGAGAATGCTAAGTTAAAATTGACCGAAGATCAGGTGGAGATCAGGGATACGCTCGACAAAAGTATTGATCTGTCCCGACAGGCTTTGAATGACATCAGAAGCTGTCTGAAGGGGATATGTCTTGAATCCTTTAAATCTACAGAATTGGCAGAATGGATGAGCCATCTTGTAAAAACAAACGCATCATCCGGGACGATTGTGGAATATTCCATATCCAGTAAAATACCTCCTCTGGATGCGGCGCGAGTGATGGCGATATACCGGGTATGCCAAGAGTCGGTGACCAATGCGATACGGCATGGACAAGCACATAAAGTGAACATTATTATTAAGAGTCAGCAAAATATGCTAAGACTTTATGTTTTCGATGATGGGAAGGGATGCAGAGCTATCAAAAAAGGCTATGGTTTGACCGGCATGGAAGAAAGGATCGCGATGCTAAATGGAAGCATATCCTTCGGCTCTGATGGTGAAAAAGGTTTTAATATCATCGCGGAGCTTCCGCTCCCAAAGTAACCTGGATTGTTCCCGTGAAACTGTATCATAAATGAAGCGTAGGAGGATAACAATGGCCGGGTTTCAAGGTTCATGCGGAAGGAGAGGTGTGTGTTGAAGAACAGTGAGATACGAGTTATTATTGCAGATGACAGCCTGATTTTCAGAGAAACGATTACAGCGCTATTGGCACAGGATCCTGAAATTTCTGTAGTGGCTGTTGCAGGGAACGGGTGCGAAGCTTATCAATTAAGCAAGCAGCATAAACCAGATATCGTACTGATGGATATAAGGATGCCTGAATGCGATGGCATCGAAGGCACAAAACTCATAAAGGGCCATTTCCCCGGAATTAAGGTAATCATATTCACCACTTTTGAAGATCGGGATTACATCACAGAGGCGCTACTGCAAGGGGCCGAGGGGTATGTGCTGAAGGATTCAGGACAGGACCACATCCGAATGGTTATTAAAAGTGTAAAAAAAGGATATCCTGTTTTCCATGAAAAAGCATTGGACACAATGGTTCAGTCCATTTCGGAAACACAGGTCGAAAAAGCAGAAATTGACCTGACCGAAACCGAACAGGAGATCCTGTCTTATGTTGTGGAAGGTAAAAGCAATCGTGAAATAGGGGTTCTATTGCGGCTGAGTGAAGGCAGAATAAGAAATATTATAAGTGAGTTGTTTGAAAGGACCAATACTACCGATCGTACGCAATTGGCAGTTTTTGCTGTGAGGAATGATTTGGTGGATTAGTGGCAATACCGGGCGGATATCTTTGTAGACACCGGTGAAAAAACGTTAAAAAAGAAAGAAGGTCAAACTGTAGGGGGGCAAGGGAATTTTACAGTTTAACCTGCTTGATAAAGAGAACAATTAATATATTAATTCATTTTTTGAAAAAAATAAAGTGCCTAATCCTCACTTTATTGTTAACACATCTGTGTAATAGGTTAACAATTAGAAGGGGGAGTATAGAAAATAACATTAGCCACAGTATTGTCGGTCGACATACCGGTTTAAAAGAGCCCGATGATGTAGGCTGTTTTTTTTGTATTGTTCGATGACGGGGATGATTTCTGATTTTTTCAGGTACCGGTGTCTTATCGTTGTATGGTTCTCGAGGTGGTTTTCAGTGACAAGCTTCATAATGGTTTTGTGATCCATATGGTATTGGTTCATTAATTCCTGAACGGTTGAATAATTGCTAATCGGCCGGGGAATCAGCGGATCTCCTCCAAAATGTTTTTTGCATAGCTCTGAAATGGTTGTTGGATTGCTATCCAACTTCTCTGCAATCTCGATATAGGTCAGCCCTTCTTTCCTTAATGCCCAAATCTGATTGGGGTCGATGCCCTGAGGAACTGCAGATTTGTAGATATAGCCGAATTGCTCTGCCAACTCGTGTATTTTCAGATTTCGTTTGTTTGCTTGGCGTTTAAAAAAAGAATAAGCAGACATATTTGCGTGTAGGTTATAAATATATTTTCCGGTTGAAACCTCAGCAAAACGGGCTCGAATTTTTTCATTTTCACGTTGGATACCAGCTTTTTTCATTTCGTCTGCAAGGCATTGTTCATTCTCTTTGTTACCGATCGTCCTATAAAAATAATATTCCTTGGCCTTAAGGGGACTGCCGCCAAAAACGTTTAGAAGCATGCTGATAAGTCCAAGCCTTCTAAAGCCGGTACTGTTCAGCAATAGAATGCTCTCCCTTGACAACTGCTTTTCTTTAAAGGTTTTATCCATAAACCTCCAGGCATTTTCCCTGGAATACTTATCTATGGAGGTTTTCCATTTTACTTTATATTTAAAATCTGCCGGATGAAAACGCCCTGGATAAACGAAGTCAAACATGTGGAACAATGACCAGTTAAAGCGGGAAAGAATATTATAGATTCCATATTTAAGCAAACGCTTTTTCCAGTCGGTTTTTGGGATAAGCTCCACCCTGCGGATGCCTTCCTTTAAAACCATATACTGTACCGCTTCAATGACAAAACCGTCATTGTTCCAAATACCGTGGCTACTCCACATCCATTCGGTCAGTTCTCTCTTTTTAAATTTCTCGGGATAAGCATTGATTAAAACTTTCAATACATCATTGTGAAAAACGGTTTGCAGCATTCCCATCAAGCGGTTCTTTGACAGGATTTCCTTGATCTGCTTCAAATTGCGGGATGGTAGCTCATTGGCTGATATCCCCTCAATTCCCTCGAGACAATATCGGGTTATAGCCTGGCAATTCAGACGAATTCCGTTAGTATTTTTCTCGTTTTGCCAGAAGTTTCGGGGAAAAAACCTACCCGTTTCAAGAACTTCCCTGTATTCAGCCAAAGCCCTCAGCTGTTCGCGATCCATGTCAAAAAGCTTGTTCATACAAACACTATCCCTTTTCAATAGAGTTAAGGTTAGAAAAATAATCTGTTTTAGCACAATGAATAATGGTTTTTAATCCTTTCAAAGCGCAAAGGGCTTAGAAAAGCATGGGTAATCCTACTCTGAATGTGAAAACATTTTGCAAACAGTTTAATTGTATTATATAATAATTTCTAAGAAATGTGCAAGAACCCTATGAAGTCCGTAAATGATACTTTATTAAAAGGTAGTTTCGGTTATGCACAGCTATATCTCAAGCATATAGGATGTGAACAGTAACTAAAAGGGTATTGCAGTTCAAAGGGAAAATAGAGAATGCATGCCTGCACAGGGGAAATTCCAGAGAAGGCATTTGATAAACCAGATTTAAGGGAATTGGATGATCACAGAGATGGAGGCGGCACGGAATTTATGGCAGTGGTATATTTTTATATACCGTCAGATAAACTGGAGGATGTTACTGACTGTGGTATAAAGCTATCAGAATGGAAGGACCGGGATCAGGCCACCCGATGGTCAAGTATTCCCAAGCCTTGCCTTTGCGCTTTTTTGCACCCCTTGGATGACAGAAGGCATCAGGATCCGTCCTATCGATGCGTAAAGCTTGATATCCCTGTTGAATACCTTGTTGTGGCCAATCGTGATTTATATAGGTTAAGCCTGGAGTACTCCGATATCGAGCAGATCTATATCGACACGATGGTTCCCCTGCAAAGATATATTTTTGGTTCTTTCCGCAGACCGGAATGCCTGGTTTTCACAACTGTCCTTTCAGAACAAATCAAACCACTTGGCAGGGGTTTGGATGAACCGATTTTGTATGAAAGCTCGGAAACGCTGTATGTGAATAATCTGCTGGAGAAGTACAATGATCGATACGATGACTTCAACCAGGTATTGCTTTACAGTTTCCTAACGCTTCAGCAGCAAAAGGGTTTTATCGATGGTCTCCACAGCACGGATGAAAGGCTGGCAGTTTTTTTTGACAGCGAAGAAAAGCAACACATCACAGTTCCAATTCCCGATATAGAAAAATACAGGATTGACCAAACCTGATGAGGCTTCATGAAAGGCAGGCAATAACGATTGGATACAAAGGATAGGATTCTAAGGGTCCTTACTGAAAAGAAAGGGAAGTTCATTTCCGGGGAAAATCTTAGCGGGGAGCTTGGCGTTACGCGGACAGCTGTTTGGAAACACATCAGCAGGCTTCGGGAAGAAGGCTATGGGATACAATCGGTGCCACGTCGGGGTTATCGGCTGGATAAAAGCCCAGCTCTGTTTAACAAGAGCTCTATCACCAGCAGGCTTCACACAAAAATTCTTGGAAAAGAGCTGTTATTTCTAAAAGAAACAGATTCCACAAACAATATGTTAAAGCGATTGGCAGCCAACGCCGCCTGTGAAGGCACAGTTGTAGTGGCTGAAAGTCAGACATCGGGACGTGGACGAAGGGGGAGAACTTGGGAGATGGTACCTGGCAAGGGTATCGCTATGTCCATTCTTCTAAGGCCCAACATTGATCCGGGAAACATTCAGGCGATTACACTGGCGGCATCCAGTGCCGTATGTAAGGCGATAGAGTCATGTACGCAGTTGAAACCGGGAATAAAATGGCCGAATGACATCCAGCTTAACGGGAAGAAAGTATGTGGAATTCTAACCGAAATGACAGCTGAGCCCGACAAGATCCATTCTGTTATTGTTGGTATCGGATTGAATGTAAGCCAGGAAGAAAAGGATTTTACGGACGAAGTGAAGGATACGGTGACCTCCATCGCACTGAATGGCCATACCGATACTTCGAGAAGTACCCTGACAGCGCGGATTTTGGAAGAGTTTGAGGAGCTGTATCTGGATTACGTTGAGAAACGGAGCACCGCAAAGTTTCTAAATATCTGGCGTAGCTTTTCAAGTACAATTGGCTGTGATATCATCATACATCAGGGAGAAAAAACTTGGCAGGCAAGGGCATTGGATGTGCTTGATGATGGGTGCCTGCTGGTGGAAACAGAAGACGGCAAAAGACAGGCCATATCATCCGGGGAGATATCAATACGGAAAAAATCATGAAAGAAGGAAACGGTATGAATCAAAACCCTAGAAGCCGTAGTGGCAGCAATAAGAACAAGAATTATCAAAGTCAGGGGAATAATCAGAGCAATGCGGGCAACAGAAACCAGAACAGCAACACAGTCAACAGAAACCAGAACAGCAACACAGTCAGCAGAAACCAGAACA
>JAAYKJ010000144.1 GCA_012522505.1 Clostridiaceae bacterium
CAAGAGATCAGCAGCCTCAATATAATTCCCTGCTTTGTATTCAGCATCGGCCTGCTCCAATCGGGCTATAAAATCCTTGAATTGTTGGAAGCTGTCCCTCAATTGAAGATTCTCTTCCCTGCTGTTCTTCAGTTCACCCTCAAGCTTTTCTATTCTTTCGTTTAACTTGCTTATCTGATTTTCAAGTTCAGGATCATTTATGATATGTTCATCCCGCGTTATTATAAACAAGGATTTATTCGTAGGAACCATATACCAAATAAAGGTTATAATAATAGCACCGATCAATATTCCAACGATATATTTCAACCCGTAAAGACTGTTATCTTCCTTCTGGAGCCCCTTCTGCAGCCATGCTGTAAACATTCCGTCTTTTTCCTTCGGTATTGCAGAAGCTTTTGCTGGCCTGCCTTTTCGTTTTGTTGAAACAGGTTCTGTCTTTTCATAACCTTCTGGCAGCCCCTTCATCTTATTTAAATAATCCTGTGCCTTTATGCTGCTGTCATCAGCATCTATCACCTGATTAAACGCAAACTCGGCCATTTCCTCTCTTCCGATGGCCATATAGCATATCCCCAATAAATTCATAGCTTCGTAGAACCCAGGATGCAAGGATATCGCTTTTTTCAGCGCGATAATCGCCATATCCTCATTCCCGAATTTTGCATCTTCCAGGGCTTTGTTGAACAGATGAATGGCTTCGGTTGTATCCTCAGGTAATTTACCGGAATCCTCTTCAATTGCTTCCAGATGAATTGGTTGATACATTTCCAATTCCGCTTTTACATCCAACATGATTTTACCCCCGAATCCTTCTATATTCTTTAAGTATCCCACTGATACGCAAAATGTTGCAAAAAATGTATCAAAGAAATCTGTACAAATATACTTTTTATCTTTATGCTATAGGTAACAAATATACTATCCTGGCGTTGAGCCCGAATAGCATTATATGTATCATACCCAGGGTTTAGCCTGCGGATCGACTGCAAACCAAAGTTCGTACCTGTCCGATATAGTAAAGCGAGCCCACAGAAACTATAACATCATCTTCAGATGCCAATAAAAAGGATTTATCTACTGCTTCCTTTATTGTATCACTACATTCTACATGATGACAATACTCTGCCATGACTTTTGCAAGGTTTTCTGCTGGAAGGGCTCGGATCGTGTCAGGTGTTACGGCAATAAAGCTGGATGTAATCTCTGATAATTCCCGCAACATTGTTTCATAATCTTTATCCTTCATCACACCGAAAATAATGATGGCTTTCTTTCCGGGATATATTTTTTTAAAGGTCGCTACAAAGGACCGTATCCCGTCGGGGTTGTGACCTCCGTCGATGATAAAGTCTGGGTTATTCTGGAGCAGTTCGAAACGTCCCAGCCATTTTGCCTTTTTAAAACCCGTCCGAACCGCTTCGTCTTCTATGATGAATCCTCTGTTTTTTATGACCTCAATCACCTTCAGTGCCACGGATGCGTTGTAGACCTGATGTACACCAACAATCGATGTTTCAAGCCTGCCAAACTGCGAGTGTTTGAAAGCAAGAATGCCTCTGCCGAATTCAACTTCACACATCTGGCTGGGATCAGCTTTGAAAAGAAAAGCATTTCGTTTTCTACATACCGATTCAATCGTTTCCAGTGCCGCTTTCTCTTGGGGATACGTCACAACATAACCATTGTCTTTAATGATACCCGCTTTTTCTCCAGCGATCATTTTCAGGGTGTCTCCCAAAATAGCCATGTGGTCCATGGCTATTTTTGTGATAACTGAAACCACCGAGTTTGAAATGATGTTCGTTGCGTCATAGCGCCCTCCCAGACCAACCTCCAACACAACTACATCGCAATTTTTTTCATAATAATACAAAAAAGTCAACGCCGTGATCACTTCGAATTCGGTAGGGTGAGCCATCCCTTCCCGGATCATCTCATCAATGGCTGACTTTACCTTGCTTACATATTCAGCCAGGTCTTCATCGGGAATTTCTTTACCGTCCAGACGGATTCTTTCATTAAACCTGACCACAAAGGGTGATGTATACAAGCCCGTTTTATAGCCAGCAGCAGTTAAGATGCTTGCTATGAACGCAGCTGTTGATCCTTTGCCATTGGTTCCGGCGATATGGATAAATTTTAAGTGATTCTGGGGATTGCCAAGACGATCGGTTAATGCTTGTATGCGCTCCAGACCGGGTTGGCTTCCAAAACGCTCCAGACTGTGGATATATTCAATCGCTTTATTATAGTTCATCAAAAATCCTTTCTGGTATTGGAAAACAGCGAAACCCCGATGTTCAGCTACAGATTTAACCCGCTCATTCATCCTCAAAATATGCCCCGCTATGAAACTTTCACAGAACTCTAAAGGGTGCCATAGGATATAGCTGATACGAATCCATTGTGGGGTGTTCTATCTGAATGCTACTCCAAATTAAGCTCCACAACATTTTTTGTATTTTTTCCCACTACCACAGGGGCATGGATCATTCCGTCCTACTTTTTCTGTATCCCGTTTTTTGGGTTTTCTAACAGTCCCATCATCCCCGCCATGGGTTGCTGTTACAGGATTGGCCACCTGAGTCCTCTGAACAACAATGTTTTCCTTTCGGATGCGCAATAGTTCGCTAACCGCATCATGTTGTATGTTCCGGATCATCTCATCAAACATATCGAAGCCTTCCATGCGGTACTCAACAACTGGATCCCGCTGGCCATACGCCCGCAAGCCTATCCCATGCTTCAACTGATCCATGGCATCGATATGATCCATCCACTTCTCATCCACAGATTTTAAAAGGATACGGCGTTCCAGTTCGCGCATGATTTCGCTGCCAAAGCTTTCCTCCTGGTTGCTATAGTGCTCTATCGCTCTGTCATGCAGAATTTTCTTTATCGCTTCGGCATCGATGCTCTCCATATCAAGCTTATCGTACTGGAAAGAATCCTTTGGCAGGATGCTGCTTTCCACGTAAGTTTTTAATGCTGGCCACTCCCAGTTTTCGGGGTAGGGGCTTTCCTTGCAGTATAGGTTTATCGCATGATCGATAATACCATCGATCATCTTGATGAAATTGTCTTTCAGGTTTTCTCCGTTCAATACCTTATAGCGTTCCTTGTAGATCAGTTCTCTCTGCTGGTTCATGACATCGTCATATTGCAGGACATTTTTGCGGCGGTTAAAATTTATACCTTCGATTTTCTTCTGGGCGTTTTCAATCGCATTGGATAGCATCCGGTGTTCAATAGGCTGATCCTCCTCAAGCCCCAGCATACTAACCATGGACTGAAGCCTGTCTGATCCGAAAAGGCGCATCAGATCATCCTCCAGTGAGATATAGAAACGAGATTCACCTGGATCTCCCTGACGACCGGAACGACCGCGTAGCTGATAGTCAATACGCCTCGATTCATGCCGCTCGGTTCCAATGATCTTCAGCCCACCAGCTTCTATTACCTTAACCTTTTCAGCATCGGTTTCCTTCTTAAACTGTTCGTAGAGTTTCTTATAAAGCTCCCTGGCCTTTAAAATTTCCACATCGCCGGTTTCATTGAAGCTGGTAGACATGCTGATGTAAAAATCATCCATACCCTGTTTGCGCATTTCCTGCTTTGCAAGGAACTCCGGATTACCACCAAGCATGATATCGGTACCACGTCCAGCCATGTTTGTTGCAATCGTTACAGCACCGTACTTACCAGCCTGAGCAACAATTTCAGCTTCCTTATCATGGTACTTTGCGTTCAGCACATTGTGTTTGATGCCGTGTTTTCTTAACAACTGGCTGAGGTACTCAGAAGTTTCAATGGAAATTGTCCCCACCAGAACGGGCTGGCCTTTCTTATGGCTTTTCTCGATATCCTGGATAACCGCTTTGAATTTTCCCCCAATCCCCTTATAAACTACATCCGAATGATCCTCGCGGATAACCGGAAGGTTGGTTGGAATCGCGATAACATCCAATTTATATATGGCCTGGAATTCCTGTTCCTCAGTTAATGCGGTACCGGTCATACCGGCAAGCTTTTCATACAATCTGAAATAGTTCTGGAAAGTGATGGTAGCAAGGGTTTTGCTCTCCCTCTCAACCTTAACGCCTTCCTTGGCTTCAATCGCCTGATGAAGCCCTTCACTATATCTTCTTCCGTACATCAGCCGGCCTGTAAATTCATCAACAATGATGATCTCCCCGTCTTTCTCGACATAGTCCACATCTCTTTTCATCAAACCATGAGCCCGGATAGCCTGATTCACATGATGGGAGAGTGTCATGTTTTCGGCATCGGACAGGTTTTCAATATTGAAGAATTTCTCAACCTTTGCTATCCCCTTCGGTGTAAGGGTTGATGTATGGGCTTTTTCGTCTACAATATAATCGGCATCCACATCATCATCGAAGACTTTGTCGTCGGTTTCTTTGAAAACCTTCTTTTTCATTCTACGAACCAAAGTGTCGGCCTGCTGGTATAAATCGGTGGATTTGTCGCCAGGTCCCGAGATAATCAGCGGTGTACGCGCCTCATCGATTAAGATGGAGTCGACTTCGTCCACAATCGCATAATGGTGCCCGCGCTGCACCATATGCTCCTTATAGACCACCATATTGTATCGCAGATAATCAAACCCAAACTCATTGTTGGTACAGTAGGTGATGTCGCAGATATAGGCCTTTCGACGTTCATCGTTATCCAAATCGTGAACGATTACACCAACACTTAGGCCCAGAAACTGATATACTTTCCCCATCCACTCAGCATCACGGCGGGCCAGGTAGTCATTTACAGTAATGATGTGTACCCCTTTTCCCGTCAGCGCATTTAAATAAACCGGGAGGGTAGCGACAAGAGTCTTTCCTTCACCGGTTTTCATTTCTGCGATTCGACCCTGATGCAGGACAATACCGCCAATTAACTGGACACGGTAATGGCGCATCCCGAGTACACGTTTTGATGCTTCCCGAACTACTGCAAAAGCTTCGGGGAGGATTTCGTCCAAGGTTTCCCCCTCTTTCAGCCTTTGCTTTAAAGCCGGGGTTTTCCCCCTCAGTTCGTCATCTGAGAGCTGTTTCATTTTAGTTTCCAAAGCTTCAATTTCATCTGCTATCGGCTCTAGCCGCTTAACTTCCCTATCACTGTAGCTTCCAAATATTTTTTCCAAAATTTTCAAATTATTTGCTCTCCCCTTCCGCATTTTCCCTTAAGCGTTCGAGAATCAGCCGATAACCGTCCGCACCATAATTCAAAGATCGGCTTACCCTGCTGATTGTAGCCTCACTGGCACCGGTATTTTCGTGAATTTCCCGATATGTCTTGCCCTGATCCAGCATCTTGGCAACCTCCAGACGTTGGGCAAACGCTTTAATTTCCGCAATGGTGCCCACGTCTTCAAAAAAACTATAACACTCCTCCTTGTTTCTCAACAGGAGAATGGCTTCAAATAGCTTATCGGTTAAGTCACCTTGCAGCTTTTTACTCAAAAAACTCACTCCATCTTGATATACTGTTTAATTAGGAAAAAGTTTATTCTTCAATGATAAAATCTATGGTTTTGCTGTTTCAGCTAATTAAACTACAATTATTATGCCCTCTTCAAGCCCCCGGTGGTTGATACAATAAGCAGAAAAGTAAAAAACCGGATGTATAAACGTGAACTCAACCCAGCTGAAGACTTTAGACCTTATCCCTTCTATTTTATCGAATTAGTCAAATAAAGTCAAATCTTTCATGCCGCCTTTAGTCTATGCATTCAGGGCTATCCGGCCTGGCTTAAGCTTAAAAAAAGCACATCTGGTTACTTTGCTGCATTCCGTCCAGGCATTCGTGGGTTTCCAGAATTTCAATCACAGACTTACTTATTCCTGCACGGATTTTCAAATCCTCGACCGATATAAACCGTCCTTTTTTCCTGGCTTCAACGATATTCGCAGCGGCAGCACTCCCCAAGCCCTGCAGTGCGGTTAGAGGTGGCAGCAGGCCTTTGTCGGTAATGTTGAATTTCACCGCATCGGAGGCATACAGATCCACGGGCAGGCAATTAATACCGCGTGCATACATTTCATTGGCGATTTCAAGGATGGTCAGCATGTTTTTTTCTTTTTGTGTAGCTTCGTTTCCCTTTTTCTCAAGCTCCTCCATCGCATAACGTACCCTGTCTCTGCCTCTGGAAATGATATCTGCATCAAACTCATCGGCGCGGACGGTAAAATAGGTTGCATAAAAAGCTTCAGGATAATATACCTTGAACCATGCTATCCGGAAAGCCATCATAACATACGCCGCAGCATGAGCCTTCGGAAACATATACTTTATCTTCTTGCAGGATTCTATATACCAGCCGGGTATTCCTGTTTTAATCATCAACTCTTCATACTCAGGCTTCAGCCCCTTACCCTTTCTCACATCCTCCATGATTTTAAAGGATGTCAGCGGTTCCAGCCCGTTCTGGATCAGGAACAGCATGATATCATCGCGGGTACTGATAACATTGGGCAGACTGGCAATACCTTTTCGGATCAATTCCTGAGCGTTGTTTGTCCAGACATCGGTGCCATGGGATAATCCGGAAATGCGGATCAGCTCGGCGAAAGTGGTGGGTTTTGTATCCATAAGCATTTGCCGGACGAACTTGGTACCGAATTCGGGAATCCCGTAGGTGCCCACAACACTGCCAATATCCTCCGAAGTTACGCCCAAAGGTTCGGTACTTCTAAAGATCTCCATCGTTCTTTTTTCGCCGATGGGAATCGTTTTCGGATCAATTCCTGTGATATCCTGCAGCATGCGGATCACCGTAGGGTCGTCATGACCCAGGATATCCAGCTTTAAAATTCTTCCGCTGATGGAATGATAATCAAAGTGGGTGGTAATGATATCGGTTCTGGTATCATCAGCTGGACGCTGCACGGGCGTGAAATCATAGATCTCCTTATTGTGGGGAACGATCATGACACCACCAGGGTGCTGACCGGTAGTACGCTTAATCCCGGTACAGCCAGAGACCAGGCGGTTGACCTCAGCGTTTGTCGCAGTTTTCCCCCGCTCGTTGAGATATCCCTTCACAAAGCCGAATGCGGTTTTTTCCGCCACGGTCGCGATGGTTCCGGCCCGAAAAACATGGCCTTCACCGAAAAGCTCCTCGGTATATTTGTGAGCATAGGGTTGGTATTCGCCAGAGAAATTCAGATCTATATCCGGTTCTTTGTCTCCGTCAAAACCCAGAAAGGTTTCGAAAGGAATGTCATAACCGTCCTTCACCAAAGGATTTCCACACTTCGGGCAGGCTTTCTCTGGCAGGTCAAAACCGCAGCCCACCATTCCATCCTTTTCAAAGAACTCGGAATACAGGCATTCTTCACATCGATAATGTGAAGGAAGAGAATTCACCTCGGTGATCCCGATCAGATAAGCAACAAAGGAGGAGCCAACAGATCCTCTTGAACCAACCAGATATCCGTCCGATAATGATTTTGACACCAGCTTCTGTGCAATGATGTACATCACTGAAAACCCATTCTTTATGATGGATGTTAATTCCTTGTCCAGTCTTTTCTGTACCAGTTCCGGTAACGGCGAACCATACAGCGCGACTGCTTTTTCAATTGATCGGGTTCGGATGTCTTCGTCCGAACCGGCGATAGATGGTGGAAAGGTTCCATCCGGAATTGGCTTGATATGCTCCACCCAATCCGCAATCAGGCGTGTATTCCTGACCACAACGTCATAGGCAGTCTCTTCACCGAGATAGGAAAACTCCTCAAGCATCTCCTCTGTTGTGCGAAAGAACAACGGTGCTTGCTTGTCCGCATCGCTATAACCCTGCCCCGCCTGCAGGATCCGTCTGAAGACTTCATCCTCGGGGTCTATAAAATGAACATCACAGGTAGCGACAACCGGTTTGTCCAGTTTCTCGCCCAGAGCAACAATTCTGCGATTGATATCCTTCAGCTGCTCAAAGCCGGTGACCTTTCCGGAATCGATTAAAAACCCGTTGTTCCCAAGAGGCTGAATTTCAAGATAATCATAATAACCGGCTATCCGGGATATTTCTTCCTCATCTTCTCCGCGCAATATCGCCTGGTACACTTCCCCTGCCTCGCAGGCACTGCCAAGGATAAGCCCTTCCCTGTATTTTTCCAGGATGGACTTGGGGATTCGCGGCCTTTTGTAAAAATAGTCAAGATGGCTTTCAGAAATTAATTTATACAGGTTTTTTAAACCTGTATAGTTTTTTACAAGCAATATCGCATGAAAAGTACCGGGGTTCTTATAATCAATTTTTCCTTCCGGATCGGTTCTTTCTTCCCCCAATAAATAAATTTCAACACCGTACAGCAGCTTTATCCCTGATTTTTGAGCAGCAAAATAGGCCTCAGGATATGCCTGCACAACACCATGATCGGTAATCGCAACAGCAGGATGCCCCCACTTTGCCGCCCTTTGAACCAAATCCTTTGCAGGTGTCAGCGCGTCCATCTGGCTCATTTGGGTGTGCAAATGAAGCTCCACACGTTTCTCAGGAGCGTTGTCCATTTTCTCATCAACCGAAGTTTTTCGAATACTCCTCGCCCGAATTGAAAGATCCTTGCTGAAAGTATCAAACTGAGCTTCACCATAGACCACTAGCCATTGCCCAACCTTCACGTTTTCCTCCATTACAGGCAAGGTTTTATCATCTGCGAAATATTTAACCGAAATGGAATGGGTGAGATCGGTAACATCAAAATCAAACAAAGTTTTTCCGCTTTTGGTAAGCTTGGTTTCCACACGGATAACCCTTCCTTTGATCGCAATTCGGCCTGAATTTATGGAAACCTCTTGCATGGGAATTGGCTGCTCATCGAAAGCTCTTCCGCAGATCAGGTTCAAATCGGATGATGCTTTCCTCTTCGTCTTATAGGGTACAAAGGTGCTGGCTGCCTTTATGGGTTCATTATTGGAATTTTCTGCAGGGTAACACACTACTTTGTTGATGGCCTTCTGCTCCCGTTGAATCTTTTTCTTCAGATATGCCTCTTTTTCTTTTTCGTCCAGAGGCGGATCAATAAAGCAAACCGTGATATCCTGATTAAAACTGGTTTGAATAAATTCTTGCAGAACCTTGTGGCAATTGCCAGACTGGAGAATGGTTTTCGCGTTAGAGCGAAGGATGATGTTTAGTTTCTGCCCATCAACCTGGAAGACAGCATCCTCCAATAAACATTCATAATGCTTTGATTTTTGTGAAAGAATCTGCAGGAAGTATTCCCTACAGGTTTCCAAAAGCTGCTGCCACTGTTGCTGAACATGAAAGCAGGGTATTATCCGAACAGCGGTGTTGAAATAACGGCTAAGGACCTTCTCAAGAGAATAAATACTGCTCATCCGAATGATGCAAGGCATCTCCAGCTTGATTTCCACCTGACCTGCTGCCTTTATATATTGCAGCTGCGACACACACGCTTCACGAAACGTTTCCCGCAGCGTTTCATCCATACTGACTTCCTTAAAGACGGTATCAAAAGCACGTTTTTTATCTATTGTATGTTGCATCTGGTTATCCCCTCTTTAGTGATCTCTTCTTTCGTCTCATTTTACCATACCAAACAAAAAGACTCCATCCCGACCTGAAATCTTAACGCAGTATTTGTAAATATATTCCATCAAAGCGATACGCTTGAGAGATAGCTCTGAACAGTAACGGTATTCGTCTGCATAGGCAAACAATTCTCGTGTTAGCCTTGCATGTTTATGCTAAAATTGATATAATGTAGCTTAATCTGTTACAGATTCCATATTATTGCAAGGCAGGGGCATTGTATGTCAATTATTGGAATAGACTTGGGAACAACAAATAGTCTTGTCGCTATTTGTTTGGATGGGAAACCGGTTATCGTTCCCAATTCTTTAGGTGATAAATTAACCCCATCCATTGTCAGCGTGCTGAACAAAAATGAGATCATTACCGGCAAAGCTGCAAAAGAACGTTTAATCACTCATCCCCATCTAACAGCAGGCTCGTTCAAAAGATACATGGGTACAAACAAGATATATTCTTTGGGCAATTATAATTTCACACCTGTTGAATTATCCTCTTTTATTATGAAGTCACTGAAAGCTGATGCAGAAGCTTATCTGGGCACTACCGTAACAGAGGCGGTTATCAGCGTACCGGCCTATTTTAACGATGTCCAACGCAGGGCGACAAAACAAGCTGGGGAGTTGGCTGGATTAAGTGTTGAGCGCCTTATTAATGAGCCCACTGCTGCTGCAGTCGCGTATGGTCTTTACGATAATGCTGAAGAAAAACATCTGCTTGTTTTTGACCTCGGTGGCGGCACCTTTGATGTTTCCATCCTTGAAATATTTGGCAATATTATGGAGGTAAGAGCAGTATCAGGCAATAATTATCTGGGCGGTGATGATTTCAATCAATGCATTATCGATTACTTCATAAAAAAAACAGGCGTTGAAAAAGACAAACTTGATCTTAAAACTCTTTCACATATTAGCAAGCAGGCTGAAATCTGCAAAAGATCTCTGGTAAAAGACGCTGAAGCTCATATGAGTTGCTTCATTGGAAAAACTGAGCATACAATATCCTTATCCAATGATAAATTTGAAAGCATTTGTTATGAATTACTGGCAGAGATAAGACGTCCACTGCAACATGTTATCCGTGATTCAGTTTTGAAACTGGATGAGATTGATGAAATAGTTCTTGTGGGTGGCTCAACCAAAATGCATGTTATCCGTTCATATGTAGCAAAATTGTTCGGTAGGCTTCCTTTATGTCACCTGAATCCCGATGAGGTTGTTGCACTGGGAACAGGAATATATGCTGCAATAAAAGAACGTAACGAAGCATTTGTGGAAGCTGTTGTTACCGACGTATGTCCGTTTACATTAGGCACAGAGGTTGTTGCTATAAGTGAATTTGGCGGATATGAATCAGGTCATTTTTTTCCAATTATCGAGAGAAATACCGTTATCCCTTATAGTAAAGTTGAAAGATTATATTCCATTGCTGATAATCAGAGCCAGATCAAAATATCAATATACCAGGGGGAAAGCAGGCTGGTTAAGAACAATATAAAGCTGGGTGAAATTGTTGTAAACATCGTTCCTGCACCAGCTGGACAATCCTCTGTTGATGTAAGGTATACATATGATATAAATGGGATTTTAGAGGTTGAAGTGACTTCACTGACGACAGGGGAAACAAAACGTGAAGTTATTGTCAATGAAGACTGCCTTTTGACAAAAGAAGAAATCGAACAGCGTTTCAAAGAGCTTGCTGAGATAAAAATTCACCCCCGGGATAACACAAAAAACCAATACCTATTGGCAAAGGCCGAACGCCTTTATGAAGAGTCATTGTCTGATCTTCGAATGAGAATTGCTCACGAAATCAACATTTTTGAAGCGGTGCTTGACAGGCAAAAACCTATTGAGATCAAAAAAGCAGTATCGAAATTTGAGGCTTTTTTAGAGTCCATTGATTTATCTGGAGATATAATATGATGACATGGGATTTGTTGGGGATAAAAAGAACCGGTGATAAATTACTTATAAAAAAGGCCTATGCACTCCAATTGAAAAAATGCCATCCCGAAGAAAATCCTAACGGTTTTATTGCCTTGAGACAGGCATATGAATCAGCTTTGAAAGAGGCGGATAGATTAGTAATTTCCAATGAAACCGGACAACTTGAAAGTAATATATCTATTGTGGAAATTCATAACGACATTGAAATAAGCAAAGAGGATAGTAAACTTAATAAGGAAAACCGTAATGAAACTTTTTCTGGTCAAAGAGCAATAAGCACATTTTCAAAAATTCATGAGATATATGATGATTTCTTCCAAAGAATAAAGCTTGACAGATGGAAAAGCCTGATGCTTGATTTCTCAATTGATGAGTATGGTTTATTGGGTAGGTATATATGTTCTTTTCTTAATGAGCATGATGTCCTTCCTTTGCATATATGGCAGTATCTGAACAAAGAATTCTGTCTTGAAGAAAATAATAATTTTAAGCAGCTTGATCTCTTGAAATATGATTATGGATTAAGATATGACCTTTTTGACAAGAAGAATAAATGTGATTACAGCAATTATGCAAAAATACGCCTTCAGGGTCTGCTTGAATTTAAAAACGCTTGTTATGAAAAAGCTATTGATATGTTGGAGCAGGCGGAAAAGTTGTATGCAAAGGATGAATCTTTGTTTCGGATTAGGGGTTATGCCAATTATATGCTAAAGCATTACAATGAGGCTCTTGAAGACTTTAATAAGGCTTTATCAATAAAAAGCAATGATGTGGATTCTTTGCTCGGCAGGGGCAACCTTCTTCTAAATCTAAATCACTTCACAAAAGCTAAAAAAGATTTTCACACAGCACTAAAAATTGCACCACAGAGCCGTGTTGCGGCTATCGGGCGCATAAAGGCTATCTACGGGTGCGGCCAGTTTTTGCTGGCTGACATCATGTACAAGTCATATAAGAAAAAAGGCAAACCTGGAGATTTGGAACTGGATGTATTATTTAGTAAAAGAGCAAATGGAGTTTTGCGCCTGAAAGCCAAAGACGATACGTTTACATTTAAATTTTTCGCCACCATCGCAATTTTTATTTTGCTTGGTCCGCCAGTTCTGTTATTCTTAATTGGTTGCTTCATTGATCTGCCTTTATTTAGGTACATTGTGCCTTCAGTTGCTATATGGGGGATTATCAAATGGTACAGAAGGAAAAAAGTAAAATAACAGATTTACAAAGATCGCAATTATGGATGATTTCCTTGGGTATGCTTAATGCATATTGTGGCTTCAGTGATGATTATCCGATGATCCTGGAGAAGTATAAAGGTATCTGGAAAGACCTGCAAACAGGGAACACTTTGATTCCGGATATCATTCTTCATGGAGTGTTCGAACCCGTTTATCGATGGCAAACAAATGAAAAATTCAATTATGCTTCAAAATTTATGAAGTATTATTTTAAAATTTTCACTGCCGATGATTTTCACGCAAACGTAAAGGAGTATGTTGATAAAAGCGAGTTACTGCAGACCTATACAAAGAAAAGGAGTTTTCTGCTGGCTTTGACCACGGAAGAAAGGCATAACTGTATTTCTTCAGCTGACGATTCCATGTATCGTTTTATCAACCATTATGAAACTTCTCTGCTGCCTTCTGGAATATTGGCATACGAAATCAGTACCCATGTACAAATGTGCCGTCTTGCTTTCTATTTGAAATATATCAGCAGAGAGGAGTTGTTTTCTTTATTACAGCCCGATGTGGTTCTCGCAAAGGAGCATTTCAGCAGTTTCCGAGAGTATGGGTTGTCCTGTTTAGTTGGACTGTTATTCTTTTGGCAGTTCTTTAGTTCACGCCATTCTATACATGAATCAAGACTAATCGAGTTATTCAATTGGTTTTTGAAATCAAAAACCAGTCCCTGGACAAAACTTTCATGGGATATGGTTATCTTGAACGAATGAGTATTTTTTATCCTGACGCTCATATTCAACTGAACGAGTTTGTTAAATAACTATAAATGGATTTGATTTATTGACTTCCAAATACAAAATAAAGTATAATAGTTAAGCGTTTAATGATTAAGCGCTTACCGTATGATGGTGGGCTATAATGGATTACAAAAGAATCGTGATGCGTATTGAGAAATTTCATCTCGTTCGACGAATCCTGCTGCAAAAATCCAATATGGACTTTCCGCTCTATCCAGGACAGCTTCACCTGCTAGAGTTTGTGAACAACCACAAGGGTTGCACACAGGCTGAAGTAGCGGAGCACTTGATGATTTCTCCTGCTTCTGTCGCTCTTTCAACAAAACGGATGGAAAAGTCCGGTCTGCTTGAAAAACGTATCGATGCAGATAACCTTCGGGTGAGAAGATTGTATGTTACGGAAAAGGGAATCCACTTTTCCAGGCGCTGCCGCGAAACGCTGGATGAAATGGATCAGGTAATGTTTCGTGACTTCACCCGGGAAGAGCTTAACACGTTGATAGACTTTCTTGACAAAATATATAGCAACTTAGCCGACGGGTACTCCTGTAACCCGGACGAAATGGATTTTTCTTCGTTGTTTAAAATTCGTAATATGATTGAGACTAATAAAAGAAAGGATTCAAACAATGTTTAGAAAGCTACTGCCTTACGTGGGCAAATATAAAAAATACGCATTGCTTGCTCCTCTGACGATCATCATTGAGGTTTTTTTGGAAGTGAATATCCCCCGCGTCATGGCAAAGCTTGTTGATGTAGGGATTGCCAACAGGGATTTTTCTTATATCTTAAAGATGGGACTATTGATGATCCTGATGGCTGTTCTTTCACTGGTGCTTGGTGTTTTTGCCGCCCGCTTTGCTTCGATAGCAGCATGTGGCTTCGCAAAAGGGCTGCGGCAGGGTTTATTCCATAAAATTCAGGACTTTTCTTTTGCAAATATGGATAAATTCACTACCGCTTCACTGGTGACCCGGCTGACAACCGATGTCAACAATGCACAAATGACCTTCATGATGATGATTCGTATGATGATACGAGCCCCTATCATGCTGATCATGGCAGTATTCATGGCTGTTCTTTTGAACGCAAAGCTTTCACTTGTATTTCTGTTCGCCATACCGGTTTTGGGTATTTCTCTTTACTTCATTGCATCGAATGCCTTTCCCCGTTTTCAAGTCATGCTGAAAAAGTATGATCGGTTAAATGCCATCATCCAGGAAAACCTCATCGGAATTCGGGTTGTCAAGGCTTTTGTACGAGATGAATACGAAGAGGAGAAATTCAGCGATGTTGCTGATCAGGTGCGGCAGACCCAAATGAAAGCCGAAAAAATTGTTGTATGGAATATGCCAATCATGCAATTTGTAATGTATGGCTGTATGATCGCCGTATCGTGGTTTGGCGGAAACTTGATCATTGCCGGGGACATGCTCTCCGGGGAACTGATGGGGTTCATAAGCTACATCACACAGATCCTGATGTCTCTGATGATGATAACCGTGGTGTTTGTTATGTTTGTAATAACACGAGCCTCTCTTGTAAGAATTACCGAAGTGCTCAATGAGCAGGAAGACATTACAGAAGTGGTTGGCGCAGTTAATGAAGTGGCAGATTCCTCTGTTACCTTCGAAAATGTATCCTTCAGCTATGGCGGTCCGAAGGGCAACCTTATCCTTGAAGGGATAAACCTTTCGATTCGGTCAGGTGAAACCATCGGGATAATTGGTGGAACGGGTTCTGCAAAAACAACGCTTGTGCAGTTGATCCCACGGCTATATGATGCTACCGGGGGAAGCGTCCGAGTTGGCGGCCTGGATGTTCGGGATTATAGTCTGGAAGCATTACGTAACGCCGTTGCCATGGTGCTTCAAAAGAATGTTCTGTTTTCCGGAACAATACGTGAAAACTTAAAATGGGGTGACGAGAATGCAACGGAAGAAGACATCATTGAAGCCTGCAAGGCAGCTCAGGCACATGACTTCATCATGTCATTCCCAAATGGATATGACACAATGCTCGGTCAGGGTGGTGTCAACGTATCCGGCGGACAGAAACAGCGGCTTTGTATTGCCCGGGCCCTGTTAAAGAAACCGAAGATTATAATCCTCGACGACAGCACCAGTGCTGTAGATACCGAAACAGACAGTAAAATTCGTAAAGCTCTGAAGGAAGATCTGAAGGGAACCACAGCCATTATCATCGCTCAACGAATTGCATCAGTCATGGATGCGGACAGGATTGTCGTTATGGATGACGGAAAAATCAATGGTGTGGGGACACATGACGAATTGCTGAAAGAGAATTCTATATACAAGGAAGTATACGAATCTCAGCAGAGGGGGGTTGTGGAAAATGTCGGGACCTAGAGGAAAAGCCATGCACCTTAATCGGGGCAGAAAACCAAAAGATGCTGGAAAGACAATAAAAAGAATTTTTTCCTATATGAAAGGCTATCGTGGTCACCTCGCAGCTGTATTTCTTCTCGTACTGATAAGTTCTGCTGGGCAGATTGCGGCAACCTATTTCTTGAAGCCGTTGTTCAATGATTTCATTCTCCCCTTTGTAGGCATGCAGAACCCGGATTTGTCAGCGTTCATTCGGATGCTGGTCATAATGGCTCTGATTTACGCTTCAGGCGCACTGGCGACATTCATCTATAACCGTCTGATGATTACTGTTGCCACAGGAACACTATACAAAATCCGTACCGAACTGTTTTCACACATGCAGAAGCTTCCCATCCGATATTTTGACACCCATACCCATGGCGAGTTGATGAGCCGGTACACCAATGATACCGATGCATTGCGCAACATGCTTAGCCAAAGCCTTGTCAATATTTTTTCATCACTGGTAACCGTGACAGGCGTCTTTATCGCGATGTGCATTTTAAGCCCTGTGCTTACGGTTGTTGTTGTACTGATGCTGTTGTTAATGCTTTTCATCATTAAGAAGCTGGGTGGAAAGAGTGGAAAGTTCTTTATGCAGCAGCAAGCATCCGTTGGAAAGGTAAACGGGTATATCGAGGAAATGACCGAGGGTCAAAAGGTGGTCAAGGTATTCTGCCATGAAGACCAGTCAAAAAAAGAATTTGACAAGCTTAATGAAGAACTGTTTGAAGCCGCGAAAGGCGCTAATACCTTCGCCAGTATGTTAAGACCCATCATGGGAAACCTCTCCTATATGCATTACTCCATTACAGCAATTGTCGGTGCGCTGTTAGCGATTACCCGCGGTCTGGATCTGGGTTCACTCGCATCCTTCCTGCAATACACCCGTTCTTTCTCACAGCCCATCACGATGATGTCCGAGCAATTTAATGCCATTCTGATGGCGCTGGCTGGTGCAGAAAGAATATTTGAAATGATGGATGAGAAACCCGAACACGATGAGGGAACCGTAACTCTTGTATATGTACAAAAAGATAAATACGGAGACTTCGTTGAGGTTGAGCACCGAACAGGCTTATGGGCCTGGAAACAGATAAATGAAAACGGAAAGGTAACCTATACACAGGTTAAAGGGGATATCCGCCTCAATGATGTGGTTTTCGGGTATGAGGAAAACAAAACAGTATTGAGCGGTATTTCATTATATGCAAAGCCAGGCCAGAAAATCGCCTTTGTGGGTTCAACAGGAGCAGGAAAAACGACGATTACAAACCTTTTGAACCGGTTTTATGATGTTCCGGATGGCTCTATCCTGTATGATGGGATTCCAATAAACCGAATTAAGAAAGCAGATTTAAGGCGTTCCCTTTCCATGGTTCTGCAGGATACACACCTATTCACAGGGACAGTGATGGAAAATATTCGCTATGGGAGGCTGGATGCTTCCGATGAGGAAGTCATTGCAGCAGCAAAGCTTGCCAACGCAGATTCATTCATCCAGCACCTACCCCAGGGATATGATACGCTGCTCACCTCTGATGGCACAAATTTAAGCCAGGGACAGAGGCAGTTGCTGGCCATCGCCCGCGCAGCCGTCGCAGAACCGCCTGTATTAATACTGGATGAAGCCACAAGCTCTATTGATACCCGCACCGAAGCCCTCATCGAAAAAGGGATGGATAAGCTGATGGAAGGCCGTACGGTTTTTGTCATCGCCCACAGGCTTTCCACCGTCCGTAACTCAAACGCCATCATGGTGCTTGAAAACGGTACGATAATCGAACGCGGGGATCACGATGATCTGATAGAGCAGGCAGGCAAATATTATCAGTTGTACACCGGTATGTTCGAACTTAGTTAATATGTCCGGGGACAGGTTCCAGGATGTAAGGGGCTTGTCCTCCGGCAGTGGCTATTGGCCCAAAAAGCCTTAGTGGAAACAGCCTGAACAGGACTCTGCCAGCAACCTTGTCGGTTGCAATTATGCCGAAGTGTCTGCTGTCCTTGCTTTCTCCAGGCAGTCGGTTATCGCCAAGGAGGTAGATGTAGCCTTCCGGCACCGTCAAATCATCATGCAGCCCTGCAGCAATCTGTGTATCACTGCCGTTGATGTAGGGTTCGTCCAAATATACGTCATTAACATAAACCAGGCCGTCTCGGATAACTATCGTCTGCCCCTCCAAAGCAACAATTCGCTTCACAGCATAAGTTTTCCCGTCACCCAACTGCTCAGGAATTTTTAACACAACAATATCTCCCTGCTTGAACTGCCCAAACTGTTGGGTCAGCTTCTCAATGATGAGGATATCGTTGTTCTGCAAGGTTGGGTACATGGAATTTCCTTGTACAATCGTAAATTGCCCGACAAAACGAATGATGATAATCGTAATCACAATGGCCGTTACGATATGCACCAGCCAATCAACGATCTCTTTCATAACCCGGTTACGATCCATTCTATTCCTCTCTATTCCCCTACTCCTTTATCGCAATGTGCAGCTCTTTTAGCTGTTTTACATCCACAACATCCGGCGCTCCGGTCATCAAACAAGATGAGTTCTGCACCTTGGGGAATGCGATGACATCCCGGATGGAGCTTGCCTTTGCCATCAGCATGATCAACCTGTCCAAGCCAAAGGCCAATCCGCCATGGGGTGGGGTTCCGTATTTGAAGGCTTCGAGCAGAAAGCCAAACCTGTCTTTCGCCTCTTCTTCAGAAAAACCGATACGGGAGAATATCTTTCTCTGCAATTCCTGATCATGGATACGAATGCTTCCGCCGCCCAATTCAACACCGTTCAGCACGACATCGTAAGCTTTCGCACGCACCTTTCCCGGATCGGTATCCAGCAGATCAATATCTTCATCCATTGGTGAAGTGAACGGGTGATGCTTCGCAACCCAGCGCTTTTCATCCCCATCATATTCCAACAACGGAAATTCGGTAACCCATAAGAAATTCATCTTGTTGTCATCAATTAAATTCAGTTTTCTTGCAATCTCCAAGCGCAGATGACCAAGGGCATCAAACACAATGTCATCCGTATCTGCGACAAAGCAAATCAGATCGCCAGCTTCAGCGCCAACCTTCTCCAAGATCCGGTTCGTCTCTTCTTCTGCCAAGAACTTGGTGATCACAGACTTCAAGCTATTCTCCTCCACTGAAATCCAAGCCATGCCTTTGGCGCCGTAGATCTTTACAAATTCGCCCAATGCATCAATTTCCCTTCTGGCAAACTTCGCACCACAGCCTTTTGCGTTCAAAGCTCTAACACTTCCCCCTCTGGCAATTGCGTCGGAAAATACTTTGAAGCCCGAATTCTTTACAATGTCAGAGAGATCAACCAATTCTAACCCAAACCGGGTATCGGGTTTATCTGTACCATACCGCTCCATTGCTTCATTATACGTCAACTGTTGGAATGGTGTTTGCAGCTGAATACCCAGAACCTCATCAAAGCAACGTTTTATAAAACCCTCGTTCATGGCTATAACATCGGAAACCTCAACAAAAGACATTTCCAAATCTATCTGCGTGAATTCGGGTTGTCTATCCGCGCGAAGGTCCTCATCCCTGAAGCATTTGGCGATCTGAAAGTAACGATCAAATCCCGAAACCATTAAAATCTGCTTAAACAACTGCGGCGATTGGGGCAAAGCAAAGAATTTTCCGGTATGCACGCGGCTTGGCACCAGATAATCTCTTGCGCCTTCGGGGGTGCTCTTCATCAGAACCGGTGTCTCTATCTCCAAAAAACCGTTCTCATCGTAATAGTCTCTGGCAATTTTGGCAACCCGGTGGCGGAGGATCATATTCCTCTGCATATCTGGACGGCGCAGATCCAAAAACCTGTATTTCAGTCTGACAGCTTCATTGGTGTCGATACCTTCTTCAATGAGGATCGGAGGTGTCTCAGCTCTGCTCAATATACGCAGTTCCTTGACAACCAGTTCCCATTTTCCTGTTGGTAAATTCGGGTTGATGGTCTCCTCGTCACGGTTTACCAAGGTTCCCCTGACAGCTAGAACATACTCACTGCGAATCTGCTCGGCTTTATGATGAAGCGCGCTGTCCAATTCACTTCTGAAAACGACCTGCAGAATACCGCTGATATCGCGTAAATCTATAAAAATGACACCGCCAAGATCCCTTCTCTTATGGGCCCAGCCCATGACGACCAATTCCTTCCCAACATGCTCTGCAGTTAAATCTGCACAGCGATGGGTACGTTTCATTCCTGTCATATTTTCAACCATATCGTTCATCTCCTCTTTCCTGTACTATCTGAATCAACTTATATATAGAATGGTATTAATTTTTTTGATAGTTGCTTCGAAAGCCCCTTGCTTCCGCTGCTATCCTGATTCTCCGACATCATACTGCACCCTGTCTGGATTTCAGTAACCGATCCATCAGCGTATCGATATGAATGTCTCTTCCTTCACCCGTAACCATATTCTTTAATTCCACCTTACCGCTTTCCACTTCGCTGTCACCCAATATCACAGCAAAGCGGGCATTAAGCTTGTTGGCATATTTCATCTGAGCCTTTACGCTACGTCCCATAATATCCTTATGACAGGTAATTCCCGCCGTTCTAAGCTTTAATGCGAGGGATTCAGAAAACTGCTCTGCCCTGTCACCGATTACACCGATAAAAACATCTGGGGGATCGGGCTGCGGAATAACAATTCCCTGGCTGTCCATTTGAAGCAGCAGCCTTTCTATTCCAAGACCAAAACCAATCCCAGGGGTTGGCTTCCCACCACAGGCTTCAATCAGCCCGTCATAACGTCCACCGCCGCATACAGTTCCCTGGGAACCGATAGTATCCGAAACAAACTCAAAGACAGTGCGTGTATAATAATCCAGTCCGCGGACAATGCCTTTATCAATGGAGTAGACAATGCCCATTGCAGAAAGCTTTTCCTTTACCTTCTCAAAATGCCTTGAGCAATCCTCGCAGATGTAATCCAATAAAGCTGGCGCATCTACCAGTTCGCTCCTGCAACTTTCTTCTTTGCAGTCAATAATGCGCATGGGATTTCTTTCATAACGGTCCTTACAGGTAGAGCATAACCTTTCCAGCTTTGGCCTGAGATAGGCTTTCAGTCTTTCATTGTAAGCTGCGCGGCAGGTGGGGCATCCAATACTGTTCAAGTTCAAAGCCAAACTCTTAATGCCCAGCCTGTTAAAAAACAAATGCAACATAGAGATAACCTCTACATCTGCACTGGGATCGGCTGCGCCGAAAAGCTCTACACCAAACTGATGGAATTCACGGTACCGGCCTTTCTGTACATTTTCGTACCGGTAAACAGCAATGTCGTAAAACAGCTTTACAGGTTGAGGCCAAGAAGCCATTCCATTTTCAATATAGCTTCTGACAACCCCGGCAGTGCCCTCTGGCCTGAGCGTTATACTCCTTCCACCCTTGTCATCGAAGGTATACATTTCCTTCTGGACAATATCCGTCGTTTCCCCAACACCCCGTTGAAACAGCTCTGTGTGCTCAAATACGGGGATACGAATCTCGTGATAGCCGAACTGATGACAGATTTGACGGAACTTCTCCTCCACAAAATACCACTTGTAGATTTCGTCGGGCAATATGTCCCTTGTCCCCTTAGGTGCTTTTGTTAACATATGCATCCCTCCATTCAAAAATAAGTAAAGTCAAACCAGGTTCTTTTTCTGTCGTGATAGCTGTTCATTGCGTATGCATCCTAAGATCATTCTCCCGGCAGATAACAAAGAAGGTGCATTTTCGCTTAAGCAAGCAAAAAGTTCAGCTTGCGTATTTGACTATTTACAGATCAAAAAAGCCTCTGTCCACAACTAAGGGACGAGAGGCATTCCCGCGGTACCACCCTAATAGAAGATAATCTTCCACTTTTGCTCTTAACGCGAACTCACGTATCGGATTACCGGAATCATCTTTCACCCGATCAGCTCCAGGCCGTCCTTTCACCGTTTTGTTTTTCCAAAAGCGCTCTCAGTCACGACGCTTCCTCCCTGTGAACAAAAACAGATACTTGTTCCTATCATTGCCTTTTCTAAACACCGATCCATCTCGATACAGACTTCTCGGGTTTGAATAGTATTATAATGAAATAATTCCCTGTTGTCAATGTTTCTTTTCCATTGGCTGATATAGTTCTGATCGGTTTGTGATAATGTCTCATTGTACCACATGTGATTATGTCCCACCCAAAAATATAGTATAATGAAACC
>JAAYKJ010000014.1 GCA_012522505.1 Clostridiaceae bacterium
GGATTATCCAAAGCGTTCTCTATATGTTCTTGTGAAGTTCCTGGTGACAGTTCTACAGGGTTCGCTTCAATCACAGATTTGATTTGCTCGTCTGCTAACCTGACTTTAAGTTCACGATTACCATACTTTAAGTAATGAGCCATGTTGTCTCTCCCCTTTATGTGTTCATGCATTGCAGCCAAATATCTGATATTTAATATTAGCACGCTCTGATCGATTATACAAGTGTATAGGAATCACATAGCGTTACATCTGATACCTCTCCCCTTTTACATATGAAAACGATAAGATTCGTTGGCCAACATTATGCTGTCACCATTTTTTATTTCGGTCTCAATATTGCAGACGGCTCGCTCCCCGTTGATATAGGTGCCATTAACAGAATTCAGATCGATAATATAATACTTTTCATCCCTTCTTATGATCTCTGCATGCATTTTCCCAACGGCCTTGTTGTCAATAACATGATCCACACTGTCTGACAGACGCCCGATAAGCGTTGTGGTTTTCTCCAGCAGTATTTTATCCGCCGGATGCAATTGGCTGATGAGGCATGGCACACGCTCGGAAGGCCCGCCCAAAATGATGGTATTATCCGTGGTATTTTTATTGATGCGGGGTTCTTTTTCATCCACAACCTTACCTGCATGGGTTTGCTCTTCGCCGGAATATCGTTCTTTACCCGTTGTTTCAAAGTTTATGTTCTCTATATGTTGTATATTCGATATTGTATTGGCAGAATTATCTGTTTCCCCGATAAACCCATTATCGTTCACAGAAGCCATTTCATGGTATCGAGAGCTGTCACCTGACATTCCATCTTCACTGATGATAGTTTTCTGAAAGGTTGGCTTTGAAAATGTTTTCTGGTTCAGGATCGGATTTCCATGCAAAATGATATCTTCATCAACTTCTCTGTGCCCGAAATGTTTTCCTGTGCTGGACCTTTTGTTCGTTTCACTGTCAATTATCTGACAATCAATGATTTTGTCTTTGGAGAAAAGCCTTGTAAACAGAAAATAATTGCATGCTGAAGCGATCAGAAGAAAACCCAGGAGATTGCTCATCACATTATTGGGTTTTTTCAGAGCCGAGGCAAGGATGAATACAAATAGAACCAAAAGAACGGTATTTGAAGCCGCTGCAATCAACCAAGAGGTCTTTGGATATTTACGAAACAAGTCTATTGCCCGGTTTGATATATTGTCTTTCTGCTGAAATTGCTGCTTTTCCTTCTTTTCATTCATTCCCGGAACCCCAGCGCCCGGTTTATGATCTTTTGTTTTGTGCTGGCTCGGTATCCAAGATTTGCTCCCGGTTTTTTCCCGTTCTGGCGGTCTGTTATTATTCGTTGCAGCGTTCCTGCTTTGTGGCTGTTCCCGCCAGACCCCCCGGTTCATATTACCAGTCCCCTGCATAATTGCTTCGCTTCGATCCTCCATTACGCCTGAGCCTGCTTTGGGAATGGTTCTTTCGGGCACAGCTTCTTCCATCGCAAAACAAAGCTCTCCTTTCCAATCGGGTTGCACTGAACGGGTTTGTGACCGTTCACCCGATCCATCGATGCATTGCTTGAGCATCGTTTGAGAAAAACTTTCCGATTTTAGTACATCCAGCACTCTTTTCAAAAGCCCTCCTGAAGTATCGTCTTTGAGACGGACATCTTCCACAATCAATTTTTTCAGGAAGCTTCTAAGATTATCCTGCCCGTTTTCATTAGTTTTTACCGGAAAATACAGAAAATATAAAGTTAGTTGAGAAGGCTCACAATAAATACAGGACTTGTCAAACACGATCGAAGACAAATCCAACAAATAATCTTTTAAAACATGCACCAAATCTGCAAATTGACTGATAAGGTATTCAAATTCATCATGCTTCAGCGATTTCCGTTCCAAAACCCGATCCAGCGGGATTTTGGAAGTTATATCGTAGGATATCTTCCAGTCATCGTTCATCCTTTGCATATTCATCGAAAGCAGCGATTCGATCTGATTTTTTTCCAGCATTCCTATCTGATACTGTTTTATTTCTGCATTGACGGGAATGCACAGCATCAAATAACTCTTTGTACCATCCCCCATGTACTCTTTTTGGAGATCACAAAAGCTTTTCATACACCCTTTCCTTTCTTCCATAAAGAATCATTTCGGTATCCTATATAATGCTCTTACGATCATAAAAGCACTCGCTTCAATATTAAACTGTCAAAAGATTAGACATCCAGAGATAAAAGCAAGCGTAATACAGGGTATCATCGGAACACTCGTACCTCTCACCTTCCTTTTACCAAACCCACACACAACCCCAAATATGGCCGAAAGGAAAAACGAAAGGAATAAGAACATCAGGATTTCTTCGACAGAAAGCGCGGTTATGCAAAGAGCGAGAAGCAAATTGTCTCCAAACCCGATCATCTTTTTTTTGACCAGCCAAACCGGTAGCAAAACCAAAAATAATGCAGCACCTATAACCCAGACCACGATGTCATGTGTGTATAAGATACCGTGAAAACCATTTACGAGAAAAATAAAACTGGGTAACAGCATTGAAAACTTATTTTCTCTGATGTCCTGATATGAGCCTATCACCAGCAAAACAATGACAACAACCTTGTGCAGCAGGTTCTCCATTTCTGGAAAGAACATCGCAGCGGCAGCATAAACTGCGCATGGTAAAGCCAACCCTGCTGATTTTAACCATAAGTATCTGCTTTTCCAACAGGACTTCACCGTATTCACCGCTTCGTCCTGTATCAATGCATTTACTCGATGTTTATCATCCAATTTCATCTTCTTCAGGTTTGGCTTGTTCATTTTCTTCCGCCTTTTCATATACTCCATACTTCTTAACCTGTATCAACTCAATGCCAAGACTACGGGCAGTATCAACGCTTTTCTCAAATGCATCCAGATAAGCTTCCGGCAATTCCCCGTTCTCAGGTACGACGATATAGACAATCCGTTTATAGGTCCCATCGAGAAGGGCAGTATCGATCATATAATCCTTTGTCTTATACCTTCGAAACTCACTAAGCTGATACAGCTTCTTCCTGATTTGACCCGCTACTGCACTTTCTTTCGAATAGGTCGGCAAAAATGGATTCAATGAAAAAATAGTGATCAAAGAACCATCTTTGCCATCATGTGCGTAGTTGATTACATCAATTGTTTTAAAATGATAAGGCGTTCCTTCGGCATGCTTACCAAGAGAATTGATCAATTCATCGGTAAAACGGCTTTCGGCTGTGTTGCCGCGTCCAAAATGTTGTTTCATACTGTTTTGGGTTTTATCCAGGTTCCAAATGCTCTCGCTGTCGGTCTTGCTCTGATCTGTTTCCACTACCTTCCTGTCAACCCCCCATGTCCATGATAAAATACAGGCTCGGTTTCTTAGCCTAATCTCGGGCAGAAAAAAGAAATCCGGCATGGGCTTTAAAGTATATTCAACAATCAGATCAATGGTTTCCTTATCATCAAAAAAAGTTGAGCACGAAAGGTCAAGCTCTTGAATGCCATCGGTGATTCGTAGCCGTTCCTTCAGTTCTTTTACAGGAATGTTCAGTTCATTGGATAATCGTTCCTCAAGCATACACTTTGCGAGGCTTCCCAATAGTGCGGTTTTAGCTTGACCAAAAAGGGTATCCGAAAAAGCCAGAGTAATAAGGCGCACCTCACCCATTGGATCTTTCAGGATATCTTCAACCTGTTGGGTCAAATCCTTCCAGGAATTGCTGACATTATTGACACCGTCAAGGGAGTTCCATAGGTTGTTTATCGCAGTTTTATCGGATTTTCCAAAGTCGGTCACATTTCCAAACACACTATGAACAGATTCATAAAAGGTGTTCAGTGCTTCCTGTTGTTCAAGCAATTCTTCCTTTGCATCACGAATTTCATCCGAAAAAGCATCATGCTTTTCCTTCAGCCCTGATATGGCATACAAATAGCTATATTGTGACATATCTTCAGCAACCTGATTTAATGCGTGTTGCATTCGTTCATAAGTGACGGTAATCCGTATGATGGATAAAACCGCCAATAGGGCGAGTATCAGCAAAGGAAGTATGATGGCCGCTTCTACGGTGGCAGTTCCTTTTTGCTTAAGCTTACGTTTTCTTTTGTCGGATAGATGGGGCTCAATCGGGATATACCGCTGTTCTGCAGGAAGGAGAACCCCTTTACGACCAGTCAATATCCATACCCCCAACGAATCTTAATTTTTCCGCCATCGTCCCCCATCATGGTCTGCGGCACAAATATAAATCGGATTGAGACCTCGGCTTCAACAATCATATAGGAATGATAGTTGGACAGGATGAAGTCTGGGTTATCCAGGGTTTTTTGCATATTCAGCTGCATCAGATCTGCCACGCGCATAAGTTTGATTTTTTTGGGAACGACAAAAAGCAGCAGTCTTAGATAATCCGCATAATCAAAGGAAACTACAGTTCCAACCAGCTGAGCCTTTGTTCCCGTATCCCCGATCTTGTCCCCAAGTTTGTGAATGGCATCTCCAAGTTGACTTGCTGCTGAATCGATAATATTGTTCACTCCCTCTTTAATTTGGTCAACAAAGCTTTTATATGCCGGGCTTTTGAACAAAAATTCAAGAATTTTTTCAGTGATTTTCTTTTTACAATCTTCAATCTTCACCTTCGTCCAGTTCACTGATTCATTCCGTAAAGCCTGGAATTGCTGTTGAGCCATCTTCGTAACCCAGTCCTTCAAATCTTCCACTGTACTGATTTCATCGGGCTGTTGAAGCCCCTGAACACTTGGCTCAATATTGTCCGTTGCATCTCCAAACTCGGTTATGGTTTCCTCCAGAGGGATAAAGGCTTCATGAACCACACTGGAAACAATGTCCTCTACGACACTCTGCAGCGCATGATCTGCATCCTTGATTATCTCCCCTGTTGTCTGTTTCAACCATTTGGACGATTCCTTCAAAAACGCGTCTGCAATGCCTTGGAAAAGTGATTGTAAATCCAGCTTCCAACTCTCTTTCGTTTTATATATGGCAACATCCTTTCCGGCGTTGATGTCTCTAACATCGCACCATGACTCCAATACGGCCCACCCTACCAGGATAAGGTTTTTTACAACCGGTACACCGAAGCCTGTCCATCCGGCGATGGCCGTTGCAGCGGTTAACGCCGTGGCTTTTTTCTCGTTGCACATATAAACATGGAGTAGGTTCATCCCCATTCGTATGCCAAAGATAGTCGTCTGGGCAAGATTTGCATTTGCTTTTTCTCTTTTGCAGCCAAACAGGACGTACTCGGCTTCGGCCTTTTCAAAAAAGGTGTCTTGGGGCCCATTGTTATACAGAAGCAAAGATCGGGTATCGGAACTCATGTTGGCATTTTTAAACGCACTAACAACAAATTCATTCACATACATGCTTTGTACCAATGCCTCACTTGGGCCCCCCAGCACCTGGCTTATTATTTTCCAGAAATTTCCGTTTGTTTCAAAGGCATTATCAAACCGTTGTTCAATATCCATATTCTTTTTTTCTTCCGTTTCAGGAAGGGGAGTTTTTTCGGTTTCTGCCCCAGGCACATATTCACTGTTGACAACATTGGGGTAATTGCCCTCGTCGTCCCGCCAGGAAGGCAGACCTCTAAACAGCTTCTCCAACTGCTTGGCTGACAAATCGGCATCATCCCCGCTGAATGCTCTTTCTTCCTCTCTTTCTTCCTCATCCTTCTTCTTCAAGTTCTGTTTTAACTTTTTTTGCTGTCCCTTATCCTTACTGGTGTCGGTTTCGTTTTCTTCACCGAAAACCTCGTTGCACCAGCGTAGAAAACCGCTTTTTTCCTTTTGGTTGATCATCGGTTCAATCGTATATTCTGGTTTTTTGTAGTTTGAGATACTGCCATTAACCTGATCGGTAATGCTTTTAACAGGTTCTTCGATCGATGTACCAAAGGTTTCCCTGGGAAATGGGCTGCATTTTTCAGGTATTTTCTTGGTCTTGTCAATAAATTGATTCAGGTTGACAAGAACTGTTGCCGTCTGTTCTACCGATAAACGGGCAATGGCTTCCATGGATTGCACAATGGAGAGGTTGGCTTCCAAATCATTCTGTATTGCGAGCAAAACGGTTGGATCCGCATTTAGAACCAGCTTTTGAATATCCGCCTTCATGCGGGTTAAAAAAGCGCTATCCGATTTTTGGGACTGTTCGGCTATCTCGGTGTTGATTTGAGAGGTTAGGCCCTGAACTTGCTCGCATCCACTCCTGATTTCTGAGATGAGTGCCAGGGCTTCTTGATGGTAGTGGAGCATCTTTTCGATAACGCTCCTGACCCCAACAACATCGTCGTGGATAGATTCAGCCATTGTCCTGATCTCTGAAAGAACGGTAACGCAACTATCCACTTCCTCCTTCAGTGCAGCTTTTTCTTGAACGATAGAATCTTGGTATGCTTTCACTTCCGTTTGTTTATCTGATATTTGACGAACAAACTCTTCAATGCGCTGTGAGATATTCCTTTTTTTTGTTTGCATCGAAGAGAGCTGTTGTTCATACTCGGAAACAGACCGATTCAAAGCAGTAATTTCTGCTTTCATGGACAAAATTTTGCTTTCATCCGGCTTCTCTTTTTTTTCCTCTTTATTAATCTTCTCCTCAAGCTTTTGGATCTTGTCTTCCAATTCGTTGATTCTGTCTTCAAGAGAACCAATGTCGTCAACGACCTCATCATACTCTTTTTGATAAGGCTTACATTCTTTGTTCAAAGTTTCGATATCATTTTCCAAATCGATGATTTGGCTATGAACTTCAGATATCTTATCTGTATATTCAGGGATCACCTTCCATGAAATATCAAGTTTACTTCCGGATGCTTCGGCCAGTTTGATGCCCGCAAGGGATTTTTCTACCCTTTCAAATTTGTCCGTAAATTCAGGACCGGGCTTCCCGCGTGAAGAGAAACTGGTAAGCCTTTCTTTCAGCAACAGTCTCAGATATACCTGTTCCTCCCTGATCTTTTGCAGCTTGTTTTCAAGATCCATGCTTTTCTTTATTAGACCTGATTGTGCCATGAAGGTGTTCATAGCCTTCAGTTTCTCGACAAAATTACTGATGGTGCTGACAGGTGCCCGATATTTCATAAACTGGGTAATCTGCTGCTCCAGAACATAATCTTCGGACAGATTGAACAATGGCGTCACCGAAACATTTTCCACTTCAAAACCATATAGATCGGTATACCCGGGCATATAGCGATTTTCAACGGCAAGGTTTTTTTCCAGAAGATCTGCAATCATCGCTTCAAGCTTCTCTTGCTCGTGCCCCATCGCCATCATTCCATAGTTCTCCTTCAATGGTGCATAATACTGGGTTAAGGCCGACTGTACTGACAATTGCACAGCTGCACGGGCATGCTTTTCGCCGGCCCGAAGCCGTGACAAATCAACCATAATACCTGAAAAAGCAATTAAAACAGATAATATAATGCTTAAAAAGACGGTTACACTGCCCCTTAATTTCATAATAAACCTCTATTTAAAGTAATCCTTCATCTTTTTCAATGAATTCTGAAGCGGTTTTAATTTTTCCTGAACCCAATTCTGTGCCCCTGATTCTTCATAGATCTGCAGCAAGTAATCCACATTATGAATGAATTCCTTGGGATCATGTAACGTTGTTTCGCAGCTCGCCTTTACACTGATATCCCCTGAAAGACCTACAACCTGGAAAAGGCCTTTTATCGGAGACGAATAGGTTGCCGTGACCTGCACCCCAACCTTCTGATAGATGAAATAGTTATCATATGTAACGTGTACTTCCAAACCCCGGTCGGATTTCAGAAGGCTTCTTCTTTGATAATCTTCGGCTATTGTATTCCGGATGATTTCTTTTTTGCTTTCTGGGTTGGAGAATATATGCCAGTAAAGCCCTTCACTTTGATAACCCTCTCTGGAAAGGACGCCACCATGCTGTTGAACTTCATTGGCATCATACCCCCATAGAAAAGCCCAGTTTTGCGTTTGCTCGCTTACGATGGACTGCAGTAACGCTTGCTGGTAATAAACCATTCCTAAATAGATCAGGATCATTACAGAGAATATTACTAGCGGAAAAACAAGGGCATATTCAATGGTCACCGCCCCCGAGCAAGCATTTTGCCTTCTTTCTTCATGACGTACCCGCCCTGGTATATTACCTGTGCAAGCCATAATTCGATGCTCTTTTCCAAACCCCGTTTTCTGCAAGATGGTCATCGCTATGGCGCTGGTGTGGGCGTGGGGGGTGCGAATCGGCCTGCATCAAGAGTGGTATCGAATACTTGGTTGATAAAACCAATCAACTGTTCTCGAAAAATTAAAGCAAGACCGATCGCAACAGCTACCAAAACAACAATCTCAACCGTGTTGATCCCTTTTCTGTTATAAACGAATTTTACAAATAACCTTTTCATTTTCATTCCTCCCAAACCATTCAAAACCCTGTGGAAAACTGCATGATTGCCGGTGTTATTACAGTTGCAAGTATTGCCAGAAACATCAACATCAGAGGAAAAATCAACCTGGATGCTGCTGTTTCGCCCAACTGCTTCGCAGCATGCTTGCGCATTTCCCACGCTTCATGAGTCATTCTTTTCATCTCGTCGATCATTTTATTGCCGCCTATTTTTGTGTTTTGCGAAATCATGCTGGAAAATGATGTGATCTCCTTCACCTTACACCTTTCAGAAAACTCTTGCCAGGCTTGACTTTCGCGAACACCTGCTGCAATATCCTCCAGTACTGTTCCCAACTCGGCATACAAGGGTGTTTTTTTCATAGCGTCTGCATAGATGCGTTCAAGAGCTTGCCTCAGATGCATCCCGGCATTCATTAAGAGCGTGAGCTTACTGATGAAAACAGGGAAATCCATCATCAATTGTAATTTGCGTTTTTGGGCTTTATCATCCAAGTTTTTGTCGGTTAAAAAGAACAGCAATGCCCCGGAAATTGGGATTACAGGTAAAAAACCCAGGCCTGAATTGGAGACCGCACCCAAAAAAGAAGCCACAGTCATCCCCAAAAAAAGGTTCATAAACTTTTCTGCCCAGTGCACTTTCAGGTAATACCGGGCATATCTCGTCCCATAAACCATGACGACCCGCTGGTAAAGATAGATCACATACGCCCCTGCCGATGGTATATGGATCTCATCAAAGACCCACAACCCGAACGGGAGCAGGCCCTTACAGGCATATTGCCTATCATCGAGCGGCTCCAGTTCCTCACAATATCTTTGCTTTACACTGCTGTTTATAATGATGTAAAACAGAACAATCCCTGCCATCAGTATAAAATATACTACCGTCATGGTTTTCTACCTTCAAAATTTGATATTCATAATCCGATTTGACAGGAAAGCCCCAATTCCTGTCATCAATAAGCAAATAGTCATAACAACCCTGCCTGCAGCAGTGTTGAACATGGGTTCCATGTATTCCCCGCTCATCGCTGAGATGAATAGGATCATGGCTGCAGGTAATAGCGAGAGCATTCTCTGCTCCTGCTTTTTTGAGTACAACCCGGTTTCAATTTCCTGCTTGATTTCGATGCGTTCGCTGATCATTACTGTTGTGGTTCGGATAACCTCTATGAGATTTCCCCCAGTTCTTTTACAAACCCCAAAGACGTCCGCGAAATGATGTATTTCTTCTATCTCTGAACGAACAGCGAAATCCTTCAGAATGCCTTCTATGTTTTCATTCATCTGCAGCCTTCGGATGATTAGTTCGGTTTCGAGGACAATATCTGATTTTTTACCGGGATACAGGCTTTTCAACACTTCGTGTGCATGAATGAAGGCATGCTCAACGGATTTTCCCGCAGATAAAGCTGCACCAAGGTAATATAGCAGATCCTTGAACTGAACACGTAAGATATTACACCTCTTTTCCGACAGGCTTTTCCTTTTAATCACAGGATAGAACAAGCCAAGCACAGATGCGATCATGATGATAAAACCGTTTCTGTAGAACACCCATCCGACCAGAGCCATGACCCCTGTACCAATGGCCGCATACAACAGCCATTCCAGCTTGTCATACCTATAGCTGCGGTAACTTTCAGGATAAAAGAGTTCATTTTTCTTACGATTTTTCTGTTCCACTTCAATTCTCCCTAAATATAGTGGATTCTTCATAATCGTATTAGAGCTGCCAATAGATGTCAATCAAAATGCAAAAACAACCTGTTTTTCGGTTCGAACAGTTTTTGGACTGTTTCATACAAAAAAACAGGCTGTTTTTGCAATCCTATGGTAATGATCAAGAATAACGAAGATATGACAGGTGCATAGAGCGTTTCTACAATGGGCATGAATTGTACGTTACAATGCTCTTCACTGAGAAATTGAACCCGATAAAAAAGTCAAATCCGGTTAATCGAATTCGTGTAATTTCTTAAAAAAGTTGTCCAAAGTACACGTTGATTTTAGGAAATTGGTATATCAAACCCGTATTATTTCCCGAGGAGGAAACACTCTTTTGGGCAGAAGTCTATGGATCATTTTGGGCGACAATACTGATGAAATCATAGATCGGCTTCAGACTTTTAAAGCCTTCTTTTAAGATATCAGGAAGATCCTTTGAAAAAGCAGTTTTATAGCCTTTCTCTGCACATTCAAAGAAAATGTTTCTGCGATCCATCCAGGTTCTTATATTCTCGGGCTGGTCAGGAGCTTTGCTGCGCTTATACAGTTGACCACCCATAACGAATTGATTTTGATTTTCATAATACCGCTGGGCGAGCAGAAATGCCGGGTGTCTTTCCATAATCAGCTTCCGCATATGGGCCATGGATTGCGCTGTGGCATGATAAAACCCCACACCATAGCTTGAACCCCATTGATTTATTTCAAACCAGAAGCCGGGCAATATTGCCATTCGTGATTTATCCCGCAGGAAAACAATCCACATGTGATCCCTGTATAATGTTTTGTCCTTTGTAAACCGTGTATCTCTGCGAACCCGTGATATGACACGGGATGGTTTGGTGATAATTTGGCTGTCTATCTCAAGCATTGTCTGTGCCAGCATATTTGTCAGCTCTGCGAATGGATTATATACAAACCGCTTGTATTCATCTTTGTGGCTGTCGTACCATTGTTTACTGTCGTTCATCTTGTTTTCCAAAAGAAACCTTAGTGTATCTGCTGTAAAGCCCTGAAAACGAGTATTATGCCTCTGCATGAATTATGCACCTCCGTGAACTTGTGTTTTTTATGGTCAGGGCGGCTTTGTCAGACGAATACCCCTGAATTTGTTTCAGAGAGGATTATCCTTCAACCGCTTCGGGGTCTGCCTCCAAAATGATTGAAAAGACACTCCCCTCACCCACTTTACTTTTCACATTGATTTTGCCCCCGTGCCGAAGTACTATGATTTTGGCGATGGACAAGCCAAGGCCATGACCGCCTTTATTCCTGTCCCGGGATTCGTCCGCACGAAAAAACCGGTCAAACACATTGTTCAGGTCCTCTTTGGTGATGCCACAGCCGCTGTCCGTTACCGAAAGAACAGCCCTGTTTTCTTCCCGCTTTAAATTCACTTCAATCGTTTTTCCAGGTTCGGTATATTTCTGAGCATTGTCGATAAATATACGCATGGCTTGTTTGATTCGGTTTCTGTCAGCATAGGTATTCAGCCCCTGTTCAATAGAAGCTTCTATGGTATGTTGTTCATTCACCATGCGGGTCTCCTTCACCAACTCTTCCATCATTTCACTCAGTGAAAATTTTTCCTTGTTCAGGATCAGGGTATCCTTGTCATTTCTGGCAATGAACAAAAGCTTATCCACCAGCTCTTTCATATTCTCTGCCTCATTGCGGATGGCTTCAATGGATTCATGCAGAACATCCGGATCCTCTTTCCCCCATCTTTCCAGCATCCGGGCATACCCTTGAACAACCGAAATTGGAGTTCTGAGCTCGTGAGAAGCATCGGACACAAACTGGTTCTGCTTATTGTATGCATCCTCAATTCTGTCCATCATGCTGTTGAAGGTGATGATCAGTTCCTTCAGTTCATCCTTGGCATTGGTCACATTCAGCCTTAGGTTCAGGTTCTGCGCCTTGATCTCCTTCGTCATTTTAGTGACTTCCTGAATAGGATACAAGACATTTTTCGTTATCGAACGCCCTCTGAAATAAATTGTCAGCAGTGTCAACAGACCCAAAAAAACAGTGAAACCGAGAAGGACTGCCAATTCTAAAAGAATAGGAGTGATATCTCTGAATATATTGATTGTATAGATTGCATCCGTTCTGCTGATCCATGTCTTCAGCATGATAAAGATGGCATTATCCCGCCGAAAGAACCATATTGGCAGCCTTTCATTGGGCATATACCACTTTCCGAAGGAATTGATGAGCATCTCACCAGACTTGTCGAACAGGGCTATTTCGGTATCTTTCTGAACAATAATATCGTATACACTGTCATTCAGCGTTTGAGTCGTGCTCAGATCTTCGACAATGTGCTGCACATCCATGACCAGGATTACACAATGGTATAGGATAAAGATAAGCAGCATTAAAACCAAACAGGATAAGAAGGCATCGATCACCATTTGGATATAGGAACCGGAAATGCGTCGGCTCATCGAAAAACTGGCTTTTTTTATCGCCCTTCTGTTCATTCGATTTGCTGTTTTGGGTTCCTGCGGCACAGCCTGCTGATGCCGATTGACTGGCTGAGCGTTTTTTAGCCCTTCCCCCGCTGTCTTTGACCGCAGGGGTTCGGGTTTCCGCAAGGAAGATCCAGGTTCAATCTGAACCGAATCAGACCTGTTTTGATTCGGTCTGGTGCCTCGATGCATGGTTTCTGTTTTGCTTTTCATATGCCTGTTAGAATGCTTACCCTTGAAGAATACAGTTCTTCTTTTTTGTTTCAGCATCGGTTCTTTACTCTCTGTCTTCAAAAATATACCCCACTCCACGGATTGTTTTGATATAGGACAGGTTGTACTTCTGATCCACCTTTGCCCTGAGATACCGAATGTAGACATCGGTGACATTGGTATCACCGTAATAGTCATATCCCCATACCTTTTCGATAAGCTTTTCACGGGTCAGCACAATCCCACGGTTTTCCATCATATATTCCAGCAGATCATACTCCTTCTTGGACAATGTTACCTCTTCACCGTTACAGGTGACTCTATGGCTGGTTTTATTAAGAACAAGGCTCCCGGCTTCCAGCAGTTCTTCCGCGTTTTTTCTTCCATGCTGTTCCTTTCTTTTCAGGGCTACCCTGATTCTAGCCAGCAGTTCTTCTATCGCGAATGGTTTTGTGACATAATCGTCAGCGCCACTGTCCAGACCACCTACCTTGTCGGACACATCATCTTTTGCAGTGAGCATGATGACAGGAAGATCAGAAGTTTTCCGAATACGGCGTAAAACCTCCAGCCCGCTAAGCATGGGAAGCATTAAATCCAGAATCACCAGATGAATGTCGCCACGCAATGCCTTTTCAAGGCCATCCCTGCCGTCAAATGCCAGCTCCACTTCATACCCTTCGTGCTTCAGTTCCAATTCCAGAAAGCGCGCTATTTTGCTTTCATCTTCAACAACCAATATTTTCTCTGCCATCTTAATCCCCCCGGGTCTAATTATATTCTCGCGCAAATTATTTCTATATGTGGGAATCCATTTATCCAACTGTCATACTGAAAACCAAAACCAGAATGTTTTATCCCCTCCGGTAGCAAGAAAAGTCTAAACCATAAGGGTATGGTTTTACCAATGGAAATCCACTAACCATATTTATCATACCGCACTTTCTGGTTCTTCCGCAACAATACACCGTAAATTACAATCCCGTATTCCGGCATTCGGAGTACAATTTCCCTACCCCGTCTGCCACTGATATTGGTCCTTGCCAAATAAGTACCCGTTTTACAGGGTGCAGATGATTGAAGTGTGAATATTCTCACGATAGACCAAAACCACCTGATGGGATAGCAACAAGCCCTCCTGTAAGGTTTACAGGAGGACTCGGGCTTCATTAATGAATGAATTACTCTATGGTCATTTCATTATAATCACTGTTTTTTTCTTCGTATTCCGGGTTAACTGTCTGAGGGGGCTGTGGGTATTGCTGCTGTGTTTTACCAGTGAATTTATTGGTAATGTCTTTGACAATGGAGGAAATGTCCACCGTGTTTCCTTCAGTTTTCCTGATACTGACATTGTATCCCAGAATTAAAAACAGTAATACGACTGGAATTATGATATAGGGGATAAAAATGATGAACAGCAATACTATATTGACGGAAATATTTAAAATAACAGAATTTTTGTCCTCGATTACGACTTTGTTATCAAACCCCTTCTGGATGAGTTCTTTAAAATTTTTCCAAAATTCACTGCTCTGCTTCTTCCATTCATAGTTTCCATCCCATCCGTTACTGTTCGAATAATTCCTGTCACGCTTACTCTTTTCAAAATCAACAATGGCTTCCAGTACGTTCCCATCGTGCTTTTCCAGTAAAGCTTTAGCTTCTTCATAGCTACAGTTTGTTCTTTTCCTTAATTGGTCAACTTGCTCCAAGGTTATCATTTCTGCACCTCCGTTATTTTTATATCCCTTGACCTTACAATGCTTATTGTACAATCACAATATTAATTCTCTCTTTACAAAATATTAGAGTTTCATTAAAATTCGATTGGGAATTCTTGCGCAAGTCTCCCTCAGCATGATGAAATGAACTTCTATCCACTTTAGCCCGCGTGGCGCAAAAATCCACTGCCTCATGTGGCCTCCAGGCACATGAGGCAGTGGTTTGGGAGCATTTGATACATACCCCCATTCGGCTCGGTTTTAGATAGAATATGTATTACATCCCCATCATAAACTGATATACTATATCGTTAAACCCCGGTAGACCTTCATGACCGAAATCCGGATATATTTCCATCTTTTTGGGCGCCGTGATCTTGTTGTATGCAGCAAACTGTGTGGATGGAGGACATATGGTATCCATCAGGCCTGTTGCCATCAAAACTTCCCCTTTAATTCGGCTTACGAGATGCTGGACATCAATATATCCGAGCTTCGTAAACACTTCGTCCTCTCGCTGATGACGTGGATCAAAACGTCTGAAATACTGTTTCAGCTCAACATAGGCATCCTGCGCCAGATCCATTTCCCATACTCTTTTGTAGTCGCTGAGGAAAGGGTATACCGGTGCAAGCCTCTTAATTTCCGGTACCAATGATGCACAAGCAAGGGTAAGCCCACCGCCCTGGGAACCACCCATGGCACCCACCCGAGTTTCGTCCACATAGGGCAGATTCATGACAATTCTCGCCAGCATCGCAGTATCCAGGTATATTTGTCGAAACATAAGGTTATCCGGATCCGAATCATCAAGGCCACGGATGATATGGCCCTGGAGCGTGTTCCCGAATACTCCTCCCTTGTCTTCCGACAAGCCGCCCTGACCACGGCAATCCAATGCCGCTACGGTAAAACCTGATGCTACAAAGCCGAATTTGCTTTGCCAGTCTCCACTGTTTCCAGCATACCCATGGAACTGCAAAATGGCGGGCTGCGGGTTTGAAGTCCATTTGGGTTTTAACAGTTTTGCATGAACTCTGGCGCCTTTAACCCCGGTGAAATACAGATCAAAACACTCTGCAACCGGGTTTAGAAAACCTGCTGGTATGATTTTAGGATCTGGATCGATCTGGTTCAATTCGTCCAGAGCTCTGTTCCAGTATTCTTCATGGTCGGACGGTTTAGGGTTTCTTCCCTGGTATTCCCTTAACTCCTCAAGGGGCATGTCAATAATTGGCATTAGTAGAAACCTCCTTATTTACTGATGTTTGAATACCTCTCGATATGCGTTAGTGATCAAAACGCAGGTGATTAGGCATTTTATCAGCCGTCAGCCTCCGTCCGGAACCCTACCCGCTGCAAAAAAATATAGCCAAGGGTTTTGCCTCTTCAGTAAGCGCTTGCGCGAATTGTGCGCCAAAACGCGGGCGCTGAAAGTAGTGTTTTTTACCCTCGCGGCTAAAAATACACTTCCTCTATTCGTGCCTTCAGGCACATGAGGAAAGGGTCTTGGGAGCATTTATAAAACCTCTGGCATAAATTACCTTACACCAGTTGCAATAGAGCGCTCTGATATGAATTATAACCTTGATTTTTTATAGATTCAATAGCTTTATTTCTCTATTTTCTAGTTTTCCAATATGGGAACATAAAGAGTATTTCAAACATTCAGATGCTGTCTACTTTCATGGAAGTCATGGACATAATCTGTTTGATTTGATAAAATAGACAGGAATTAAATTGGCGCATGTACTAAGATGTGTATTTGCGACAATTCATGTATGATGGCGTTTGGCTTGGGGGGCATAAAATGGCATCAAGACAATATTATCACAGCAAATGGTTCAACAGGCTGTTAAAGGCCACTTTTGGCTTGTATTTGATAAAAAGGTTTCGTGTAAAGTTTTATAATGAAGGAATAAAATCTCTGAAACCGCCATATCTCGTTATTGGAAACCACATCGGTACATGGGATCCATTTTTAATGTCTCTTGGTATACAGGAGCCAGTCTATTTTGTCATTTCAGATGCTCACTTTAGGAACTTTTGGCTGGCGCAGGTATTGAAGCTGGTGGGGGGAATTCCGAAATCAAAGAAAATCGCAGATTCTGGGACGATCCGTGCCATATTAAGCATCATTAAAAACAATGGTGTTATTGGAATATATCCTGAAGGCGCAAGGAACTGGGACTTAAAAAACATACCTGTCCTGTATCCTACCGCCAAGCTGATAAAAAGCTTGAAGGTACCGGTTGTTACAACCGTCATGGAAGGAGCTGGTCTGTCGAGACCAAGATGGGCCAGAAGCTCCCGTTCGGGTATCATCAATATGAATTACAGTATTTTATTAACCCCGGAACAGATCAATGCCATGAATCCGGATGAGATATACCAAAAAATTACAGAAGGTATCCATATGAACGAGTATGAATGGCAGGATAAAAATATGGTTCCCTTCAAAGGCAAAAATCTTGCTGAATATCTGGATATGTTTCTTGTGGTATGCCCGCGCTGTAAAGCGCTTTGTTCCTTACACAGCCATAAAAACACATTATCCTGCACCAAATGCGGTTATGCCGTTGAATATAACGAATATGGATATTTGGAGACGGACCAGGAACCTTATTTCAATACACCGCAAACCTGGAGCGAATGGCAGAACTCCTGGCTGTACGAATTGTTTCAGCAAGATGAATACACTTCTGGAGTGAATGCGCTGTTTGCTGATGTCAGAACCAAGTTGTTCACCGGAAAGCGTAGGGGCAGACTGCGCCAATACAACTGGCTGGGCAAAGTGGAGCTGTTTTTTGACAGAATTGTCTTTACACCTGAAAAAGGAAGAGACTATATCTTTCCCATCAATCAGATTACCGGAGTAAATGTTCAAAATAACAATAAGTTTGAATTCTATTATGAGAACAATCTGTACCGGTTCAAATTTACAACCCAGCATAAATCCATCTACAAATACGATCTGGCATTTCGTTTGATTACAAAAATAAGAAGCCTTGCAGCAAAAAACTAAACTCTTTCATGAACCTGTTGATTTATACCGCCACAATCCTATGCGAAGAAAAGCATAGCGCTTGTGCGAAGAATTGTGCGCCAAAACGCATTTTCATCAGCTCATTGAACGGCTTCACGTATCCAAACCAGCATTTCCCCGCTGCCCCGGTTTCCCCAAAAAGCATAGGGCACAGCACGCAGAACAACTTCTTCATATTCCGGTACATTCTCGCTGTAAAGCTTGTCTTTGGCCCAAGGCTTACACCGTTTACCGGAAGCGGTGATCATAATACCGCCGGGTATATCGCTCTCCACGTCAACAAGCGGAGAGCTTGTATTGACAGAAAGGGCCGACAGATTGGCGCCGTTGTCTATTTGTTCAAAGCAGTACACCATGGGACCTCTTTGAATGCAAACCTTTCCAGCATTCGCCCGCACCTCTGGATTTGCACGAATAAAACGTGACGGAGCTTCGAAACTGATCATCACCGGTTTATTGGCTTCCAGATCAAACACGGCATAACCGTCTTTCACGTGATATGTTACACCAGCTGTAAAATTATATGCATAATCAGGTATACGCACGGCCATTTTTATGGCTTTGTCCCCAATAATTTCCATTGTATTCTCTACGGGAAACTTTGTTCTTAGCGTTACATATGCTCCATTCTTTGTTTTCACGGTGCTTCCGATAAAAAGATTCAAATAGAGGCAGTTCTGATCCTGCGCCCATATATATTGTCCGAGCGATGCAAAAGTACGCGCAATATTTGGCGGGCAGCAAGCACAGCTGAACCACGGCTGACGCACGGGTTTTACGTGCTGCTTAGAGGTGTTCGGCATACAAGCTTCCGGCCAAACTTCCAATGGATTTACATAGAAAAAGCGTTTGCCATCCCGTGAAACACTGGCCAGTACAGTATTGTAAAGCGCTCGCTCAACAGCATCGAAATATTCAGCGTTTCGGGTAATATGATTCATTCTCAGGCCAAAAAGCATCAATCCTATAGAGGCACAGCTTTCCGCGTAGGCAACCTCATTTGAAAGGTCGTAATCGGTAGAGAACCGCTCCAGAATTCCGGAAGAACCAATACCGCCGGTAACATACATCTGTTTTTTCGTTATATTATCCCATAAGGTCCTGCAAGCCTCCAAAAGACTTTCGTCCCCTGTCTCTCCGGCCAAATCAGCCATGGCACTGTAAAGATATGTTGCTCTGACGGCGTGTCCGGCGGCCTTTTTTTGCTCGCGAACTGATTGATGAGCCTGATAATAGGAAATGTCAAAATCCTTGCTCAAATAGCCCCAGATCGGCATGAAGTCTGGTTCGTCGTTTTCCCTGTGGTAATAGTCTTTGTCCACACCACGAATATCAATAAAATAGGAGGCCATATCCAAATATCTTTGTTCTCCGGTTGCTTTGTACATTTTGTACAGAGCCAGTTCCACCTCTTCATGTCCGGGATAGGCGTGAATTTTGCCTTCTTCGGGGCCAAATGTATCACAGATCAAGTCGGCAAACCGCATCATGCTGTGAAGCAGCTTGCGCTTTCCCGTCGCTTCATAATAAGCTACGGCAGCTTCCATGATATGCCCGGCACAATAGAGCTCATGCCCCTCCCGCAGATTGCGCCACCGCTGATGGGGTGCGTTAAGGGTATAGTAGGTGTTGAGATACCCATCGGGTTGTTGAGCGGCACACACCAGATCGATGGCCTCATCGGCCAGTTTTTCAAGCTCTGGGTCTGGACGGGAGCTTAAAACATACGCCACCGCCTCCAGCCATTTTGCTAAATCGGAATCTTGAAAAACGAAGCCATAAAATTTGCCTTCCGCCTGTCCGGCGGCAATGCGATAATTCTCGATGCAATGACTGGGCTCTGCGCCTGGTATACGGTCGTTCATGGCATCCCATTGATAGGGAATGATCTCTTTGTGCACCAAATCAAGATATTCATTCCAAAAAGGATTTTGAATTTCAATATTTTTCAAAGGAATTGATTGAAGCATTTTAACCTCCAACAGGAATTTCTTCCTTCCTCACCGAAATCCTTATATGTCCAGCCTCAAACTTGCAAATCATTCCCACTCGATGGTGGCTGGTGGTTTACTTGTAATATCATAAACCACCCGGTTAACATGCTTCACTTCATTGACGATCCGGTTTGAGATTCTTCCCAGCACTTCCAACGGAATTCTGGCCCAATCTGCGGTCATGAAATCGGTGGTGGTAACTGCACGTATGGCTACTGTGTAATCATAGGTTCGTTCATCCCCCATTACGCCAACACTGCGCATGTCTGTCAAAACCGTAAAGTATTGATCGAGTGTTTTTTCCAAGCCAGCCTGTGCAATTTCATCACGTAAAATGAAATCGGTTTCACGCAGGAGCTCCAGCCTTTCCTCTGTGATTTCGCCGATAATGCGAACCGAAAGACCCGGACCCGGGAATGGCTGGCGCCAGACAAGATGCTCTGGTAAACCCAGTTCAAGGCCAGCTTTACGGACCTCATCCTTAAACAAATCTCTTAACGGCTCTATAATTTCCTGAAAATCAATATAGTCTGGCAGGCCACCCACGTTATGGTGGCTTTTGATCAATGACGCATCTCCTGAACCGCTTTCGATCACATCTGGATATATGGTTCCCTGTACCAGAAAATCCACTTTCCCGATTTTCTTTGCTTCTTCTTCAAAAACACGGATAAATTCTTCCCCAACAATCTTTCTTTTTTGCTCGGGATCAGTGATTCCTGCCAAACGTTTCAAAAATCGCTCGCGTGCATTCACCCGGATAAAATTGCAATGGAAATACCCTGAAAAAAACGCTTCTACTTCATCACCTTCATTTTTACGCATCAAACCGTGATCCACGAATATACAGGTAAGCTGTTCTCCAACTGCTCTGTTCACCAGCGCCGCAGCAACCGAGGAATCAACACCGCCAGACAGGCCACACAATACTTTCTTGTTTCCAACCCTGTTTTTTATCGATTCGATTGTTGATTCAACAAAGGAACACATTTTCCAGTCTGCTTGACAGCCACAGATGCGAAATAAAAAATTATGCAACATTTCTATTCCCCTGGGTGTATGCACTACTTCTGGATGGAACTGCACGGCATACAGCTTCTTTTTCTTATCTGCCATGGCTGCAACAGGGCAGTTTTTTGTTCTTGCGATTACTTCAAACCCAGAAGGCAATTGATCCACATTAAAGGTATGGCTCATCCAGCAATTTGTTTCGTGGTTAATGCTATAGAACAACTCGTTGTTCGTCTCCAATGCTATTTCTACCTTACCATATTCTCTTTGGGATGCCTTTCCAACAGTGCCTCCAAGGGCAACCGCCATAAACTGCATTCCATAACATATTCCAAGAATTGGAATACCCGTATCAAAGATTGCAGGATCACATTTCGGAGCTTTTTCATCAAGAATAGATGCAGGCCCTCCAGTGAAAATAATCCCTTTCGGTTCTTTCTCAAGTATATTATTTAAGCCAGTATTATAGGGCAAGATCTCACAATATACATTTGATTCGCGTATTCTTCTCGCAATGAGTTGACTATACTGACCACCAAAATTCAGAATAACTACCGTATCTTTTTTCAATAATACGCCTCCTTCCACATACGAAATCGACAAATACAAATGGATGGTTCCTGGAAAACGAAACAAACAAAGTTTGCAGGAACATCACACACATTGTTCACCATCTTGTTCATATTATAGAGGATAACTGTTTCCACTGCAATAAAAATTGCCAATTTCCTCTTCTTCCTGTTTAACCTGCCGTTGTGAAAAAAACTGCTGAACAAACCTGGATTGCTTTATTTTTCTGCCTTCAAACCTTTGGGGCGAAAGCAGATAAACCTTCTTTCTTGCTCTGGTAACGCCTACATAGAACAGGCGCACCTCCTCTTCATAGGCCTTTCTGTTCCCAGCATCCAATTCATCAATACTTTTCTCGTCCGGAAACTGTCCATCAATCAAATCCATCAGAATTACCGAATCAAACTCCAACCCCTTGCTGCCATGTAGTGTCAGCAACTGAACTGCATTCGTGTTTTCTTTGCGGCAGTTTTGCTCGATGCCTTCCTTTAATGTCCTGAGCAGCGTTTTAAACTCTTCCAGATTCTTAACATTACGGGCAAAATGCTTCAAGGTATAGAAAACATGAATAAACCCTACATTCCGCTTCAGGTAATTACCATATTGCAGGTCATTTTCCATGGTCTCGAGGGCTTTCATTGGGATAGAGCGGGCTATCCTATTCAAACCCCTTCGTACCCTCACAAGGTTTTCTGCAATGTGCCTTCTGTGGTGGTTAATTTGAAGCAGCGTTGTAAGAATATTGAGGTTTGGCTGTCGTTTTCCCGAAATTGAAGAAGGCTTCAATATTTCCTGAACCTTACCGATATCATTTTTCGATATAGACGCGCCCATTTTATAATATATTCTTTGGAAACTGTCCATATCGGATGGATCTGTCGCGAAGTTACAAAAAGCATATATGTCGGAAACTACAAAATGCCTGAAGAAGCTTGCGTAGTCTTCACGGATATAGAAGGGAATCCCCCTTTGAATCAATTCCCATGCCACCGGAAGCCCAGATAGGTTGTTTCTGAACAAGACAGCAGTATTCTTCCATAAAGGCTCGGCATTGATAAGCTGAAGCACTTTTTGAAGCTGTGTTTCCATGTCCTTTAAAAAATAAGCGACCGGGGTTTCTCCTTCTGCATTTATGGTTATCATATTCTTTTCATGACGATATTGGTTCTGCCGAATGAACTGATCGGCCATTTGAACGATTTTACCCGAAGAGCGGTAATTGGTTTCCAAGCGCAACACCCTTGCATCGGGATAAATATCCCTGATATTTACAATATACTCTGGCTCTGCCCCCCGAAACCCATAAATTGACTGATCTGTATCACCCACCATGAAGAGGTTTCCATCCTGGGACAGCAGTTCAATGATCCTGTGCTGCAGCAGAGAAGTGTCCTGAACTTCATCCACGTGAACATGTGGAAACAAGCCATATTCCAGATAAAGCTGTCTGTTGTTTCTAAGGACATCATAGGCCATGAACAGCATATCATCAAAATCAATCAGATGCTTTTCTTGTTTTTGCTTCTCATATAGCCTGAAAATCAGTGAGAAGTTTTCGATATCGGATTTCAGTGCTTCGGGCTGAATCAGTTTGTTCTTAACAAAACTAATTTCATTGGCAAGTTGATCGGTTACGTCTTCCCCCGGATATTCCTGATTTGTTTCGAAATAGAGGCTCCGTAATATTCTCGTTTTCCCGTGGCTATATTGCTTTTCTATTAGATTGGGAACCGACAGCGCTCCTTTTTTCTGGCAAAAAAACAGGAACCGATAACAAAAGCTGTGAATCGTTGAAAAGTGGATTCGCTGGGATATATATCCTGCGAAAAGAGCTTTGAATCTTCTCTCCATGTCTTTGGCAGAAGCACGGCTGAAGGTTAGTGTTAGCATGCCCGAAGGGTTGACATTGCGACACAGAATCTGGTACGCGATCCGTGTAACCAGAGTCGTCGTCTTCCCGCTGCCTGGGCAGGCCTCCAGCAGGAGCCTTTTATCATATGCCTGAACGGCTTCGGTCTGCTGTTCATTCAGGCATATGTTTAAATTATTCTCCAGAAAGCTGAAAAACTCCATATTTCCTCCATCGCAGTTTATTTTCGGAAACATTATACCATGAATCCATGAAAACCGTCAGTTTTTTTACTCGTTGCAACGGGTCAGACGGGCATGGACTGCATGATTCATGATACCGGGAAATACGGGAAAAGCATTTCTAGTCTATCAGTTTTCCGGAAATCTTCCTTATTTCAACACCTTCTTCTTTTATAACTTCTAGAACCTTTTCCAGCTCTACGTTTCTTTTTGTTTTTAGCGTCGTTGTTTTCACCAGATCGGTAAACGTCATTATGAAATAGCGGATAATCTTGTACTTTGGCAGCGTTTTATTGATCTCCCGGATTGCTGTATTCAGACGTTTAAATATCTGTTCTTCTGAAACACCTTCAAAAACTTCCCTGTCTAAAACAATCTTGGCACAAACCTGTATATCGCCATCCGGTGCTTTGTTTCCCCATGCGAAGGAGTCCTTCACACCGGGGATATTATTCAACAATATTTCATACTCTTCCGGGAAAGCTTTTTTCCCATTTGTAAACACGATCATGGATTTAGCTCGTCCGGTTATCGTGATAAAGCCCTTTTCACTGATTAGTCCCAGATCACCTGTACGAAACCAGCCATCCTGAGACAAAACCTCATTGGTTGCAGCCTCGTCTTCATAGTAACCCAGCATTACATTTGGGCCTCTTGTTATTATTTCACCCATTCCATTTTCGTCCGGATCCAAAATGGCTACTTCAATCCCATGCAGAGGATATCCGATCGTTCCCGGCTCGTTGACAAAGTCATTGTTGGCCGCGACCACCGGAGACGTTTCGGTGAGACCATATCCCTGAAGCACATTAAATCCAATCTTCCCAAACCAGTTTACAACTTCCGGATCCAGAGGTGCCGCTCCGGATACAGCAAGGCGAAGGTTCGGGGCAAACTGCTCAAAGACACTTCTAAAAAGTTTTCTGCGCAGATCGATTCCAAGCCTTCTGAGAAACTCCGATGCACCGATCAAAACATTGATCAACCTCTCCTTCCCAGATTTTCGAATCCCATCCATCAGCCTTCTGTAAAAGGTTTCAATAACAGCTGGAACCGCAACCAGAATGGATACATTATATTCCCGGAGATTTTGGGCGATATACTTAATTCCATCACAATACGCAATTTTTACACCCGAATGGACCATGTGCAGGAACCCAACCGTATTTTCGAACGTATGATGCAGCGGCAAAAGGGAGAGATGTACATCCTCAGTGGATACTCTTATCATCGAAGTGATGGCCGAAACATTACTCGCAATGTTTTTGTGGGACAGCTTAACCCCTTTGGCCAGGCTGGTTGTTCCAGATGTAAACAGCAAAACCGACATTCCGGTTCTGTCAATTTCAACGTCGGTGAACGAGCGATCCCCGGCTTCAAGAAAAGATTTTCCCTTTTCAAGTAACTCAGGTAATGTCAGAAAGGCTGGATCTGCATCAGATACCGTGTTCTCCATGCACACATAGTACTTCACTCTATTATTTTTCTTTGAAATGAGTTCCATCATGGTCTGATAAGAAGGACTGTAAAAAATTACGTCTGCTTTTCCACGCTCAATCAGCGATTCCACTTCATTTTCGGGAAGGTACTTATCCAGTGGCACCACAATTCCGGTGCCATTGGTGACAGCAAGGTAGCACACACACCATTCATAGCGATTTTCGCCAATAACAGCAAAGCGCAGCTCCTTTAATCCCATATTGTGAAGCGCTGTACCAAGTCTGTCTATATCCTGATCGAATTCGTTATAGGTCTTTCCAACGATGTTTCCATTTTTATCTTTGAATAAGAAGCCATTCAAGTCCCCGTATTTGCGCGCACTCTCTTTAACGATCTGCCTTAAGTCGCTGATTTTTGCCGGTTCATAACCGCCCACGCCCTCTACAACCCGTTTTCCGTCCTTGTTAACAATGCGTATTATCTTATCCATACCGCACCTCCCGGATATGTGCATTCGGTTCTAAAGTTTACTTTTATTATTTGGTGTTATTACCTGGTTATAATTATACGCCCTAACCTGATCTCTTGCAAGAGGAAATTTAAAAAGCACTCTTTTTTTTATTTTGAAAAGGCTGATGCATCATAACGATTTACAGCGTCCCAGAATATCCATTGTTCATATCCTGCATCTTCAACGGCCTTGATTTGCTGCCGGTATTGTTCGCCTGTATAGGTTTGCCACGTTCCTTCTTTAAGCCATGTCGCTGTAAATGCCTGAAGGAAGGGGCGTACCTCCGCACGGTAATCCTGTACATCCGACAGTCTCCTTTTCGCCGTCAGAAGGGTATGATACACCACATCATAGGGCTTGAGATCGGGATTGGGAAATTCCACCCCATTCACAATCTGGCCTCGTGCGTACAGTGCAGGGTAGGTCATTGGAGAAATATAGTCCATTTCCTTACCGATCAGTTCAAGATATTGACCGATTTCCTCGCGGTCGCCCGGGCTTACACAGACAATCCCAAAAATGTCCACAGAAAGGGTCGTCTCGGGCATCTCTTTCCGGGCAAACGACAGAAAATCATTGATCACCTCATGCTTGACAATCTCTTCAGTACCAAAATCCATTTTGCTCTTGTTTCCATATGGAAAGCGGATATAGTCGAACTGAATTTCATCAAACCCTTTATCTGCCGCTTCTTTAGCAAGTTCCACCACATAGGTCCAGTTTCTTTTATCACAGGGATTCAGCCAGGTGATTTCAGCCTCTTTATTCTCCTCCCTCCATAGACCGCCATCGGTATGCTTCACAGCCCGGTCGGGGACTTTTTTTGATAGCACCGGATCCAGAAAGCAGACTACACGCCCGATCACATGGATACTATTCTCGTGAAGCTTTTTTACCAATGTATCAGGATCGTATTTCATTTCATAGGTTCTATACCGCTGTACCTCTTCTACAGCGGAGGCATAGCTGACAATTCCATCTTCATTCTTGATGTCGATGACGAATGTGTTTAACTCGGTTTCTTTCGTAAGCTGTATGAAATGATCCAGCTTCTCCTTGCTTCCCGCCGTCCATCCAGTCAGGTACAATCCCTTTACTTTCACGCTGTTCTTCGTTTCAGACCGGGTTGGCTCAGGTGAAGGTATGGATGCAATTGCTGACTGATTTGCCGGTACGGGTGTGTTTTCCCCATCTGGAACAACCCCGTGTTTATCTGCAATTTCAGGCGATACAGACGGAGTTATCGTTGAAGGTTGGGTAGGATTTTTGTCTGCAAAGCCACATGAAGGTAATGCTGCGAGTAGAAATAAACAAAAGACAACCGATATCATTTGTTTTTGATACTTCTTTTTCATTCGAGAATCCCCTTTCGTAAACTAATTACAACTTATTGTGCCCTGAAAACAGGGGCGCTATTTTATGGAAACTTGGTTTGTTTTCTGCCCGACTATTCGCAGATTTTTGTATGCCGCTGGTATTGGATATCTCACTCCATTTGCCTCGTATATTCAGTATCGATGCAGAAAATAATAAACCATATCATCATCGCAGCACTGCACTGGAAATCAGTGTAATCTTCGGATAACAATAATCAAGTTTGGAGGAATATTATGAGCGGGAACAGAAAAAAAGAAGTTTTTTTGCAAAAACCGATTGAAAGACATGACACGGCATCATGGGCTGATCTCAAGCGAAACAAGCCCGTCTCCAAGGTTATCGTACCCATGGAATCCGGCGTTATAAACGCAAAGGAGTATGTTGATATGAATCAGAAGTAACTCTCCATTCTACCCTGTGTGAAAAGCTCTCATCTTCTTTGAGAGCCTTTCACCAGTTCGGCTGTTTACTAGAGGCCGGCACTTCCACAACAGGGTGTGTTTTACTACTGTCGCTTCGCAAAACCAAGGTGTTCAGCATGAACTGAACGACTTACTGGTATTGCATTTCAGCCATCCTTTTGTAGGACTCATACCTTTCCCTGGCATGTTTTTCTGCAGCTGCATACAATTCCTGTGCAGTGTCTGGAAAAAGGGTTGCAAGCTGCGAATAACGAACCTCATTCAGCAGGAAATCCCTGAAACTCTTTGACGGTTCCTTGGAATCCAGAATAAATGGATTTTTCCCCTGTTCACGCAACAGCGGATTATACCGGTACAGGTGCCAATAACCCGCTTCAACAGCCCTTTTCTCTTCCATGATACTCGTGCCCATACCGCTTTTAATACCATGGTTTACACTAGGGGAATAAGCTATGATCAACGAAGGGCCGGGATAACTTTCTGCCTCGCTGATCGCCTTAATGGTCTGGTTCATGTTTGCACCAAGAGCAATCTGGGCCACATAAACATAGCCATAACTCATCGCCATCATCCCGAGATCTTTCTTTCGAATCTTTTTCCCTGAAGCTGCAAATTTGGCAACTGCCGCTGTAGGTGTTGATTTAGATGATTGACCCCCGGTATTTGAATAGACTTCAGTATCGAGCACCAGAATATTAACATCATCCCCTATAGCGAGCACCTGGTCCAAACCGCCAAATCCGATGTCGTATGCCCATCCGTCTCCACCGATGATCCACAGGGATTGCTTTATCAGATAATCCTTTCGGTTTAGAATTTCTTGATACAGGGAATTTTCCGGATGTGCCTTCAGAATCTCCAAGACCTGGGGGGCTATTTCTTTCGATTTCTCTCCGCTATGAAAACCGTCAAGCCATTTCTGGAACACTTCCTTCTCTTCTTCCGGTATTCCACCCTGCATCGCTTCGCTCATCAAATCAGCTATTTTCTCCCGGATTTGCTTCGCACCCAGATACAGGCCATACCCATATTCAGCATTATCCTCAAACAGTGAATTTCCCCATGCAGGACCCTTTCCGTATGCGTTAGTGGTGTATGGTACGGATGGCGCACTTGCACCATAAATCGAGGAACATCCCGTGGCATTTGCAATTACCATACGATCACCAAAAAGCTGTGTTGCAAGCTTAATATACGGCGTTTCACCACAGCCCGGGCAGGCTCCGTTAAATTCAAACAAAGGTGTTTCAAATTGGCTTCCTTTCAGGGTTTTAGGGTCCATAACCCCTTCCTTTTCAGAGAGCGTCAGGCAGAATTCCCAATTTTCCGATTCCATTTCAATTTCAACTTCAGCATCCTTCATTATCAATGCCTTTCCCGGAGCGGGGCATATATCTGCGCAGTTACTGCAGCCAGTACAATCCAACGGGCTGATCTGAATCCGATACTGGTATTGCTCCAACCCCTTTCCCCTTGCTTTCAGCGTTTTAAATGTATCCGGTGCCCTTTTTACTTCCTGTTCATCGAGAAGGAATGGACGAATAACCGCATGAGGACATACATATGCACACTGGTTGCACTGGATGCACTTGTCGATTTGCCATTCCGGAATGAATACGGCAATTCCCCTTTTCTCATATTTGGTGGTACCGACCGGAAATTCGCCGTCCTCCATTCCGATAAATGCACTTACCGGCAGTTCGTCTCCCTCATGCCGCGCCATTGGCCTTTGAATATTCTTCACAAAATCCGGTTCATCCTTCATCGGCAGCTCTGTTTCCTTCGCATTCTTCCATGATTCAGGCGCTTCCACACGAACCAGGGCTTCGATAGCCTGATCAATGGCAGCCTTATTCATATCAACAATCTTTTGACCCTTTCTTCCATAAGTTTTCTCCACTGAATCCTTCAGATACGCAATTGCTTCTTCAACCGGAATGATCTTTGCCAGTTTGAAAAACACGGTCTGCATGATCATATTAATTCTGTTTCCCAAACCAACTTCCCGGGCAATATGGATGGCATTGATGATATAAAAATCAATTTCTTTTTCAGCAATGAACCGCTTCATCGATGCTGGCAGCTTATCTTCTAACTCCTGCCTGCTCCATTGACAGTTCAGGACAAACGTACCCTTCTTTTTCAGCCCTTTCAGCAGATCGAAGTGATGCACAAAGGAGGGGTTATGACAGGCGATATAATCTGCATCGTAAACAAGATATGGAGAACGGATTGGTTTGGGACCGAACCGTAGATGGGAAACTGTAGATCCGCCCGACTTCTTACTGTCATAAGAGAAGTAACCCTGGGCATAAAGATCTGTTTTATCTCCGATAATGGTTATGGCCGCTTTATTTGCACCAACGGTACCGTCAGAACCAAGGCCCCAAAATTTTCAGCTGATGGTTCCATGAGGAGTCGTTTCTACGATGTCTTCTTCACGCAGGGAAGTATGGGAAACATCATCGACTATACC
>JAAYKJ010000145.1 GCA_012522505.1 Clostridiaceae bacterium
GGGGTCAAACACACCGTGTCGCCATCGCCACAGCCTTGCAAACCAACCCCAAGGTCTTGCTCTGTGATGAAGTAACCCGTGCATTGGATCCGACTACCTCCCGCTCCATATTGGATCCACTGCAAAGCATCAACCGCACTCTTGGTGTGACCATTGTCATTAACACCCATGAAATGCAGGTCATTGAACAAATATGCCACCGGCTTGCTGTGATTGACCACAGCAGAATTGTTGAGACGGGCGATGTTAAGGAGATATTTCTTAGGCCCAGATCAGAAATTGCCAAACAGCTGATTCTGCCTAAGGGAAATGAAATTTTGGCTGTTACCGGCAAACGTTGTTTACGCCTTATCTTTGACGGTAATTCTGCATTTGAGCCCATCATTTCAAACATTGCGCTGGAATGCAAGACAGCGGTGAATATCCTGTTTGCAAACACGAAATCTATCGACGGGAAGGCATATGGCGAAATGCTTATACAGCTTCCAGATGAAGAGGCTTCTATAGCGAGGGTGCTATCTTACCTTGATCATAAAAGAATTTATTATAAGGAGGAGGAGCTGAATGTTTGAATTATTGGGTAACGGTATTGCTGAAACGCTTTATATGACAGTTGTTTCCACTGCCCTGTCCTATGTCTTCGGTCTGCCCCTTGGGGTGCTGCTCTGCGTGACCGACAAGAATGGAGTATTCCGAATGCCGGTTTTCAACAAGGTTCTGGGTTTTATTATCAATTTTCTGCGTTCTGTCCCGTTTCTTATTTTATTGGTCGCAATCCTGCCGTTCACTCGGGCAATCGTCGGAACAACCATTGGATCAACTGCAACTATCGTTCCACTCGTTGTGGCAGCCTCGCCCTTTATTGCAAGAATGGTTGAATCCTCCCTGAAGGAAGTGGACAGCGGTGTGATAGAGGCCGCACATTCGATGGGCAGTTCACCTTTTCAGATTATTTATAAGGTACTCCTACCCGAAGCAAAGCCATCTTTAATCATGGGTGCTGCAATTGCCATTACAACCATCCTCGGATATTCAGCCATGGCTGGTTTCGTTGGAGGTGGCGGGCTTGGGGCCATTGCAATCAATTATGGCTATTACCGATATCAAAATGATGTTATGATGCTGACCGTGCTGTTGTTGGTCATCATTGTTCAGATATTTCAAGAACTTGGGATGAGAATCGCCAAAATAAGTGATAGACGAATAAAATAAAAATTCAAAAGGAGAGAAGAATGATGAAAAAATTTATAATTGTTTTACTGACCATTGTGGTAGCTATCGGATTGTTTGCAGGGTGCAGCAAAACTGGCAGCAGCAAAACCCTTAAGGTGGGTGCAAGTGTAACCCCCCACGCTGAAATTCTCGAGATTGCAAAAGAGATCCTGGCCGAAGAGGGTTATACCCTTGAAATTATTGAGTACAATGATTATGTGATTCCCAATACCGCTACCGAAAGCGGCGAACTTTCTGCGAACTATTTTCAGCATTTGCCTTACCTGACGGATTTCAACGCCGAAAAAAACACCCATCTTGTCTCGGTTGCCGCCATTCATTATGAACCGTTTGGAATTTATCCGGGAAAGACAAAATCACTTGACGATCTACCCGATGGTGCTGTCATCGCCGTTCCAAACGATGGTACCAACGAGGCGAGAGCATTGTATCTTTTAGAGGCACAGGGTTTGATTGAATTAAAAGAAGGTGTTGGCTTCACTGCCACCATCCTGGATATTGCGTCCAACCCGAAAAATTTAGTGATTATGGAAATTGAAGCAGCACAAATCGCGCGCGCCCTTTCCGATGTAGATCTGGGGGTTATCAACGGAAATTATGCCATCCAGGCTGGTTTAAAGGTGGGTACAGATGCTCTTGCCGTTGAAGATAAAGATTCGGAAGCCGCTCAGACCTACGGGAACATTCTCGCTGTGAAAGAAGGCAACGAAAACAATGAGGCCATCCAGGCACTGGTGAAAGCCTTAAAAAGCGATAAGGTAAAAAACTTTATCAGTGAAACCTATGAAGGCGCAGTTATTCCATTATTTTAGTCAAACCGATATGTCCATACTGTCTGTTTTTCACCCGTGATCACAATGTCCATGCAGCCTGCTCGCGCTGCATGGACATTTGTTCATTGCAAAAACACTATGCCTTTCGGTAATATGCTTTGCGGTAGATTTCTTCCAGTTCGCTTACCAGCGGATAACGAGGGCTTGCGGTAGTGCATTGGTCCTCAAATGCACGTTCTGCCAATGACGGAACTTTTGCCAGGAATTCATTTTCATCCACGCCGCACTCCTTGATGCTCATGGGGATGTTCAAGCTTATCATTAGGTTTTCAACAGCAGTTGCCAAGGCGTCCACCTGTTCCTCTTCAGTTGCTCCACCAAGATTCAGCTGCCTGGATATCTGCGCATACCGGTAAGCGGCAACATATTTTCCGTACTTCGGAAAAATGGTGGACTTGGTCGGGATCTGGGCGTTATACCGGATCACATGGGGCAGCAATATCGCGTTGGCTCTTCCATGGGGAATGTTGAATTCTCCGCCAAGCTTGTGGGCAAGGGAATGATTGATCCCCAAAAATGCGTTTGTAAAAGCCATTCCAGCAATACAGGATGCATTGTGAATCTTCTCTCTGGCCACCTCATCCTTACAATTGTCATAGCTTCGGGGAAGGTATTTGAAGATCAGCTCGATGGCTTTCATGGCCAGCCCGTTGGTGTAATCCGATGCAAGAACAGATACATAGGCTTCAATAGCATGGGTGAGGACGTCCATTCCAGTATCCGCTGTAATGGATTTTGGCATCGTACTGACAAACTGCGGGTCAATGATGGCCACATCCGGCGTTAATTCATAATCTGCCAGAGGATACTTGATATTGCCGTTTTTCTTATCGGTTATTACCGAGAAAGAGGTCACCTCGCTACCTGTACCGGAGGTTGTGGGTATTGCAACAAGCTGGGATTTCTTGCCTAGATTCGGAAACTGGAATGCTCTTTTACGGATATCCATGAATTTCAGCCTTAAGCCGTCAAACGAGGTTTCAGGATTTTCATAAAACAGCCACATCCCTTTCGCCGCATCGATTGCGCTGCCACCACCAATGGCAATGATTACATCGGGTTGAAAATTGTTCATGGACCTAACCCCTCTTTGGATTGTATCCACCGACGGATCGGGCTCAACCTCTGAAAATATTTCACTATGGCAATAATTCTGACGTTTACGCAGGAAATATAAAACTTTGTCTACATAACCGAGCTTTACCATTGTCGGGTCTGTCACAATAAATGCTCGGGTAATATTCGGCATATGCTTCAGGTATTCTATCGATCCCTTTTCAAAATAAATCTTCGGGGGAATCTTAAACCATTGCATATTAACTCTCCTTTGCGCAATTCTCTTCTTGTTCAGAAGATTGACTGACGAGATGTTTGAGGTGGTGGAATTTCTGCCGAATGATCCACACCCAAGCGTAAGCGACGGCGTATTGGTGTTATAGATGTCACCGATTGCTCCCTGCGAGGAAGGTGAATTTTCAATAATTCTTCCCACCTTCATGGCGCTTCCATATTCCCTGCAAAGCTTTTCATCGTTGGAATGAATTACGGCGGAATGGCCAAGGCCTCCCAACTCAAGCATTGCAGAAGCGTATTCAAAGCCCTGCTTCTCGTCTTTACAGATAAAATACGCAAGAACGGGAGAAAGCTTTTCCAAAGACAATGGGTATTCCCTGGATGGCTTCGGAAGCTTTGCAAGCAGTATTTTCGTATCATCCGGTACTGTAATCCCGGCATTTTTAGCGATTTGTGCCGCGGGCTTCCCCACAACAGCAGGATTAACCGCCATTTTATCCAGGTTGATCACATATTTTGTGATCAGCCCGGTTTCCTGTTCATTCAGAAAATAGCAGCCATAATAGGTCATGATCCTCTCAAATTCTTCTGATATCTCTTTGTCAACAATGACCGCTTGTTCAGAAGCACAAATCATACCATTGTCAAAGGTCTTCGAGATGATCAGATCTGTACAGGCCCGCTCCAGATCAACGTTCTTGTTGATATAGCATGGAACATTTCCAGGACCTACACCCAAAGCAGGCTTTCCAGCGCTATAAGCAGATTTCACCATGCCACTTCCGCCTGTTGCGAGAATTAAGGAAACACCAGGATGGTTCATTAGTGTGGATGTTGCCTCGAGAGATGGCGTTTCTATCCACTGAATACAATATTCGGGTGCTCCATTTTTTACCGCGGCATCCCGCAGAATTCTCGCTGCCTCTCTTGAACATTTCTGTGCAGAGGGATGGAAGGCAAAGATTATGGGGTTTCTGGTTTTGGCGCAAATTAGAGATTTGAACATTGTCGTTGAGGTAGGATTCGTTACCGGAGTAACCCCTGCAACAACACCCACAGGCTCTGCGACTTCCACATAACCTTCCAGATCGTTTTCTTCTATAATCCCCACGCTCTTTTCATCTTTGATGCTATGGTAGATATATTCCGTAGAAAAAATATTTTTGATAACCTTGTCTTCAAAGACCCCTCTGCCGGTTTCCTCATAAGCAAGCTTCGCAAGGCTCATATGGTTATCCAGCCCCGCCAGCGTCATTCCGTGAACAATTTTATCAACCTTTTCCTGATCCAGCTTCATATACTCTTTTAGTGCCACTTCTGCATTGGCTACCAGCCTGTTTACCAGTTCTGACGGATCAAATTTTTTCTCTTTCAAATTCTTCATCTCTATCCCTCCTTTTTGGGTTTTTTTCGAATTATCTTTATTCTCAATGGCCTTCTCCGGTATGACCTCGGCAGTTTTGTTTTCATCTTTCATCGCAATCATTCCTTTTCCTGCATTTCTATCCATTAATGCTTGTTAAAATTTTAACAATGCTATGTAAATAATATATGCTGTTGTTACGTTATCCTATGAAACGATTGTAACATTCAGCACTATTTCTGTCTCTATTATAACTGAAACAAAAAAGATTGTCAATAAATTCACAATCTTTTTTTCATATTTTTCCGATCTTTTTTTACTGTTAACACTCAATATACTTGAGATATATCTGTGCATATCGGAAACTACGCTTCATTTGCAAGTGCTGCATAGTTCGGCTCGGGTGATACCCTATATTTTTTGTTACTTGTTCTTTTCTTGGTTCTGACGAAAATGAAGCAATGACCCCCGGGTGACATAATCATGACCAAATTTTTCACGGATTTTATCAATGCTCTCCTCCAGCCTAACCCTGTCTGTCTGTTTTGTGCCGGTAAGATCAAACATATCAAGCTGCTTTACCGGATTTCTTTGCAACTGCGATGTAGCAACCCCAATTAACCTTATCGGATCTCGCTTCCAAGCCTGTTCAAAGAGTGCGGATGCAACAGAAAAAATGGTATTGGTATCCTGGGTAGCATTTTCAAGCTTTTTCTGTCTGGAGTATGTTTCAAAGTCACTGTTTTTTAAGTGAATTGCCACCACACCAGCATGGAGCCCTGCTTTACGAAGACGCATTCCAACCGTTTCACTAAGTGACAGGATATATAATCGAGCAGTTTCTTTGTCGGTGATATCAAAGCTTACGGTTGTTTCATTGCTTAGATCCTTCGCATCCATTTCCTGTGATTGAACCGGAGAATCGTCCAATCCGTTTGCATAGTTCCATATCATCGACCCGTATTTCTTGAATTGCTGTTCCAACAGATCGGGTTTTGTGTTTGCCAGATCACCAATGGTTTTAATCCCCATTCTGTTGAATTTCGACGCAGAGGCTTTGCCCACCATATACAGCTGTGTTACTGGCAGAGGCCACATTTTTTCCTGAATCTCTTCCGGGAAAAGCGTGTGTATCCGATCGGGCTTTTGAAAATCCGAGGCCATTTTGGCCAGAAGCTTGTTCTCGGAAATCCCGATGTTCACCGTAAACCCCAGTTTATCGCGAATCTTGTCTTTTATTTCCCGGGCGAGGGCCATATAATCCTCCCCATAGCGCAACCGAAGACCAGTAGTATCCATAAAGCATTCATCAATGCTGAATTTCTCGATATCCGGGGTGTAAGAAAGAAGTAGGTCGCTCATCGCTTTAGACTGCTGTGCATATATATGGTGCGAGGGAGGGACAATGGTCAGATCCGGACATTTTCTGATCGCCTGGAAAACCGGCTCACCGGTAACAATTCCGAATTTTTTGGCGGGGATGGATTTGGCCAGGACAATACCATGTCTTTTGGATGGATCTCCTCCAACGATGGAGGGAATGGTGCGCAGGTCAACATCACTACCATTCTTAAGCTGTTCCAGCGCTTCCCAGCTTAGAAAAGCAGAGTTCACATCTATATGAAAAATAATCCTCTTTCTCATCCTCACAACAGCCTCGGTACGGTAACTCTCCCCTCTATTTTATCACTTTCAGGCACCGATTGAAATGATAACTCGTCCGCTATTGTTCGGGTTAGCTAACCGTACCGTGGTTATGTTTGAAACTCATCATTGGCTATTTTTCAATATACGGCCTCACAATGTCCATTCCCCGGATGGTGGACTTGTCGTTCAGGATTTTTTTCAAATATTGAAAAGCCTTTGCATGCCTATTACCCAAGCTTTTCAGCAAACGATTCTCCAAAACGGATATAATCTTCAATATCTTCTGGCGTGGGTTGGTATTTGCACACAGCAGGCTCCATCTCTACATTTACCCCTGCGTCTTTCAAGCCTTCAGAGAGATGTTTTGGAGCTTCTCCGCTCCACCCATAGCTTCCGAATGCCGCACCCTTCTTACCCTTTAATTTAAGGCCTTTTATTGAATCAACTATTCCCGATAAAGAGCGCAAATAGCTGTTATTTACCGTACAGCTTCCAAGCAAAATCCCTTTTGAACGGAATAGCTCGGTGATGATATCAGACACGTCGGAAGAAGCACTGTTATAAAGCTTGCTGGGTACGCCCCTGTTGTCAAGACCCTTTGCAATTGCCTCCGCCATTTTCTTGGTCGCGTTGTACATCGTATCATAAACGATGGTAACAAACCCCTCATCATATTGATCCGCCCAAAGATCATATTTTTCAATGATCTGCATCGGATTCTTTCTCCATATCACACCATGGCTGGGAGCAATCACCTCAATGGGAAGGTTCAGCGCCTTCACCTCGGCAATTTTTTTCCGGATCAACGGCGTGAACGGAGCCAGGATATTGGCATAGTATTTGAATGCCTCCTGGTAAACCTCACATTCATCTGCTTCATCCATAAATATGCTTTTGGAGCAGTAGTGCTGGCCGAATGCATCGTTGGAAAGCAGAACACCCGATTCGGTCAAATAGGTCATCATACTGTCCGGCCAGTGAATCATGGTCATCTCCACAAAAAGCATGTCGGTTTTTCCTATGTTGATCCTATCGCCCGTTTTCACGGGTACAAAGTTCCAATCCTTGTGGAAATGTCCTTTGATGATATCCACGCCCTTCTTCGAGCAATAGATTGGTACGTTGGGGATTTTATCCATCAACGCTTCCAGGCATCCCCCGTGATCAGGCTCATTGTGATTGATTACAATACCATCAATATTGTTGATACCCACTTCTTTTTCAAGAAGGTCCAGAAATTCATCCTTATAGGGTGTCCATACGGTATCCACCAGGATGGTTTTTTCATCGCGGATCAAATACGTGTTATAAGTAGATCCGCGGTGGGTGGAAAGTTCATGACCGTGAAACCTCCTTAGGTCCCAGTCCCTCAAACCCAGCCAATATATATTGTCTTTCACCTGTATCATTTATCCATCATCCTTTCTTGAACATGATAAAGACGGCCCTCTTTTTTAGTTATTCCCCTATCTATTCGATCTAAAACAAGAATGGATGGTTTTTACAGAATCGTGTGATTTTTTGTGTAAAGTTCAGACAGAACTGATGGGAATTTGCCTAAACGTCTGAAAGGAGCTAAACGGGAGAAAATCCCGATTAGCTCCTTTGTATAAAAAGGCCTTTACGGCCGGGCAATCATCTGCCCGTTTATTGAATGTCGATTTTTATGCCTTGCTTTTTTGTTGGCTTTGTTTTCGGTACTGTCAGCGAAAGAACACCGTTCTTATAGGTCGCCTTGATCTCATCTTCTTTCACATCATCAACATAGAAGCATCTTTTATAGCTGCCATAAGCTCTTTCCCTGCGGATATAGTTTTCATTTTCTTCATTCACTTCATTGTTTTGCTCAACTGAAATGGTTAAGTAACCATCATTTAAGTCAACCTGAATATCTTCTTTATCTACTCCGGGAATTTCTGCATCGATTATCCATTCGTTTTCGGTTTCCCGAACGTCTGCCTTAACAGGGGAATTGCTCCAGGTTCCGAAGAAAGAGTTATTGAAGAAATCATCGAAGAATCTGTCTATGCCCCAGAAGTCACCCCTTCTCGTTAATCCTGTATTTTTTCTTGAAAATGGTACCAAACTAAACATTACAAACACCTCCATCAAGTTTTCAGAAAATTAAATTGTTTATCTTTGACTATCTTTGACCTTATGTGATTATTCTAAGGTATCTTATGCGAAATATCAATCTTTGTTTTTGACTATCTTTGACCTATATGTTTATTCACCTCTCATCTCGTTTAAATAGCTCTCGAATTCTCACTATTGCTTTTATTTTCAAGTTTTTTCATTAATATCGCCTTTGCAGAGGCAATCCAATGAATCTTTATATGACTTGTGCGTCATAGTTTCCGGTATTTATCAATACTAACCGGAAGCATCTGCCGTATATCTTTCAGATCGAACACGCCCAGCAAGATGAGGATTGACACCATCAATCCACCGGTTATTACCCCGGATACCATCAGAACCAAGATTTGTTGATTGAATATGGAAGATGCGAGCATTTTTGCTACAGGAGCAGCAAGAACTCCGGCCCCTGCTGCTACTAACGGCTTAACCAGCCAATCGCCAAGCTCTATCGACATTCCTGTAGTTTTCATGGTAGTACGCAAATTTAGCGCAGCACCAACCAAACTGCTGAATACAAGTGCAACCAAATAAGCATTCATACCAGAAAGTGGTATTCCAAACCAGACAAAGCTCAGTCGAAGCACACTGGTTACCATGGAGTGTTTTAAGGTTTCCTTTTCTTTTCCCAATCCATTCAGTATGCCGAACAGCGTTTGCTGAAGGTAGAAAACCAAACCCGTGAATGAAAGCATGAACATCATATGCCCTACATTCTGCCCGGGATAAATCGTATCGGATATTTCATATGCAAAGCTGGCAAAGATACTGGTGAAAAGGAAACCCATAACCAGAGTCACCCGTATAGAACGGGAAATCTGTCGGTTGGCGCCATGCATCCTTTTCATGGCTACTGCCTCTGCAATGGCTGGGACCAACGCCGTTGCAAGGGCAGCTGTCAGCATCGAAGGAAACATGATCACCGGGCTTGCCATTCCGGTTAGCTTCCCATATTCGGCAAGAGCCTCGGCTTTCGTTAGGCCATAGATTGCCAAACGCTGGGGAATCCATAAAAATTCGACTGTTCCCAGAAGGGAGAGAATCAAACGATTTGCTGTGATCGGCATCGATATTCTTAGAATTGACCTTCCGATTTCCCGTTTTCGAATAAGAACCTCATCCGGTTTGGTCCCTTTCTTTCCCCTGCGGAATTGAAAAGCAATATAAACCACAAGCACATTGGCAATCTCACCGGTAACCATACCAATCGTCGCAAACAGGCATTTCCTTTCCATATCCCCATATGCAAACACTTGTGCAATCATGTATACCACAACAAGTTTTGTAACCTGTTCGATCACTTGCGAAACAGCGTTGGGGACAACCTCCTGTTTCCCATAAAAGTACCCCTTCAAGGCGGTAATTGCCGCAACAAGTGGAATGGATGGCAGTATCCATAGCAATGCGCTTTTTGTCCTGATATCGCCAATAAGAATATTAACTACAAAATCGAGATTTATATATAAAGCTGTGACCACTGCGGTAGCAGCGACAAAAACCACCGAACCGGAAAAGAAGGCAACCCGGGCAGCATTTTTATGGTTTCCTCTTGCGGTTTCCTCTGCGACCAGTCGTGAAACAGCGATTCCGACGCCCGCAGTAAGCCCCAACAGCACCAGATTGTATACGGGCAGAACTAGCTGGTAAAGCCCCATTCCCTCTGCACCAATGAAATTTGCAATATATATCCGGTAAATAAAGCCAATGATCTTAACGATCAGGCCGGCTATGGTTAAGATTATCGTGTTTTGTTTCAGCGTCTTTTTGCTCATAAAGCCTTTATGAATGATTCGCAGATTGAACCGGTTGGCAAGCATTGGCGGGGCTACTGTGTTCAGCTGTCCCATGCAAATTTCCTTTACGCTTCTGGTTAACTGATCCCGGGCGTGATCGGCGTCATCCATCGAAGGGTTGTTCTTATTCAATATATGGCCTTTCAATCAATAACATTCTTCTGAAATGAAAAAAGCCTGCTGTCGCAGTTAACAGCAAGCGTGACATACTCCCACCACCTTAAGAGGCGGGGGACTTCTTGTCATATACAGTTAAACATAATTTGCTATGTCAATTGACGTTTATACATTTCGTTGGTGATCTGTTCAATATCTTCTGTATCATGGACTGATCTGCCATTGGCGGCAGCATCCTGTCTGTTTCCAAGAGGCGCTCCGTCCTGCGGGGTATCCGACGAACCAAAGGACAATACCTCCTCCAGCGCCTGTTCGCCGTCATAGGGTTCATCCCTGCTGCTGTCATGGTGTCCTCGCATGACCTTCTCCAAAACATCTTCCTCTACTGGCCGGTGAGCATGTTTGCTGATCTTATCCAGTCTGATTTCATGTTCTTCGGATATCTCGCAATTTATACAGTTTCTTGTGTCTGGGATTATCTCCAAGCGTTTCGGATCAATCTGCTTACCACAGAGCTCACAGCGCCCGTAAGTGTTTTTTTTAATTCTTTCCAGAGCATCATCTATCTCGCGCATAATAAATTCATGATTGCTTCTTAAAGCTGCCTGTTGTTCTGCATCATAAAGATCTGTTGATGCATCCGCAGGATGGTTGTCATATCTGGACAGTTCGGTGTCTTCTGTGTTGCGGTAATCCCCCAGGGTGCCATCAATCATATCGTTCACAATATTCGCGTGCTCTTCCCGATGCTGTTGCAGCAGATGTTTAAAATGTTTTAACTGGTCTTTGTTCATATGCCCTCCTCCTTATGATTTAAGCGAAGCACTGTATTTTCTGGAGTTCACTTGAGAATTAATAATTTTAGTGTGTCCGAAAATAAGGCTTTGGATGCCGCTAACCGAATAATAATGGGTTGCGATGGATCCCTTCTGCAAAATATCCAGTTCACGTTGCGTGCTCTTATTGAGCTAACTGCCACAACCTGATAAAATAGAATAAAAAGGAGATTATGCGATGAAATACATGATTCGACAAAAAATATTTTCGTTTAGGGACAGTTTCCTGATAAAAAATGAATTTGGAGAGGATTGCTTTAAGGTTACAGGAAGGGTTTTTTCTTTTGGAAACAAACTAACCTTAACCGATATGCAGGATAGAGAACTGTTTTACATTGAGCAGCGGCTCTTTCACTTTTTGCCCCAATACACGATCTACCAGAACGGTACCCCCATGGCCCACGTTAAAAGAGCATTTACCTTATTCAGGCCCTCCTTCGACATTACAAGTGCTTATGGTGATTTTAATATAGATGGTAATTTTTTTGCCTATGATTTTACTGTTTTTAAGAATGGGGCTCCGGCTGCCATCGTTTCAAAAAAGTGGTTTTCCTTTTCTGATACCTATGGTGTCTCTGTTTCCGACAATGAAAATGCAGCGTTCATCCTGTCACTGGTCATTGTGCTGGATATGGTTTGTCATAACAATAACCAGTAGGTGTTGTTGCTGCAATGATGGCAGATAGACCCTGAAGATAAATCAATCCTCCACCCTCGCTCTCACTAGGGGGGGTAAGGTTGCGAGGGGTGGAGGAACTTCCTTTTTCAGATAGTTAGATTGTCCATTGATCATGAACGATTCCGACAAGGTACCAGCTTCCGTCTTTCTCTTCAAATATCAGTTTCAGGCTCTCCCAATCAA
>JAAYKJ010000015.1 GCA_012522505.1 Clostridiaceae bacterium
ATTATTTCCTTTTATCTTTATTGTCCAATATGCATGGTAATCCTTGAAACCCATGAGTGAGATTTTGCTGATTTTGCTTGACGATATCCTCGAATAACGACTATAATTGATCGGTTTAAGTATCCGCTGGGTGGGCGGTGATCCCGCCTGCGGCGGGAGAGCTTTCTTATGTGTATCTATTTATATAAGGAACAGTATTATCACTATTGGGATTATGTGAAAAGAAGAATACTTAATAATTAGTTAGAAACCGCTTGACTAGTGACCTTGATACATGGTAATAATCAGGTGGTTTCTATTTCTATAGGATAAACAGATGGAATTGATTCTCAAAGATATCTACCAAAGCTATAGTAAAACACCTGTATTATGCGGTGTGAATGCATCATTCAGGGAGGGGGGAATTTATTCAATCATCGGCAGAAATGGCTCTGGAAAAACCACACTGTTTAATTGCATTAGCGGAAATCTCCGATACCAGAGCGGAAAGATTCTGTTAAGCGAGCAAGGTGTTTTGCAACCGATTGGGTTTGATGATGTTGGGATGGTGTCGGCATCGCCTATGTTGCCCGAATATTTAACCGGCTATGAATTTATTCATTATTTTCTAAAGATGAGGGCAGATAACGAAATTCAATCTGAGAAGGAGAATTATTATTTTGACCTGGTAAGAATTAGCAATAAAGACAGACATAACCTGATTAAGAATTATTCATATGGCATGCAGAATAAGATTCAACTACTTTGTTGTTTACTCCGAAACCCCAGGATTTTATTACTAGACGAACCACTGTCTTCTTTTGACATTATCGTTTCCCATGATATCAAACAAGTCCTCGTAGAGATGAAAAGCGATCATATTATCCTGATGGCAACCCACCTTTTGCAATTAGCCGTTGACATTAGTGATGAGGTCTATTTATTGAAAAAGGGAATTTTGATTCATCCTCCCTTTGATTCATTTGCCCACGAAGGTTTTGAACCCTATATCATGGAAGCCTTAAAGGATGAGGAGTGATGCGGAATATCTATTTCTATTCAAAAATAGTCACACTCATGAGTGCGAATAGTCTATTTTATTCTATTAGTAGAATTCCGTTTTTAAAGAGGTTAGAAGTCTCTCAATTTTATAAAAACGAAAAACTGAAGAATGTAATCGGAATTATTGGATTCCTTATAGAAATAATAAAAGACATCATTGGTAGCAACGCGTTTGTATTGTTACTTATTGTGTACATTCCAGATTTATTAACAAGCTCAAAAACTTTTGGTTATTCAATCAGTCCGGAAGTCCGCCAGTCGCTGTACTTGCTAATTTCCTGTTTGGCGCCATCCTTCCTGCAATCTGTTGTCTTTCATCTCCCTGAAAAAGATTATCCATTTCTTTCTTTTTTTCAGATTAATCCGAAAACTTATTATCTGCTCAAGATTGTGAGATACTCTGCTCGGAATTTATTAGTTATCCCAGTCCTTTGTTATGTTTTTAAAGAGCCAGTTACTGTTCTTATGTTGGTAATGTTTGACATTACAGCATCATTATTGAGCAATGCCATCTTATTAAGGTATTACAAAGAAAAAGGCAGCCTGCCGGATATCAAAGCGCGTTATCTACTCGCATTCGCATTAGTGTTACTTACATATGTCGGTCTTTTTTGGAGGAAAATTCCGGGGTTACCAAACGATGGAGTACTCCATTTGATATTTATCCTTGTGCTTGCAACAATTAGTATTGGCTGCTGGTTTTACTCCATAAAGTACGATAGATATCACGAAATTGCGGCTCAATACGCTGACAAACATGTGGCAACATTACACGTTTCGATAACGTCAACTTTGAATGAAGATGATGTC
>JAAYKJ010000146.1 GCA_012522505.1 Clostridiaceae bacterium
CATTTGGTACTGGCTGATCGCGCCATTGATAATCCTTAAGTTTGCCGCAATAGCATTCAGCTTTGCTTTTGATGTCGCATTATTATACACGGGAACAGCGATCGCAGTCAGCACGCCGATAATAACAACAACAACCATTAACTCAACCAGGGTAAATCCTTTTTCATTTCTTTTTCTCTTTTGGAGCATATTCTTAAACATTTGTACAACCCTCCTAACGGAATAAATATAGGTATACTATAATCATATTCCTTCGAATTGTCAAGAGTAAGAATCACAATTTTTGTATAAATTTGTTGAAACAAACAGACATATGGAATATAATGCCGAATATTCTGCAACAAAAATACGTATATCAATGAATCTGAATGATTATGATGATATAGCAACTGGTCAGGACTTTGCTTTAACCATGCAGTGCAATCTTTTCGTGAAAGCGCTTATTGAATTATTCACAGACAGGTATTGATTGAATATCGATTACAAATTCCCCAAATACCACATCAGTACGTCCTGCCCAAACAGCAGAGCGAGAAAGGTGCCCACCACAATAAATGGGCCGAAGGGTATTTGGCTTTTCCGATCCTTCAGCTTTGTGAGGATTAGGAACAAACCGGCCAGACCGCCAATGAAAACTGAGAATATCATTGCCATAATGCCAAGCTTCATCCCCAGAAACAACCCTATTGGCAGGAAAATTTTCACATCGCCCATCCCCATCGCGTCTGTCTTGTATATCAGCTTGCCCAATATGGCGATAAGGAACAGAAAGCCCGCGGTAACAGCCATGCCTAAAATGGGTGAATACCATGCAGCACCATCCAGGATTGCGTCTGAAACCCAAAATCGCAGGATAAACAGCACGGCACCACCTATCAAACCGGTTAAGACAAGCCCGTTTGGAATGATTTGATGCTTCAGATCGATAAAGAATGTAATTAAAAGAACTGACATTAAAAAGCCAGCAGAAAAGAGTTCAACAGATAACCCATATTTCAGAAACAATGTAACATATAAAAGGCCGGTGAGTAGCTCAACCAATGGGTATTGCCAAGAAATTGGTGTTTTACAATACCTGCATTTCCCCTTCAGGAAAATGAAGCTGAACACGGGAACCAAATCAATTGGTTGTAAAGCAGTACCACAATTACCACAGGATGAACGGGGCTTGACAATGGATTTTCCCTCTGGAACACGGAAAATAACCACGTTGAAAAAGGAACCCATAACAAGGCCTGTAATAAACAACATTACAGCAATGAAAATATCCATACTTACCCCCATAGTTCATTTCTATAGTAACTGCTCACACCATATACTTGAGATATAGCTGTGCATAAGGGAAACTACGCTTCATCTCTAAAGCAGCTATCGGTTATCAAATGCTCTTAAGACCCCTGCCTTTTTTTTACCTTGTACAATTCATCCGACTTCGGTGATGGGATCATGATACCTCCGGATTCGGTAACTAAAATCCGACTCTTTTTTTCGGTTGCCGTTCCGATAATCGCAGCCTGGATGCCTTCATCCTGAAGCTTGTCAACCAGTGTAGAACCTTCCCTGGTTGCAATTAACATACAGCCGCTGGAGATAAGCTTCAGAGGGTTAATATCATAATAATTACAGATTTTATCGGTGATGTCAAGAACCGGTATACAATCCTTTATTATTTCAGCGCCGCAATTGGAAGCTTCACACATCTCCCAAACTGCGCCCAACAAACCGCCTTCGGTGATATCATGCATTGCGCTGACGCCATGCCTGGCTGCAATCAGTCCTTCTTTTATAACGCTAATCTGAGAGAGCAATTTCTTCGCATCGATCACCAGTTGAGTTCCAAATTGGCTTGCCAACTCCTTCTGGTTCTCAAACGCAATGATTGCTGTACCCTCCAGCCCTGCAGTTTTCGTCATGATAAAGCTGTCACCCGGTTTCACACCTGCTGTTCTGACCAACTTTCTGCCATTGGTTTTACCAATAGCCGTAACAGAGATTACAAACCGGTTCACCGCATCGGTTACTTCGGTATGCCCTCCGATGATATCCACATTTAATAACGAAGCCGTGTTCGCAAGCTGCTGCATGATCTTTTCGACACTTGACATGGAAGAGTCTGGCGGTATGAGTAAGGTGACCATAATACCGACAGGCTCCGCTCCGCTTGCTGCAATATCATTACAGGATACATGAACCGCAATCGATCCGATTTCATTTTCAGTTCCTGTGATCGGATCGGAAGAAATGACACATAACTCATGTTCAAAATCTATCGCACTACAGTCTTCTCCGACTGCTGGTTCTATGAGTATCTCATCTCGGGAGTTTCTGATTTTATCCAATATCAAAGCGCGTAATACTTCGTTTGGTAGTTTTCCGATTTCCATATAGCACCTCTTTCATCATACGCTTCTTTTTCCTGTTTGCATGGCCTGCCTTACCATCTGTATCTGTTCCCTGGTGTTCTCCAACAGGCGGGGCAGAATCTTCTGCTTTTTCTCTGGCTGGCCTGCCGCAGAAATAATCCTCTCAAACCAGGACAAGGCTTCTTCAGGCTCACCCAGCCTTCTGGCAAGCTCTCCGATAATGTATATGCAGGAGTATTCATCCATTTTGCCGCCACCCAACGGCTCGTTGCTATAAGCCTTTTGGTAGTAATCATATGCATACCTTAAGAACCTTTTTTCTTCGTCAGCATCACCTTTATACCTGTATAGCCATGCAATCCTGAGACAAACTCTGGCGAATTCGAAGGATGGCGCTTGCCGGATCACCAGATTATACAATACGATTTTGAAAGCATCGAGGGCCTGTTCGATATCCCTCTCACCGGTAAAACTACGGCTTGACCATTTTGGTGTAATCTTTTCGTTAACCAGTTTGCGATCCATAAAACTCGCATCTTCAAAAACACTGTTGTGGGCAGCATAACCACAAAAGCTGCATATCCAGGCTTCATAATAGATCGGGTTACATTCTTCATAATAAGGGCAAAAATCTTCATCCTGTGCAATCAGTCTAATGGACTTGGATCGTACCTTTGTAACCTCGATATTCTTGTCACATACGGGACATGTTATTTTTGAGTTGTAAACAGGTTTTAAATTTGCCATACCATTACTCTCGCTGTTCATTTTTTTCCACATGCTAACGACCGGGTTGTTTAACTTTTATCCCCAATCTCCTCCAACCCTGTAATTGGGGATATCCTCATCTTTTTTCTTTGTGGATTATATCTATCAACCGATATCTTTTCGGTATGAATCACTTTTCCTGAAGAATCAACAGTCTCTCGGTATACCTCCACTTTATAACCTGGAACAGCCTCTCGGATGATCTTGATCTCTCCGGGTTTAAGAGATGGATCAGTTATTTTATCAATGCCCTGGGGCTCAATTGTTTCAACAATTTTGGTTCGAATCCTTATCTTGTTGTTGGTCGCGGGCACACGGCCCCATATGGATATGATAACCTGGTTGCCAACTGTTTTGGCTTCGACAACGATGGCATAACCAAGATTGTTCCTAAACTTAAAATCAATATAGCCTTGTGAGATCGTTGCATCCCGGCCGATCTCAATATATGACAGTGGCAAGGTATGGTTTCTTCTTTCAACAACTTCGAGCCCGGACAACAAAACTGCGTTGTAAAAGGTTGATGTAACCTGACATACACCTCCGCCAATCCCATCCACCAGTTCGTTATTGACGATTACCTTGGACTGTTTGTACCCATTCCCCGCGGTTCTGTCGCCCAGTGCCTTATCCATTGAGAACACCTGCCCGGGAAGGATCACATACTGATCTATTTTACTACATGCGGTTTTGATGTTATGTACCCTGTTTTCATTCACAATACTGAACGATGTACTGAATGTGCCAAGCCTGGTCGTGATTTTATCGATCATCTGTATGGTAATGTCGGGTACTGTTTCAAGCACGCTCAACGCAACATCTTCATATGTCCTGCCGAGTAAAGATTCCTCCACGATTTCAAGATTTTTTTCAATATCCATTATCATACCGGTTTGATGCGGTGTCAACTGAATTTTACCGCTACGAACCGAAATCGTTGCATTCCTGGGTTTTCTCTCGGTTTCTAAACGTATACTATCCAATATTTTGGCTGTTTTTTCTTTATTGTAACGCATTTGTGCAACGATTTGCAGACGATTCCTTATGCTCCAGATTTCGTGCATCCGTTGAAAGATATTCCCTTCGCGCCCTTTTGAGTAAGCTTCATCCAAAGCTTTTCCATATTCGGCTTCATAGTTGATATCATGAAACGGCAGCCTGTATATTTTTTTAGGTGTTATCATAAGAATACCATCTTTCGGAAGAATAATATCCTTTTTACTGCGTAGAACGCCAAGGGCTTCCTCACGTGTTAAGCCCCCGACATACACGCCATCCACACTAATTCCCGCATATATCGTGTCCTGACACAAAAAAGAATACGTGTAGGCAGACAGGAATATAAGAAGGATTATGAATATCGAAATAAAGATTTTTTTCCGTGGATCTGCACAGTTTCTTCGCAGGAAGTTCATAACCATCACCAATATATATTATTCCTGCGTGCTATAAATATGAGATGAACAAGAAAGGCAGGCTTTTCGTTCGGATGGTCTCCAATAACGGTTCTCCTGCCTCTCTTTCCTATATTCACTGGATGTTGATGACTTCGGTTTCCTTAAGGGCTTTATCAATCAGCCCCTCGATATCCAGAACGGATTCATAGGCAATGGTTTTTTCAAGCTGGGGTTTTGTTACCGGATGTTTCGCCACAAATACCGTACAGCAATCTTCATAGGGAAGAATAGAGGTTTCATAGGTATCTATTTTACGGGCCAGTTCTACGACTTCATTTTTATCCATACCAATACAGGGCCTGTATACCGGCATGGTTACCGCACTGTTTGTAACAAGCAAGCTTTCCAGCGTCTGGCTGGCAACCTGGCCGATGGCTTCACCTGTTACCAAGCCAAGTGAGCCGTTTTGTTGTGCAATTCGTTCGGTGATCTTCATCATAAACCTTCTCATGATAATGGTAAGATATTCCTTGGGACATTGCTGATTGATAGCAAGCTGAATTTCCGTGAAAGGAACAATATGCAGTCGCAAACCCAGTGTATACCGGGACAGAATGTTTGCAAGCCGGATCACCTTATCTTTAGCACGTTCACTTGTATAGGGGTAACTATAGAAATGAACCGCTTCCAAACGCACTCCCCGCTTTGCCACCATCCATCCTGCAACGGGAGAATCGATCCCCCCTGAAAGCAGCAGTGTTGCTTGACCGTTGCAACCAACTGGCAGCCCTTTCACACCGGGTACAATTTCCGAATAGATATAGGTGTATTCCCGGATTTCAACATGCAGGATAAAGTCTGGCTCTGTCACATTCACATTCAATTCGGGTACCTTTTGTAGAATAATGCCTCCCAGTTCTCTGGAAACCTCCATCGAGTTCATTGGAAATCTTTTATCCGCACGTCTCGTCTCCACCTTAAAGGTTTTATATCTGTTTCTTTTGACAATGTTCTGAACCATCTCGACCGATCTTTCATAGATAATTTCCTTATCGGTTTCCAACTTTAATACCGGGCTGACCGAGGCGATGCCGAACACCCCTGCAAGGCGCTTTATGGCTTCATCCAACGGGTAATCTTCATTCTCAGGCTCCACATAAATTCTGCTCTGAGCCTTAAACACATCGACTGGACCCAGACCGTTCAGAACCTTTTTCATGTTTTTGATAAGTCTTCCTTCAAAAGCGGGTTTGTTCAGCCCCTTTAGAAATATTTCTTCATAGCGTACAAGTATGACTGTGTTCATAATACTCTCCTCAATACCGGATTGCGGGAACGATTTTTCGAATAGCCTCTAAGAACCGGATGGCTTCTTCTTGTGTATTCGTGCCAGAAAAGCTGAGACGAATGGCGCCTTCGATGTTTTCCTTCGGAAGCTTCATGGCCTTTAGAACATGGCTGTATGCGTTCTTTCGTGATGAGCAGGCCGAACCGACCGATACGATAATGTTTTCAGCTTCCAGGTGATGCATCAAAACTTGTGCTTTTACCCTTGGAAAGGATATATTTAAAATGCCTTCATAGCCATCTTCGGGTGAGTTAATGGAATATTGACATTGACTGAAAATATCAGATAACCCCTGTATAATAATGCTTCGAAGCTTTCCTGCGTTTTTTCTGTTCTGTTCCATATGCTGGTGGATGATTTCTGCAGCCAGGGCAAACCCATAGATTCCGGGAACATTTTCTGTTCCCGAGCGGAATCTCCTCTCTTGGCCTCCACCATGAATGATCGGATGGATACGGGTATTCTTTCTGATATATAAAGCACCACAGCCCTTAGGGCCGTGAATCTTATGTGCGCTGATGGAAAGCAGATCCACATCAAGTCTTGACAGATTGACAGGGATCTTCCCATAAGCCTGAACAGCATCAACATGAATGATGGTTTTTGGGTTTCTGTACCTGATGGCATGAATCAATTCATCGGCTTTTTGAATGGCACCAGTTTCGTTATTCACCAAAATGAAACTGGCCAGAATGGTTTCATCATTCACTTTAGAACCGATACGCTTTGGATCCAGCAGCCCGTCGGCGCCAACCTCAAGTATTTCAGACGAAAAACCTTCTGTTTCAAGGTGTGAGAAGCTTTCCAAAACGGATGGGTGCTCGATGGCCGATGTGATAATATGGGATCCCCTTTTCCTGTTCGCACGGGAGGTACCTTTGATGGCCCAGTTATTTGATTCGGTACCACCTGATGTGAAATAGATTTCATCTTCTTCTGCGCCAAGGGTTTTCGCAATGATTTCCCTTGCATTATGAAGAACCTTTTCAGCATCGCTTCCAATTTTATGCAATGAAGAAGGATTCCCGTACAAAGACGAGTAAACATCGTTCATTCCATGCAGGACCTCGGGATATATTCCAGTTGTCGCGCTGTTATCGAAATAGATGATGTCGGCCAAAGTGAATCCCTTTCTTTCTTTTCCAGCCTATGTATGGCAACGCAAACTTTTCTTTGCCAGTGACACATGTTATCTGTTAATCTATACCGCATGCATCAGTTCTACGTCAATCTTTGAGTTGTTGATGACTACCAAGGCATAGGATTCATCGGTATTACCGCGAGGATCAGAGATGCTTCCAGGGTTTAGAAGGATATAACCCGGGCCATACTCCATCTGTGAGATATGCGTATGACCGAACAGCAACAACTGAATGTTTTCACTGTTGGCTTTCGCATGAAGCCTTTCTATTCCCCACTTTACAGAATACCGATGACCGTGGGTCAATAAAACCCGTTGTCCTTCAAGCTCCAGCAGCTTCTCCATTGGTACGTCACCAATCATGAAATCACTGTTTCCATATACATATTCAAATCTTAGCTGTGGGTACAGTTCACGTAACCTGTGTGCGTCCCGGAAATAATCACCAAGGTGAATGACGATGTCCACATCCGGATGCTTTTTCAATATCTTTTCAGCTAACGTTGTATCCCCATGAGAGTCACTCATAACCAAAAGCTTTATCATAACAAAGTTTACACTCCTGATTCAATTTACAGTATAAATGCCTGCTAATTCCTGTCTCATCTTGTACAATGCCCTTGCTCTGTGACTGATTTTGTTTTTTATGTCTTCCTGTAATTGAGCCATGGTTTTACCATATTCGGGCAAATAAAAAATCGGATCGTAGCCAAACCCAAAAGAACCCTCGGACTTTTCAGAAATAATCCCATCTACCGATCCATTCACTGTAAAACATTTTTCTTTTGAAACAAATGCGATTGCACAAACAAACCTCGCGGTTCTGTCTGGTTTTTCTATACCGGATAAAAGATTTATAATCTTTGAATTCTTCTCTTCCTGGCTGGCATTTTCGCCAGCAAAACGGGCCGTATAGATACCAGGCGCACCGCCCAAATAATCGATTTCCAGGCCGCTGTCATCTGCCAGTACCATGG
>JAAYKJ010000147.1 GCA_012522505.1 Clostridiaceae bacterium
CAGACGTCAGAAAAAGCTTCACCGAAGATGAATCGGAGCTGTATTGTTGTTGCTCTTTAGGCCGAAGATCCGTCACAATAAATTCTCCATACCCCGATGATGTATATTTACCGATCTCTATCAAATCACCAATCTGAAAATAGTCGGGTATACCTTCCCATTCGAATTCCCAGGTTATGTCGGGAGAATAGATAGCTTCTATGGTATGAAGCGTTCCATCTCGTGCTGTTCTGGTAAACCTGTCGATTGCTGTTCTTGTTGTTCGCATCTTATTGATTTTCAACAGTTGCCCATCTTTCTTCCATCCGGTTATATTTTCAAGGCGTCCGGCGCATTCTCTGCAGTGAGGATCCTGGGCTGAATGAAAACCGTGCTGTTTATTCATTTTACAAATACGATCCTCTGGTGTTACCGGCATAGCCCCTTTAGGTTGTAAGAAACCAATTTTCCAATCTGAAAAGCTGTTGCAGACCTGGTATTGGTTGCAGGATGAACATGTCTCTACGTCTCTGACATACACCCAGTTATGCCTTCCATGGGGATCCATATCCTGCGGCCGGTATAGGGGACAGTTTCTTAATATCTTCTTCGCCAGCGAAGCACGGATTATGCTTCCGGGAATGTCCTCCCGGCTTAAGAGGACATTATCCCGCAGCCGCTTCTTTCCGACAAAGAATGGAGTTTTACAAATAACACTTACAAGCATCATTCCATCACCTCCAATGCAATCTTCACATTTCCGAGGCCCCGGCTTACTCCGCTTCCAATACTTACAAGGAGGCATTCGGCTGCAGCCTTTAGCATGGCAATTTCCTTTTCGGTTAAATCTCTTACAGTAAGCCTGACGCTCCCCTCAAAGATTGTACCTTCCGGCACTGTTTCAACAAACGCAAGAGCGCCTTCTCTTGCAGTCTTCCGGAAACGATCGATCGCAATCTGGGTTCTTATCCGCGCAGCCTTGGTTTCCTCGCCCTTCTTCTCGATACAGTCAGATATTCTGATGATGGAGGGGGAAAAGCCTCCTTCACCAAACACTCTGCAGCTCAGGCAACCACATTTTCTATCCCCGTACCCTTGAATACATGCCGTACCCTGAATGCTACGTAACGCATCTCTCCATTTCCCTTTTAGAGTGGAACCAGGAATGATAAATTTTTGATCCCTTTTCATCAGCCCCTGCACTCCTGAAATCTTTACGCCGCCATGGATATGCATCTCGGTTTGTGTCTTAATTGTCATTTTCCAAAGAGTATCTCGAAATGGCTTCATTTTGCTTCCTCCTCAATATAATCCCAAACATCCAGCATATCCTTCCATATCGTAATCGGTTTTGAAATTTCGGAAGCACTGTGTTTACTTGCGTTTCCCGGAGTTCCTATCTCTGCCTTCTGTCTTACGACACCGGCATCATAGTCATATCCGATATCCGCCAATTTGGTTTTTAGTTCATTTAGAAGCCAATTTTTTGATCGTGCTACCTGATACCGATAAGAAATCTGGAATTCTGGTTCAGATTCAACTTGTTCAGCGGCTGTCTGAAGCCTTTGAATCGCAGTTTTTCCTTGCTTCTCTGCTTTTAACCACTCCACTATGTCAATGAGCGTTCGGAACATCGCAAGAGTCAACGGCCGCATGCTTGTCCGAATGGGATTTTCGTCAATCTCTCCGTCAACAACATACTCTTCACGATATATCAAAAAGTCCACACTACCCTGATTAAAACGATCCTGACGAATAAGCTCCTTTGCATTTTTTAGGCATTGATCCGCCTTTTCTGTCAAAACACGTATCGGTGCATTGTATTTTCCGATGACCAACCCAGCTGACAAGGTGGTCGGCATCTTCTGGAATGCTTGGGACAAATCCCTGAAAGCTTCATTGAAGCACTCAATCAGGTTGTCCACAAACTTCAGCGCTTTTTTTGCCGGAACAATCATGAAAATATCGTCTCCGCCAACGGCAATGCACTCAAACGAGACTATTCCTGAAGCGTCTAAAGCTTTATAGCATGCTTGAACGGCTGCTGCTGAGGTTATCCGGCTGAAATAAGCCATCTGTTCAAGGCTTCTAACATTCTGAATAATCCCGCCCATGTTGTTACCGTCTGCGTACACAACAGCTATATCGTCGGATATCGCTTGTAACATGGACGCCTTTTCCACTTCTTTGTCCATTATCTGGCTATACCTGGACATGAAACGGGTGCGCATTTTTCTTCCCACTTGATGTTTTTGAAGGCAGCTTCCACACAAATTGATTTTTTCCGAACCAAGTGGCAATAAGTATCTCGGTTTTCTCACTCTGCAGGAATCGCAGACTTCTGTTTTTCCGGGCACAACCTCGCCAAAGGTAATTTTGTCAATTCGCTCCCCTTTGTCATCGCTCAGGTAAAAGCTTTCAGGGTAACCATCCTTGTCGAGAGGATGACTATTTTCTACAAGGTTGTACACCTTGAGCTGCTTTCTTATAGACAGCTCCCTCTCTGTATTTTTAATAAGCTGAATGTACTGTTCGTCACAACAGGCTATCTCTTTCAGGTTGGTATCATAGAGAATATATGCGTTTTTCAGTGTAGGTGCATATTTACTGTATGCTTTTTCTATTTCGGTTGCCAAATGATCAGATGCCTCACCAGGAAGCAGTGCCATCAGGTTCCCACCTCCGGAATATATTACGAGCTCGGGAATCCATTTCGCAGTTGCCAACTGCGGAGCAACAACTTCACCAAGCCATTCGATCAAAATACTGGCTCCACGCATTTCCTTGATGTTATCGGTTTCGAGATAGTACTTTCTAATTTTATACGGTCCTCCCCTTAGAATCTTTACCTTCACCGCCTCAAGCAATGTATCAAACTTGGGATTTGACAGGCAACTTCTGCAGGTTCTGTTCAAAGCGTACCATGAAGCTTGCCGATTGTTCATGTCTTCACTACAGAAGGTTTTCCATACATCCATCTTCCAACGATTCAAATCCTCACAAGTATAGGCCTTCTCTATAAGGAAACTAAAGGCGATGAACAACCTTGCTGCTTCTATAAAAGGCACCTGAGATTGGCCATCCTCAGAAAACCAGGGAAGAGTAGAGTATTCCTTGCTAATAGGCTTCTGTGAAGACGGTTTCAGTAATTCATCCAATTGCTCAATAGTATTCACCCTTCTATAAAGCGTTTCCCGAATGTCTTTCAACTGCTCTTCCGATGAGGAAAACAGGGTTCCGGTTACAATATCCTGCCAGGTTTTCTGATGGGTCACAGAAACCCTCTGTACCTGATTACTTCGGGCCCAGACAATCCAGTCAACATACATTTTCTGCATAACAACTCCCCCTTTAGCTTCCACACATACAGGTTGGTTTACCCTGAATAAACCCCTGCGCCATATCACTTCGCTAACCAAATATTGTGTTCATACAAATATGTACGCTTTCGATCAATTTAACCAACCCCTTTTAAAACCGGGCCCCACATTTGCGAATTCATTTGCGGAAAACTGATTAATTGTTTCGTGTTCAAGTTTGAGAAGTCGAGAACCAGTTCCAGCATCGCTTCGTATGTTGGCTTTTTTATTGGTGAAAGCCCATGAACAAGAATTGCATTGTTTCTTGCATACATCAATTTTTTCATTTTTTCTTCATTATTTCTGTACCTAACACAAAAATCGGTATCTTTTAAACATAGCATCCTGCAAGATAAGTCAAAACCATATTCATAGTACACTTCTCCCGTTTTATCATCGGTCTTGTGTGGCATACAGGCAAAACGAGAAGCAAGTTCTTCTGGGATCTGTGACGCCATGGTACGGGAGTTGTTTATTCCATATTGAAGTAACCGAGCTTTCGCATACTTCTCAATCGCACTATATAACCGAACCACTGCGTCATCATATTTTTCTTCCAAACCTGCCCTTCGGAGCGCATTCGAAACCAGATCCAAGAACTGACTATCGAAAAACTCTATTGAATTCGATTTCATGTCTAAAAAGGAATTTAGCCACTCAATGTTCCTGCCTATTGTATTCATTAACTCATTAAGATGAGGGTTGTTTATTATTTGAAACCGCTGCCATTTTTCAAAGACCTTGAAACCATTTCGGGCCTCGGAATACCTAAAATTATCCCAGGCATCATATGCTTTTACGATCTTTGATAAGTCTGCATAAAAATTCTTGTGCTGACCGTCCATTCGGGCAGACATATCCTGAAGCTTCTCTGAAAGGGAAGCATACCGGGCTCTGTTAAAGAGCATGTCTATCACAGGAAGTTCACTCACCGCGAGGCTGTTCCATGGATTATCCTGATAAAAGAATCTTTCCTTTCCATCCAGTACAATCCCTACGCCGTCTTTGCTTCTTGATTCTCCACCAATATAGCTATATGTTTTGCATTGATTGATGGTAGCAAGCACCAATGCTGCCACCATGCTCTTTGTTCCACCCGTATAATCAACAGTAACATCGTCCATTGAAAGGTTGAAGCGCTTAAGCTTGCCTGGTAATTCATGAACCAAGGTGAGATATGATTCAGATAAAATCTCGGCATCTGAGGTAGTTATCCTCTCAAAATCCTTCAGTTTATAGCCTTCACCCAGATTATCAACAACTTCTTTCGCAATGGAATAGGTTTGATCTGAACAGAAAAAAATGGCGTACTCTGGTTTATTAAATTCTATGGATTTGATGGTTTGTGTGGGCGTTCCTCCGACCGTCATTAGCAGGCATCTTTTTATATTCATCGATACTTTCCTCCCTCTGTATTCTATCAATATCATTTGCAAAATTAGGCTAAAAACGCTAGAACCTGAATCTAGCGAATCTATTACTGTTGTTATTCCTTATAGGTAGTCTAAAAAC
>JAAYKJ010000148.1 GCA_012522505.1 Clostridiaceae bacterium
AAGTTGCCGGATTGATGCTGACAAACCCGAATACTCTGGGCCTGTTTGATGAAAATATCGATGTCATATCCGATATCGTACATCAGGCAGGAGGGCTGTTATACTATGATGGAGCTAACGCGAATGCAATATTGGGGATATCAAGACCGGGTGACATGGGCTTTGATGTGGTGCATCTGAACCTGCATAAGACCTTCAGCACGCCTCATGGCGGCGGAGGCCCGGGTTCCGGACCTGTCGGCGTAAAAAAGGAGCTTGTACCGTTTCTACCTGTTCCCATTGTGGAAGAGAAGAATGGCCTGTATGCTCTGGATTATGATCGTCCATTATCCATCGGTAGTGTGAGGTCTTTTTACGGCAATTTTGGTGTTGTTGTCCGGGCTTATGCCTATATCCGTTCTCATGGAGCCGAAGGGTTGCAAAGAGTATCCGAAGCAGCTGTTCTGAATGCAAACTATATCATGGAAAAGCTGAAAGGGTACTATGATTTGCCTTTTAATCGGATCTGCATGCATGAAGTGGTTTTTTCGGGTCAGAAGCAAAAAAATATAGGTGTATCTACGTTGGATATAGCAAAGCGTTTGATGGACTATGGGTTCCACCCTCCAACGGTTTATTTTCCGCTTGTTGTTAAAGAAGCATTGATGATAGAGCCCACCGAAACCGAGAGCAAGGAAACGCTGGATGAGTTTATCGCTGCGATGATTCAAATTGCCGAGGAGGCACAGACGGATCCGGAGCACGTAAGAAATGCACCTCATACGACTTTCATATCCAGACCTGATGAAGCAAAAGCTGCACGGTTGCCCATTCTGAGGTACACAGACTTAAGCGACGTGTAAGTTACTTTACGCCATTAAAATGAAGAAAGCCTGGTTTGTCATGGTTCGAGGGCAGAGCGGTTTATTGCCTTATAGACACAAGCCAGGCTTTAGCTTGAGCCCTGCCACAAAGTAAACTTTTCGAACAGTTTCTTTGACCGCTCAGAAACGTCTTATCTCCATCTTCGATACCTTGGAAAACGATTGATGCCTTCAGAAGGGCAGGATTGTTCATTTGGTTTGTTCACTTGCTCAGGGGATTCAGGCATTGCCCGGTTAATCATTTCATTGGGTAGTAATTGTTCATTGTTTTTTTCAGGTGACCTTTCCTGTTCCATGCTGCGGTATTGAACAGGCCTTCTCCTTAAGTAGAATGGTCTGGGTTTTATAAACATAATATAGGACCTCCCATAATGACTTTATTTCATCATATGCAGGAAGCTTTGAAATTGCTATAAAAGCTTGATATTTTTTTCGGGTTTCTGTTTGATCGTGCTTTTCTATGCAAAAGGCACTACATTAGTGTTGCGTCTTATATCGCTCTGCGTTAAAAACGCTTAATCCAAACTATACAGCTCTTGCAAATGAAGCGTAGTTTCTGCTATGCACAGCTATATCTAAAGCATACAGGGTGTGAACAGTCCCTTTGTTAGCGCCACTCGCCGCGTGCTGCTTGAATACCTTGCTTTCATACCTCAGAAAGGATAAAATAAAAGAAGATTGAAGAAAGGGCAAGGTATTGTATTGATGAGAATGAACTAATTCAGCTGAGGTAATCAATTGTAGAACCGCAATCCGCTTTTATCAAATGCCCGAAGACCCATGCCTCTACAGGCGGGGGATAAATCGATCTTTGCTTCAGTTGTGGGTACAATCCCCCACTGAAGGGAAGTTGATAAAATGGTGAAGTCGATTCAGGCTGTCTACGGTCTATTTTGTATCGCAAAAACACGGTGGGCAGACAATGTGCAAGCGTCTATTGAATATTTCGGGTTGCGAATGCTACACCGGTGCTGATCAACATAACAGATCGCGCCATGTGCTGGATTAGTTTCTTGATAATACATCTGCTTTGCGCTTTTTATATGCAGCAATCTATGTTTATGAATCTTTCCGGCACATATTCTGTG
>JAAYKJ010000149.1 GCA_012522505.1 Clostridiaceae bacterium
AGCTAAGAAAAACTTCTGTTTCGTAAAAACAGTAGTAACCATTGACAGTATGGCACAAATGTGCATATAATAATAAAAACCCATTGGAGGATCAAAATCATGGAAATCCTCAGAAACATTGCACCGTTTTCATTTTTTTACTTTTTTACCCTGGCTTTTTATTTTCAGTACAGCTCAGGGAAATTAATATGTAAAAAAATGTTTGGAACAATGGGGTTATAAATGGATATCTATAAACGATAACGGGAGGCTCGATTGCGAGCCTCTTATTTTTTTTAGGAGGAGGATGGATATGGTTGTTGTATTGAAACCCAATGTACCCGTTGAAAAAAGGAATGATTTGATCCGCGAGATTGAATCAATGGGCGTTCGGGTCCAGATAACGGAAGGCACGGAGACTTCCATACTGGGCTTGATCGGAGACACGACGAATCTGAACAAATACAGAATCGCATCAAATGAAATCGTAGCCAATATTTTACGGGTACAGGAGCCGTTTAAAAAGGCGAATAAAATGTTCAAGCCAGACGATACCATTATCGAAGTGGCCGGAAGAAAAATCGGTGAAGGTTATTTCAGCATCATAACCGGGCCGTGCTCCGTCGAAAGTGAGGATCAGATAGAAGGCATCGCAAAAGCAGTGAAGGATAGCGGCGCAACCTTCCTAAGAGGAGGAGCCTATAAACCCAGGACATCCCCATATGCCTTCCAGGGGCTTGGCCTTGAAGGTTTGGAATACCTAAAGCATGCACGAGAAAAAACAGGGTTGCCGATTGTTTCAGAGATCATGTCGGTAGATATGGTTGATCGGTTTGCTGAAGATGTGGACATTATTCAGGTAGGCGCAAGAAACATGCAGAACTTTGTTCTGCTTAAGGAACTGGGCAAAATCAGAAAGCCCGTCCTTTTAAAGCGCGGTCTCGCAGCTACCATTGAAGAATGGCTGATGTCGGCTGAGTATGTTTTGAGTGAAGGAAATGAACAGGTTATCCTGTGTGAACGGGGTATTCGCACTTTTGAAACATTCACAAGGAATACGCTGGACATCAGTGCTATCCCTACGATAAAAAAACTAAGCCATCTGCCAGTTATTGTTGATCCAAGCCATGCCACAGGAAAGGCCTGGATGGTAGAGGCCATGTCCAAGGCGGCTGTTGTAGCGGGCGCAGATGGTGTGATCATTGAGGTTCACAATAACCCTGCCTGCGCACTGTGTGATGGGCAACAATCGATTACACCCACACAGTTTCAGCAGCTGATGGTAAAGATGAAAAAGCTGATCGATTTGGAAGGGAAGAAGTTGGAAGGGTGAAGAGAGCCTTACAGATCATTGGCTGGCCACCTATCCCGGTATCCCACGTAGGAATGGAGTGTTGAATATGCATGAACTTACTGTAAAGCTAACCCATAATGACTATCCGATTTATATAGAAAACGGGCTTTTTAACTCTGCAGGAGAGTATATCAAACGTTTTTTTCCGGATAGGAAGGCCTTTATCATAACCGACAGCAATCTTGTTTCACTTTACGCAGACAGTCTGCTCCGACAACTTAAAGATTTAAACATATCAGCCGGTGTATTTGCCATTCCTGCGGGAGAATGCAGCAAAAGTCATGACCAGCTACTGGCACTTTACGAGGCTTTTGGATCATCGGAGATTACCCGTAAGGATGTCGTGATTGCACTGGGAGGAGGGGTAACCGGTGATTTGGCAGGTTTTGCGGCTTCCACCTGGCTAAGGGGTACCAGGTTTATGCAGATTCCTACTTCTCTTCTGGCCATGGTGGATTCCAGTATTGGCGGAAAGGTTGCAGTTAACTTGGCTATGGGGAAGAACCTTGTTGGAAGCTTCTATCATCCGGAAGCCGTGCTAATCGACCCACTGCTGTTAAAATCTCTTCCAGACAGGCATTTTGCCGACGGTATGGCTGAGATCATAAAGCATGGATGTATTCGGGATAAGGAATTGTTTCTCATGCTGGAAACGATAGGTAGCTGTGATGAGATCATGAAAAATATCGAAGAAATCATCTTCAGAAACTGCATGATCAAAAAAAGTATTGTCGAAAAGGATGAACGGGAATCCAATCTTCGGATGATTCTGAATTTTGGACACACTTTCGGTCATGCACTTGAAAAAGCTTTTTGTTATGAAAAATACACGCATGGTGAAGCGGTTGCGATCGGTATGGAGTTTGCAACAGAACTGTCTGTAAGGCTTGGATTCTGTGAAGAAGAAGTACTATACAGAATTCGTAAACTATTAAAACAATTTCAACTGCCAACTGACTGGCCTGCAGTCGATTCACAAACGATCAGGGACACGGTATTGCTGGACAAAAAGGCGATGACAAACGACATGACACTTGTACTGATCAAGGATATTGGAAACGCTTTTCTTAATAAATATTCAAAAGACAGGATTGGAGGCTGGATCGATGAAAAGCTTAACCCTTAAACCAACCGGTCTTTCAGGACGAATTCAGATCCCGCCATCAAAGAGCATGGCACACCGGGCGATAATTTGTGCCTTCCTATCAGAAGGAGAAAGCAGGATTGGCAATGTAGAACTTTCCAACGATATCATTGCCACCTGCCGGGCGGCAGAAGCATTGGGAGCTGATATCGATATCCTTGAAGGAGGGATTCCCGGACGTAAAACATTGGTCATTCGGGGCAGGGGAAAGGTTGCGGTAATAAACAATCGTATTCATTGCGGTGAATCCGGAACCACGGCACGTTTTATCATTCCTGTAACACGGCTGACACATGATGAGGTTACAATTACAGGAGAAGGAAAGCTGGTTGATAGACCCTTCGGTGTTTTTTATGAGATATTTCAGGCTCAAGAAGTTCAATATGAAACACAGGATGGCAAGCTTCCACTTAAATTAAGCGGAAGACTGAAGCCAGGAAGCTTCAGGGTAAGGGGAGATATAAGCTCCCAGTTTATATCCGGCCTTTTACTTGCTCTGCCTCTTCTTGACGGGGATTCCATCATAGAAGTAACAACGCCATTGGAATCTGCCGGGTATATCGATATGACGCTGCAGGTACAAAAAAAGTTTGGTATACGAATTGATTATAACCGGGCGGAAAATCGCTTTTTTATACCAGGCTGGCAGAAATACATTCCCCAGCAATATCAAGTAGAAGGCGACTGGTCCCAGGCTGCCTTTTGGTTGGCGGCAGGTGTTCTTTCAGGAAAGATAGAAGTAGAAGGACTAAATCCAAACTCTCTTCAGGGCGATAAAATCATTGAAGCAGTTTTACAGAAGATGGGAGCAAAGTTATTCTGGAAGGATGAAGTCATTACCGCGGTGAAAAGCGAATTGCGGGATATATCCATCGATGTCTCACAATGTCCGGATCTGGTTCCGATTCTTGCGGTTCTGGGTAGTATGTGCAGTGGCAGAACTGAAATACTGAATGCCGCAAGGCTCAGGCTGAAGGAATGTGACCGACTGAATGCAATATCTACCGAACTTAGGGCACTGGGGGCCCAGATAACACAGAGACAGGACGCTCTTTTCATAAAGGGTAAGAATAAGCTTTCCGGAGGCAGGGTTTACGGGTGGAACGATCATCGGATCGTCATGGCAGCAGCCATTGCTGCGGTTGTCTGTGAAAAAAACGTTATCATTGAAGGCTGTGAAGCTGTGAATAAATCGTACCCTTCTTTCTGGGATCACTATGTCGCGTTGGGAGGAAAAGCCTGTGAGTAGTATTTGGGGTAAGTGTATCAAGATTTCTGTTTTTGGAGAATCCCATGGCACAGCGATCGGCGTTGTGATCGATGGCCTGCCACCTGGGATTCAACTCGACAAAGAAGAAATACAAAAGGAAATGGATCGAAGGAAACCAGGGCTGGATACCTATTCCACACCGAGAAAGGAAGGGGATATGGTTGATATTGTCAGTGGTTTCTTTAATGGTCATACTACAGGTACTCCGCTATGCGGTATTATCCGGAACATTGATAAGCGTTCGAAGGATTACGACGAACTGAAAGATATCATGCGCCCCGGTCATGCAGATTTTGCCGGAAGGCTTCGGTACAATGGCTATAACGATTATCGTGGTGGAGGTCATTTTTCAGGAAGGTTGACGGCGCCAATCGTTTTCGCAGGTGCGATCGCAACCCAATATTTGAGGCAACAGGGGATCACCATTGGCACACATTTGCTTCAGGTTGGCAGAATAGAGGATACTCGCGTGGACTTGGTTAATATTCAGAAGGAACAGTTAACCAACTTCCGCAATATGCGCTTTCCGGTCATTGATCCGAAGGCTGCTGAAAACATGAAAATGGAAATTGATAATGCAAGAATGGATCAGAACTCAGTTGGCGGAATGCTTGAAACAGCCATTATTAACCTGCCAGCTGGCCTGGGTTCTCCGATGTTTGAATCGGTAGAGTCAAGGCTCTCAGCTTTTGTCTTTTCCATTCCGGGCGTAAAAGGTATTGACTTCGGTACTGGCTTTGGTTTTGCGTCGATGTGCGGCAGCGAAGGTAACGATGGCTTTAAGGCTCTTCCACTAGAGGGCGCGCCCCCAAACCCTATGCCAAACAGCACGAAGACAAAGGATTTGGAATCCTGTCCATTGCTTCACACAAATCACAGCGGTGGAATAAACGGCGGTATCACAAATGGAATGCCCGTTGTTTTCAGAACGGTATTTCGGCCTACTCCTTCCATTGGAAGACCGCAACAGGCCTTGGACATGAAAACCATGAAAGCGAAAAAATACTGCATTCATGGAAGGCATGATCCTTGTATTGCTTTGCGGGCTGTGCCCGTTCTGGATGCAGCAGCTGCACTGGTTGTCCTGGATCTGGTCATGAAGGCGAAAGGACACTCGAGGGAATAAACTGATCATCCTGCAGGGATTATTACCGGGCGATAGAAAAGGCGGTAATTGTGTAACCCGGATCACTTGACACTGGGGCAGAGATTGAACAATTGCGTTTCCATGGATAAAGGAGAACAGAAATGGCATTGAATCTGGAATCACTAAGAAAAACAATTAATGAAACAGACAAAGAAATGGTTGCTCTTTTTGAGAAGCGAATGGATGCAGTAGCTAAAATTGCTGAGTTTAAAAAGCAGCACAATATGAAGATACTGGATTCTGGTCGGGAAAAAGAGGTGATAACCAGGGCTGTTTCATATTTGGAAAATCAAGACCTTGAAACCAGTCTGAGGTTTTTCATGGAAGATTTGCTGACTATTTCAAGGCAATATCAGATCGCTCGTCTGGGAACGGAAAAGACGCTGCATAAGGAACAGACAAAAATAGAAATAAAGCCGGACAGCATAATCGGTTATTACGGTTCAACAGGCTCCTACAGCGAAGAGGCAGCATTGGAGCATTTCGGAGACAACATTTCCAAAAAGGAATATATGACCTTCGATGCGGTGGTCACGGCTTTATTAAATCAGGAAATCGATATTGGCATTTTACCGGTTGAGAATTCTTCAACAGGGATCATTTCCACAGTCATGGATTTAATTCGTGACAACCCGGTTTGCATTATCGGTGAGCATGTTAAAAGGATATGTCATCATCTGCTCGTGAACCCCGGAACAAAGCTTGAGGACATCGAAAAGGTGTATTCCCATCAGCAGGGTCTCGAGCAGAGCAGCGAATTTCTGAAGCAGTTCTCCTGGGAACAGATTGTCTATAAAAGCACTGCTGGCAGCGCAGAAATGGTGAGTAAAACCCGAGATAAAAAGAAGGCCGCCATAGCATCCGAAAGATGTGCAGACATATATGGTCTGGAGATACTCATTCCAAATATTCATTATAATCAGGACAATTACACCCGCTTTATCATCATCGGAAGGGAACCGGTTTTGAACCAGCATTGTAATAAAATCAGCATTGTCATGGGTATTTCACACAAACCCGGTGCTTTATATGGTATTCTTCGGCTTTTTAATGAACGGAACCTGAACCTGATGAAAATCGAGTCCAGACCTATTATCGGAAAACCATGGGAGTATCTCTTCTTTTTCGATTTTGAAGGAAACTTAATGGATGACAGGGTGAAGGAGTTGCTGGAGTGCCTGAAGGATGCCACTCATGGTTTTCGCGTGCTAGGCAATTACAGGGCATACGAGCCTGGCGGCTGCTAAATGTAATAAGTGTTTTCTACATATTGAAGCAATCGCTGGAATCTTAGGATCTGCTATTTTTCGGGAGGTAGCTATGATTTATGGTCTGATCGGGGAAAAACTGAGCCATAGTTATTCGCCGCAAATACACCGGACATTTTTTGATATTACAGGGATGAAAGGGGACTATCGTCTTTTTGAACTTCGGAATGATGAACTGGAAGCGTTCCTTAAACGCGCTGTCCGTCAGGGGTACCGTGGTCTGAATGTGACCATTCCATACAAAACAGAAGTTATTCCCTTCCTGAAGCAGATTTCAACGGAGGCTTCCCATATTGGCGCTGTTAATACGATCACGCTCAATGGAAGCCTTGTGGGTTATAATACCGACTATTTTGGCATTGATTATACCTTCAAAAAAAACAATGTGGAACTGCAGGGAAAAAGAGCTCTTGTTCTGGGCAGTGGGGGAGCAGCCAAATCTGTGGTCGCCTATCTTTTGGATTCGGGCATTGAAAGCATTTTCCTGGCCAGCAGATATCCAAATCGGGTGTCGGAGGATTATCAACTGGTGAACATGGTATCGTATGAGCACATTTCAAAATTCATCCCCTTTGATATCATTGTGAACACAACACCTGTCGGAATGGTTCCGAAAACCGGATTATCACCCTTGAAGCCAGACCAATTGAAGGGCACGGGTTTTTTATTCGACCTGATCTATAATCCAGCCAAAACCGAAATGATGAATATTTGCGATTCTTTGGGGATTCCCAGTGTGAATGGCTTGTACATGCTTATTGCACAGGCTGTCAAGGCACAGGAAATTTGGAATGATGAAAGCTATGGATTGGATATGGTTGATGCGATTTATAAACATATTAATGCATGTTTTGAAAACTAACTATACCGTGTCACCATTATAGGTGAAGGTTTCAGAAGTTTGAACATAAAAAGAAAGGATATCTTATGAAGCCTAAAAATATCGTCTTTACCGGGATGATGGGGTGCGGAAAAACAACCGCCGGTAAAATGGTTGCACAGCTAAACCAAATGCAGTTTCTTGATCTGGATCAGATGATTGAACAAAGATGGGGGAGCATCCCTTCGCTTTTCGAAAGGGGAGAAGCGTATTTCAGGGCTGTCGAAAGCGAAGCCGTATCAGAAGTCAGCGAAATGGAAGGTCTGGTAATCGCTACTGGCGGTGGAGTGGTTAAAAATCTGGAAAACATTACAGCACTGAAGAAAAAAGGAATCATCTTTTTTATCGATCGTCCGATTGAGGATATTCTGACCGATATCGATTTATCAACCCGTCCGCTTTTAAAAGAAGGAAAAAACAGGCTGATCCAGCTGTTCCATGAAAGGTACCCGCTATATGTCAAAACCTGTGATATTCATCTGAAAGACGCAAAACATCTGGAGGACACAGTTCAGAAGGTAATCGAGCTTTGGAGCAATATATCCGGTAACCAGTTGAATCAGGTGCCAGAATAACGATGCCAGCAAATCACCCTAACCATGCTAGCTTTTATTGGTGTGAACAGTAACGATTAATCGCAAAAAATTCAGTAAAAAAACATAGAATATAAATTTCATATTGATTATGGTAAAATAAACATTAATACTAAGTAATCCAAGAATATTCATAGTGGGTTTTCTTTTCGACAAAACACAGACAAAGAACGGGAAGGAAGTAAACATGTACGGTATGATAATTGCAGACGATGAATTGATTATTCGTCAGGGATTGATGACAATACCATGGAATAATTATGGTATCCAGGTTTTGGGCGTTGCGTCAGACGGAAAGGAAGCTCTGTCGCTGCTGAAATCGAAATGCCCTGAAATTCTTTTAACGGATATCCGCATGCCTGGTATTGACGGTTTGAAGCTGATAGAAGCGGCAAAAAATGAAAATCCGGAAATACAGTCCATTCTGTTAACAGGCTATGAAGATTTCAATTATGCACTTGAAGCCATACGACTTGGTGCAGTCGGATATATTCTTAAGCCTTCCGAGCCTGAGGAGATTATTGAAAGCATTTTAAAAGCCAAAAAGAATCTGGACCTATTCAGCAAAAAAGAACCTCTCCTTACCAAAACCTCCGGCATCCGGAATAGAGCAATTGAAGCAATCTTTGAGTACATTGAAAAGAATTATGCACAAGAAATTACCCTGTTTACAGCTGCAGAGCATGTGCATATGAATCATATCTATATAAGCCGCCTGTTCAAGAAGAATGTTGGCAAAACCTTTTTGGATGTCTTGACAACCGTTCGAATGAAGAAGGCCTGTGAACTTCTTGCCGATAACTCCTTCAGGATCTATGAAATTGCTGACATGGTTGGTATTCAGGACTCAGGCTATTTCAGCCAGGTTTTTAAGAAATATTACAATATGACACCAACCGAATATCGGGACATGCTGTTTTCAAAAGCTACGGGCACAAGTGGTAAAGGGTGAAAAGAACAATGCTGTATCCTGTACTGTTCAGCGACAGCGAGTTTGAGAATGGAGAACAGGGATGAAAAGAACCGGGCGAAGAAGAATCCGAAAATTTATAAGAAACTTACCGATACAAAGGAAATTGTTTTTTTCCTTCCTTCTTTTGATCATCTTTCCGGCATTGCTTATCGGTATTCTTTCGTTTTACCGATCCAGTGAACTTTTAAAGCATAAAACAGGGCAATACACCCGTGACATTCTGCTGGAAACCTGCAAAAACATAGAAGTGAAACTTCGCGAAGCTGAGCGCATGTCTGTCCAGGTGGTTTCCAACACAGACATTCATGATACGCTGAGGCTAATCAATAAAGGAAACCTGAATGAGCAGGAAAAGGTTCAATATGAGCGGCTCCTCGATAAACAACTGCGTGAAATCATAGCATCCGTTTCTGGTATTGCAGCCATTCAGGTGATCTCAAACACGGGTGATACGCATTATATTAATCCCGCGTCCATTTCCCTACATACCATGCAGGTTGATGAAGAGATGAAAAGAACCCTGGAAAGTGCCATGGGTAGTGTTTGCTGGTTTGATACAGACCCCGATTCAAGGACAACCGCCATGGGTAGGGTGATAAACAGCCACCGCACCCAGCAAAAAATTGGATATGTGATGGTCTATCTCCGGGAGAGTGTTATCTCAAGCACTTTCAGCGAGACCGAGCTTTTTCGTAATGTCGAACTTTTTATAATCAATGAAGCTGGAAACATCATTTCTTGCCGTGATAAAAGCATACTTGGCTCACAAAACCAGTATACTTCTTCAGAAATCATCAATGTCGTATCCGATGATAATTTCTTTACGGCAAAGGTTAACGGAAAAAACTATTATGTTACTTCCCGAGCGATACAGGATACATCATGGCGGATGTTCAGTTATTTTCCAGCAGTTGAGTACGACAAAGAAGTTGTCTGGTTAAGGAATTGGATTTGGCTGATCATACTCTTTGCATGTCTGCTATCAGTTGCCTTTTCCATAGCCATCGCTAACGGAATATCAAAACCAGTGAGGGATTTATCCAAAAAAATGCTGAAAATCGGGGACGGAGACTTCTCTGTATCCAGCACTTACGACTCAAAAGATGAAATCGGTGTATTAAGCCTTCACTTCAACAAGATGGTGGTTCAGCTAAAAAAGCTTATCCGTAAAGCCTATCAGGAGGAACTTCTGAAGCAGAAGGCTGAACTGAAGTCACTACGCATGCAGATTAATCCACATTTCCTATACAATTCGCTCGAATCCATCAACTGGATGGCTAGAATTCGTGGTATCCCGGAAGTTGGGAAAATGGTGAAGGCTTTGGGTGATCTGATGCGTTCAAGTATTGGTGGAGAAGATTTTATTACCATTGAAGAGGAAATACGAAATATTGAAAATTATCTGACCATTCAAAAGTTCCGTTACGGCGACAAGGTATCCGTTGAAATCAGTATCGATCCGAAGATACGCAAGTTAAAAATTCCTAAGCTTATCCTGCAGCCTATCGTTGAAAATGCCATCATACACGGAATTGAAAACAAGGTCGGAAACGGTAGAATCGCCATTACTGGAAAGGATAACGACGGCAAAATTCTGCTGCAGGTTGAGGATGACGGGCTTGGCATGGAAGAAGAAATAATAGCCGAGATCCTTTCCGAAAAACCAAGGCAGGTGACGAATGAGCATACGCATATTGGGATTCGAAATGTAGATCGCCGCATCAGAATGTATTACGGTGATCAGCACCATATAGTTATTTCCAGCACCCTGGGAATTGGTACATTGGTATCGATCAATATTCCACCTATCTGTGAAACCAAATAACCGGGTTTTGTCATCTAAAATATTCCACCTGAAATGGAATAAGTTAATATTTTCAATGGTCAGGTTTATTCTCTCCAGTGTTTTTACCATAAAGGTTCATTATAATTGAATCAGGCAATCGATTTGCCATATAGTGAAGGAGGGAAAATGAATGAAAAAGCTCTCAGTTTTACTTTTATGCGTAGTGCTTATGAGTGCTTTGCTCTTGACCAGCTGTACAATACCTGGATCAACGGGCGAATCAAACGATGGATCAACTGGTGGAACAAGCAATCCTATTAGCGACAACACAAGTGGTGCAACCACCCCGCCCAAAGAAAAAGCTTCTCTGAAAATTGAAGCATGGGGAATAGAAACAGACCAAAACTCTGTCATCATTAAGGAAGCGGTAGCTTTGTACAATGAAAGATACAAGGACACTGCCGAAATCTCTGTTGAATTCACCGAACAGGAACAATTTAAAACCAAGATCGCTACTTTAATGGCATCCAATGAAGCCCCTGATCTTTTCAACACCTGGGCAGCTGGTTTTCTGAAACCATTTGTTGAAGCAAATAAGGTTTATAGTATCAGCGATGACCTGGAAAAGGACCCCACCTGGAAAAACCGTTTTGTCGGTGGAATATTCGGCGGCTTTACCTTTAATGGTAAGATCTATGCTTCCCCAAACACACAAACCGTTGTATGCCTTTTCTACAACAAGGAAATCTTTGATACATACAATCTGAAAGTCCCTGAAACCTTTGAAGAACTAAAAACTGTTTGTGACACATTGAACAGCAACAACGTTACACCATTTGCGCTGGGCAATAAAGCCCCGTGGGTTGGTGCAATGTATGCCGAGTTGATTGCAAACCGCATAGGCGGTAGCGATCCCTTCAATAAAGTAGCTTCAGGCGAAGGCACATGGCTGGATTCTTCTTTTATCGAAGCTGGGAACAAAATGTATGAGCTTGTCCAGATAAATGCATTTCCTGAAGGGTTTAATGCTTTGGACAATGACCCGTCACGTGCAGATTTTCTTGATGGAAAAGCAGCTATGCACATTATGGGAAGCTGGGCAATTCAACAGCTTACCTTTGAAGACAGCCCGCTAATCGGCAAGGTTGATGTAGCCAAATTCCCGGCCATTGAAGGCGGAAAAGGGGATATGAACGCATGGCTCGGTCAGCCCGACCAAAGCTTCGCCATCAGCACTAACTGCAAAGATAAGGAAGCAGCCGTCAATTTCCTGAAACTGATGTCTGAACCTGAAACCCAGTTAAAATTTGCCGCAGCAGGTAACCTAATCGCGACCACAGCACAATTGGATCCTGCAGAAGCTAACCCAGTGGCAACAAAGGTTTCTGAGCTGCAGAAGGATATGACCGAATTATTCCTGTTTTATGATGTCGCTTTGGGTTCAACCATCGGTAACGAGTTCAACAACGCCATCCAAGCCATTACAGCAGGGACTACACCTGAAGAAGCCCTCCAAACGCTGCAGGATTTCACTGAAGCGAATTTGGAGTAATTCCCCTATAATACAGTCAGGGTTTGTTGGTAGCCCTGACTGTCTCCTTACCTTACGCGTTTTGTGTACAACATAAGTTTTTGCTTGCAAAATACACTATACACTGCGAGCTTATATTATCAAATGTTACTTCTACTGCCCCCAACTGAAGTATCATTTTTCCCCCGCCTATTCGTATTTTTAGTCCTCGCGGCTAATAAATACACTTACTATATTTGTGGCCCTTTAGGCCACAAGAGGCAGGGGCTTAGTAGCATTTGTTAATTTGCCAACTGAAACCAATGTGATGTCTGTTTCGAATAATTCAGAACAATATTCCTTTATAATTAAGCAGTTTTATTGCCAGCGCCATTGAAAATGATTCAAAACAAGATTTTATGCCCAAGGAGATAACACCATGGAGTCCATGCTGAAAAAGAAAAGAACGATCCTCGCATTTGTTCTACCAGCATTATTGATCTATATCGGAATTGTATTAATCCCAATTTTCGATACAATTTATCACAGTGCATTCAAATGGAATATATTAGGTGACAAAAAATTTATTGGGTTTGATAATTTCATCAATTTATTCACAAAAGACAAAATTTTCATGTTAGGGATGAAAAACACCTTTATGCTGATGTTACTGTCCCTCGCTATACAAACTCCGCTGGCGATATTGCTTGCAATTGCGTTAAGCGGAAAAATTAAAGGAAAACGATACTTTAAAACAGTTTTTTTCCTTCCCAATATTTTATCGAGTGTTGCAGTGGGCCTTTTGTGGACCTTCATATATCATCCCGAGTTCGGAATTATCAACAGTGTGTTGGAATCCATAGGGCTTGATAGCTTAACCCGTCTATGGCTTGCAGATAAAAGAACCGTATTGCCTTCTATTATTGTCGTCATATGCTGGCAATTTGTTGGATATCACATGATCCTGTACCTGGCTGCCGTTGAAAATATACCGACAGAAATTAAAGAAGCAGCTTTGATTGACGGCGTTACTAAAAAATCGATGATTTGGTACATAACCTTGCCACTTATCAGGCATATGATTCGAATTGACCTGGTACTAATGGCTACCGGATCGCTTCGGTTCTTCGATCTGATCTATGTCATGTCAAACGGAGGTCCGAACCATGCCAGTGAGGTAATTGCCTCATACATGTATTATAAATCATTCAGAGATTATCAATATGGTTACGGCAGTGCTGTTTCGGTCGTTCTGCTCGTGCTATGCCTAATGGTAACCTTAATCCTGAATAAGTTATTTCATACCGAAAAAATAGAGTATTAAAGGTTTTAAAGGAGAGCTGAAAGAATCGATGAAAGAGTCGGTAGCAGATAATCAAACACAGAAAATAAAACAAGGATTTGGGACATTTTTTTTCTATGCTGGCCTGGTTGCTTTGTCCCTAACATGTATATATCCTTTAATATGGCTTTTAATGAATTCCATGAAAACCGATACAGAACTGTTTAACAATCCTTGGTGGTTTGGTTCTGGGTTTGAAATTTCGAACTATAGCACTGCATGGACTGCCGGTAAAATTGGCAGAAGCTTTGTTAACTCTGCTTTTGTTGCTATATCTTCTGTAGGAATAACTATAATCGCATCATCGATGGCTGCTTTTGGTTTTACCAGGCTAAAATGGAAATTATCCACCCCGATATTAAGTTTGATCTTGCTTGGCGTTATGATTCCAATACATTCTACATTGATCCCACTATTTACAATATTCAGCAAGTTGGGGATAACCAATCGTTATTTGGCCCTGATTCTTCCTTATGTGGCTTTTGCACTGCCAACATCCATCTTCATTCTTTCAGGTTTTATGAGCACCTTTCCGAAGGAAATAGAAGAAGCAGTAATCATTGATGGTTGCAGTATGGCAGGTGTTTTTTGGAAGATTGTTTTTCCTTTGTCAAAAACGCCCATCGCAACCATATCCATTTATAACTTTGTATCGATGTGGAATGAGCTGATGTTTGCCTTAATCCTGCTGCAGGATCAGTCAAAAACCACTCTTCCGGTCAGCCTTACAAGGTTCAAGGGGCAATACTCAACCAACTGGACCATACAGTTGGCAGCAGTTGTGATTATGGTCATTCCCAGCATCATGGCCTATATGTTTTTGAACGATAAGATCATTGAATCCATGACCATCGGAGCAGTAAAGGGCTAAAATCATGCGGTAAAGGGCAAAAACCATATCTTTCATCTCATATTAATAGCTCTTTACAATACCGTTTCACTCCAGAAGGCTTTCCTCATATTGCTCCATCAACTTCTTCCAGGTACTGATGTTTACAACACCAGTTTCAGCGAGTTTAGCGTTCTTCTGGTAAGACAATACCGCTTTTTTGGTATCTGTACCGTACTTGCCATCGCACCAATTGTGAAAGTAGCCCAATTGCTTCAGTGCTTTTTGTACCTGATACACGTCCGAGCCAAAATCCCCATCCTTCAAATTTCTGAAAGGACAGTTCTCATAAACGATAACCACTCTTGTGCCATGTGGAATGTATTCATACAATTCATGCACATCTTCATTTTTCATTCGGATACAGCCATGGGAAACATTCTCTCGTCCAATTGCCCACGGGGTTCTGGTGCCATGAATCCCATATTTACCCCAGGGTACATTCAACCCAAGCCAGGCGCCTCCGTAACTATCACCCCATCTAGCCTTATGTATGATAACCCATTCACCGATGGGGGAGGGAGTACCGGCTTTTCCTCCAGAAACAAGATAAGTTTTATACAGTTCATCATTTTTAAATACATACATGCTCTGTTCATCCAGATTGATATGTATGCGATATTCGCTTTTAGCAGAAACGAAACTATTTGCATCAACAACCATGTCTTCGAAGTTGAAGTTTATCCGCACAACCAGATTCTTAATCAGCAAAAGAAGGGCAAGGATGAGGGCAAGGAAAATCCAATCCTGTACCATTCTTCGCACTATAGAACTGCTGAAACGGTAAAACTGCAAATAAAACACCCCTGTATACTATATGAATAAATGGCGGATTGTTATCACAGAGAATTGAACTGGTTGTACTATTTATTCAGTAAATTCAATATATATGGTAATAGTTACAGGTTCTTGATTTCAGTTAACTACTGGATGAAGTCTGTATGTTGGTATTATCCCTTTCCCGGGAGGAAGTTGCTTTGAAAAAGATTCTTTTTTTCATCACGATGACTATGTTTTTTTTCCTTTTCGCGGTCCATGCGGATGATCTGAATGAGGAGGAGTTTGTCACATCTGTTTTTGAGGATTATTCGATTGAGGTGTTTGGCGAAAATGAACCGGAAATCAACGCGCGTTCAGCCATCGTCATGGATTTTGATTCAGGAAGGGTATTGTATGAAAAAAACGCATGGATTAAAAGGCCGATGGCAAGCACGACAAAAGTGATGACAGCTATTGTTGCTCTTGAAAATGGAAATATGGATGACATCGTGACGGTTAGTAAAAAAGCAGCATCCATACATGGTTCGGTGATTCATCTTACGGCCGGTGAAAAATTATCCTTCAGAGAATTGATGTATGGACTGATGATGCGTTCAGGAAATGATGCTGCCATTGCGATAGCTGAACATGTTGGCGGCAGTGTGGAAGGATTCGTGGCTATGATGAACGAAAAGGCTAAATCCATCGGAGCTTTGAATACCAACTTCACAACACCTCATGGACTGGATGAGGTAGGGCATCATTCCACTGCTTACGATATGGCATTGATCACACGATATGCCCTTCAGAACCCGATAATCAATGAGATCGTCAAAACAACATATGCACAGGTGGGTAAACGTTCAATGGTGAATACGAATGAAATGTTATCCGGTTATGCCGGGGCAGATGGTGTGAAAACCGGGTATACCGGAAAAGCTGGTAGATGTCTGATTACTTCAGCCACACGGGAAGGAAGACGATACATCTCTGTGGTTCTGTTCTGTGACAGTAAAAACCTACGGGCATTAAGCAGTAAAAAGATACTGGATTATGCCTTTGCCAATTATTATCCTCATACACTGATTAATAGTGAGTATATTGGTTCCCTGCCTGTGTATAAAGGCTTTGAGAAACAAGTTCCGATATACGTTGAAAAGAACATCACACTGCCCATTACAACCGAAGAAAAGAACAATCTTTATACAAAAGTATCTCTTCCCGATATCCTTCATGCACCAATTCAACAGAAAGAAGCTGTTGGTACCGTGTCCATATATGTGGGGAATAAAATCTTATGTGAGTATGTAATTCGACCCGGGAAAACAATTCGTCAAAAGACGATGCCTCAATATATTCTGGATGTCTTTATCGCTTTGTTCAAGCTGTTCAAATAGCCATAGCCTATTGTCAGCAGATGCAGTACATTTTTGAAATGAAATCATTTTTGTATTATTCCAATATCATCGAGCTACTGGAATTTTTCCTGTTTCTACACATCAATTACACCAATTATGAATTTTTAGAAAGTCAAACTTGCAAATCATAGTTAAATATAATATGATAATGTAAGCGTATAAAGGGCTTTTCGAAGAAAGACCTCTTATTTCTGTAATGCCCTTTCAGCCATAATAAGATAACGGAACAAGGGGAATGAATATGAAGATGTATCAAGGTTTTAACCGAGAACAGCTAGAAGAGCGGATGCGTATGATGGAAAACAGGTTTGAGCAGCACAAGGCACAAAGCTTGAAGCTTGATATGTCTCGGGGAAAACCATCAAAAGAGCAACTGGACCTGTCAGATGGGTTATTTAAGAATATCACCAATTTTGAATCAGAAGACGGAATTGATTGCAGAAACTACGGAGTTATCGATGGTCTTCCAGAGATGAAAAGAATTTTTGCACAAATGTTGGAAGTGGATCAGGATGAGCTTATTGTTGGTGACAGCTCAAGTCTAAACATGATGTATGATGTGATTGCAAGGGCTTATAACCACGGACTGATGAATGCAGAACCCTGGAGCAGGCTGGACAAAATTAAATTTTTGTGTCCCTGTCCCGGTTATGATCGTCATTTTGCCATCTGTGAGCTCTTTGGGATTGAAATGATCACCATACCAATGAATGAAGACGGCCCGGATATGGATATGGTTGAAGCACTGGTAGCAGAAGATCGATCCATAAAGGGGATCTGGTGTGTTCCAAAGTACAGCAATCCAACAGGTATTATTTATTCCGATGAAGTAGTCAAAAGGCTGGCACACATGAGAACTAAAGCGAATGATTTCAGGGTTTTTTGGGATAATGCCTATTGCGTTCATCATTTATATGAAGAAAATTCCTTATTGAATATTCTTGCTGAATGTAAAAAAGCCGGAAACGCAGACAGGGTTTTTATGTTTGCTTCCACAGCGAAGATTTCGTATGCCGGGGCTGGTGTTGCTGCCATGGCTGCCAGCAGAGATAATATCAGGCATACGCTTGGACAAATCGCTATTCAGACGATCAATCCGAACAAGGTAAATCATTTATTACATGCTCGCTTCTTTAAGGACTTGGATGGCATTAAGGAGCATATGAAGAAGCATGCAGCAATCTTAAGACCCAAATTTGAAACAGTCACCTCAATTCTGAAGAAAAATTTGGAGAACCTGAATATAGCCAGATGGACAACCCCACGAGGGGGATATTTCATCAGTTTGGATGTTCCGGAAGGCTGCGCACGGAAGGTGGTTGCGAAAGCGAGGGAAGCCGGTGTTACCCTGACAAAAGCAGGCGCAACCTTTCCTTATGGCATAGAACCGGAAGATAAAAACATAAGACTTGCACCCTCGTTTCCAACACCTGCTGAGCTTGCCAGTGCAATTGAAATTGTGTGCACCTGCATTGAACTTGTGGCACTAGAGAAGATATTGTTAAATGAAGTAAACAGGTGAGTGTAAACCCAGCAATATATACAGAGCGAGAATAGAGATGCTTTCGAAGTAAACATGAGTGCATATGAACCATCCGCCACATTCGAGCCAAATCAATAGAGGTGATTATCGAAGTAAAACATGAATGCATATGAACCCCCCGCTACATTCGAGCCAAATCAATAGAGGTGATTATCGAAGTAAAACATGAATGCATATGAAGCACCCGCCACTTTCGAACGAAACCGATATTGGTAATTATCGAAGGAAATAATTCTATTTCCAGGTAGTGTCGGATGAACCAGTAAATGTCGGTTGCGAAAAATAGCATTGTCTGAAACAGGATGATGCTTTTTTGTTTGCATATAAGACGAGAATCAGAAATTTTAGTCAGCAATTGTCCAAGAAAACGACGAAATACGTTAGGATTTATTATCCTCAAAAAAAACCTTCTTTTTGTCTGGATTTTTATGTGAAAAGAATATATAATAAGAATTGTTCACAGAATATCAATTAAGATGTGAGAACAACAAGCTGTCATTACAATACATATTCCAGTTTATTTTTCCCCGTGGAGGACATTGTCTTGCAGAAAAATACCTATGAAAGTCCTTTAAACGCTCGATATGCCAGTCCAGAGATGCAGGTTCTTTTTTCTCCGGATACAAAATTCAGAACCTGGCGGATCCTTTGGATTGCATTGGCAGAAGCGGAAAAAGAATTAGGAATCCCGATAACCCAGGAACAAATTGATGAGTTGAAGAGATTCCAAAATGATATCAATTATGAAGAAGCCGTAAAAAAGGAAAAGGAAGTGCGCCATGATGTCATGGCACATGTATATGCTTATGGGGCACAATGCCAAAAGGCGAAAGGGATCATCCACCTTGGCGCAACTTCTTGCTTCGTTTGTGACAATACAGATATTATCCTTTTTTCCAAAGCACTTCACCTGATCCGAACCAAAGTGCTGAATGTAATTTCGAAGCTGGCAATTTTCGCAGAGAAATATAAGAATATGCCAACGCTTGGTTTTACTCATTTTCAGCCTGCACAGTTGGTAACGGTAGGGAAACGAGCCTGTCTGTGGATACAGGATTTGCTTTTTGATATTGATGAGCTGGATTTTGTTTTGAACCATTTGTATCTGCTTGGTAACAAAGGAACAACAGGTACCCAAGCCAGTTTTTTAAGTCTTTTCAATGGTGACCATGACAAAGTAAAACAGCTTGAGCGTCTTATTGCAGAAAAAATTGGGTTTGAAAGAATTATACCTGTTTCCGGGCAAACCTATACCAGAAAGCAGGACTCCAGAATACTTAATGTTTTAAGCTCTATAGCACAAAGTGCGTATAAGTTCAGCAATGATTTAAGGCTTCTACAGAACTTAAAGGAACTGGAAGAACCTTTTGAGAGCAGTCAGATCGGCTCCTCCGCTATGGCTTATAAACGAAACCCTATGCGCAGCGAAAGAATATCTGCTCTGGCCAGATACGTGATTGTGGATGCACTGAACCCCGCAATCACGGCCTCAACTCAATGGCTTGAACGCACGCTGGATGATTCTGCAAATCGTCGCATAAGTATTCCAGAAGGTTTTCTGGCAGTTGATGCAATTTTGAATATCTATATCAATATTGCTGAAGGTCTGGTTGTTTATCCCGAAATGATTCGTAAACGGGTTATGGAGGAACTCCCTTTCATGGTCACTGAAGATATTTTGATGGCTGCAGTGAAAAAGGGTGGAGACCGACAAGCCCTTCACGAAAGAATACGAATACACTCCATGGCTGCTGCAAAAAGGGTTAAGCAGGAAGGTCTTACCAACGATCTTATCGAACGGATCTCTCGGGACGATGCCTTTGGAATGAGTTTGAACGATTTGAAGGAAATCCTTGATCCAAGACTGTACATCGGAAGAAGTACTGAGCAGGTGGAAGAATTCCTGCAGGGCTATGTGTTACCATTATTGGAAGAAGACAGCTTTCAGGACGTACATGTACAGCTGAATGTATGACAATCATAAGCAAATATATACAACCGAGAATAAAATCCCAATTAAATTATACTTGATTATTTTGCGAAAAATTGATATGATGTTAAAACATAATAACAACATTACAACATGATTCAGTGGAATCATTGTATTGGTGTATCAATAATCCACCTGTTACAAAAGACGAACCACGAAAGAGAGAAAAGCATCATAATTAAAACTGGGGGTAATGGTTGTGTCACGCATTAACAAGTACAGTACAGTACCTTTATACTGTCAGTTGAAACAAATTCTTCTCGAAAAAATTGAAACAGGGGAGTATGCTGAAGAATCCAAGATTCCTTCCGAACAGGATTTATGTGAACAGTATGGCATCAGCCGCCCCACGGTTCGACAAGCTATCAATGAACTGACAAACAACGGACAACTTTACAAACTGAAAGGGAAGGGCACCTTTGTATCCAAAAGGAAATCAAGTGTACACATCAATGATTACAGCGGGTTTACCGATTCTATTCTAGACAGCCTTGATCCAGAAAAGAAGGATGTATTATCGGTATCTTCCGTTACATCCGATGAATTTATCAAACTTAAGGAAGTCTTTGCTATAAAGAATGAGAATTACGATTTCACCTGTATTACTTATGTGAACAAAAGAAATGATGAAGTGTTCTCGGTCAATACCTCATATATTCCGAAAAGCCTCTTTCCGGAAATCGCTGACGACATCACAGGCAAGAAACCTTCATTTGAAATATTACGAGGTAAATATCCTTTGGTACCATGCAGCTCAAAAAGCACACTAGAGGTTATCTATACGGATCAGGTGGATGCAGGTCTTCTGCAAGTACAGCCAGGGCAAGCTCTTATCGAGGTATGTAATACTCTGTATTCGAAGAGCGGTCAAGCGGTTGAATATATTGTTTCAAAATACAGGGCAGACAAATGCAGATTAATGTTTGAAAATTATAAAAAGTAGCGCAGAAAATTTGCATTTTTTCTTTGCAAAAAGCAGATAATAACCCATTGATATGAAGGCGGTTGTGGAATGAGAAATAAACAGAAAATTTTACTGTGGCTTTCTAAAAGAAAAGAGAAAAAAATAGCCGCCTTGCTATACAGGTTTTATGAACCCATTACCTATCTGATATTTGGCATTCTCACCACAATTGTTAATGTTGTTGTTTTCACGCTTCTTGAAAATCTGCTGGGTCAGGAAAACTGGTATTTGTCTAATTTACCTGCTATTTTTTCTGCCATTCTGTTTGCGTACTTAACAAACCGCTCCTTTGTTTTTGATTCTGACGGCAACTTTTGGGTGGAAATGTACAGGTTCTTTTCTGCAAGAATTGTCGTTTCTCTTGTGTTTGAATATGGCACCACTTATGTTCTTTTCAATGTTCTGCATTTGGATTATCAACTCGATCTGCACTATGTCAAAGTATCCCTGTTTAAGATCATATCCTTGGTGTTGGTGCTCGTTGGAAACTATATCGCCAGTAAAATATTTGTTTTCAGAACCGAACAAACCAAAAATGTACTTTGATCAATAGCCCTTTTTTATGTATGATGGTACTATTGAATTTTGGTATATTTACAGGCAGGGTTTATGATGATATTGAAGGATTTTTATTATGAGCTTCCACATAATTTAATCGCGCAGAATCCAGCGCAAAAGAGAGACATGTCCAGGCTATTGGTATTAAGCAAGGAAACAGGTCAGATAACACATCTTCATTTTCAGGATATCAAAAACAGTCTGAAACCAGGGGATTGCCTGGTAATCAATAATACAAGGGTTATTCCTGCTCGGCTTTTGGGCCAAAGGGAGGATACGGGAGGAAAGATTGAATTTGTTCTTCTGAAGAAACATGGGGAAGATCTTTGGGAAGTTCTTCTGAAACCAGGCAAGAGAGCGAAGCAAGGATCCCGTTTTGTGTTTGGAGACGGCCTTCTGAAGGCAGAAGTTATCGATATCCTTGAAGAAGGAAACCGTCTCGTGAAATTCTATTATCAAGGAATTTTCGAACAAATTCTGGATCAGGTAGGCATCATGCCACTGCCTCCATATATATCCGCAAAACTTGAAGACAGGGAACGTTATCAAACCGTCTACTCCAAATGGAATGGTTCAGCGGCGGCGCCTACTGCGGGTCTTCATTTCACAAAGGAACTGATGGAAGAGCTAAGGCAAAGAGGCGTGATGTTCGCTGAACTTACGCTGCATGTTGGAATCGGTACTTTTAGACCTGTAAAAACCGAAAACATCCTGGAACATCATATGCATTCCGAATTTTATATGATCGACCAGAAGGCCTGTGATATAATTAATCAAACAAAAATAAGGCAGGGGAGAGTAATTGCAGTTGGAACAACAAGCTGCCGTGTTTTGGAAACCGTCAGTACCGAGGACGGTTTTGTTCACCCCAAAGCAGGAGATACGGATATTTTCATCTATCCAGGATATCGGTTTAAGTCAATCGATGGTCTGATCACGAATTTTCATTTACCCGAATCCACCCTTTTGATGCTGGTCAGTGCTTTTGCCGGTAGGAAGAATGTACTGTCTGCCTATGAAGAAGCTATCCGTTTACAGTACCGTTTTTTTAGCTTTGGAGATGCGATGCTGATTCTATAACGTGTTATGAAATACTTTTTCTTTTAATGAAATTCTAATGAAGAACTAAGAGGTTTTTCATAGTCACGTATTATAATGGACAATGTAAACTAGCTCTTATTAGGAGGAAGGAAAACATGAATAATAATTATAATCAAAGCAATAAATCCGGAAAAGTTGGTTGGGGAATCATCCTGGTAGGAATAGGGGCTTTCCTTTTATTAAGCAATATGGGCCTGGTGCCTAGTTTTGGGGAACTGATTGGAGCCTTCTGGCCTATGATTATTATTTTTGTAGCCTTGATGTTCCATGTTGGATTTTACTCAAACAAGAATCGTGTAGGTTTGCTGGTGCCCGGGGGGATACTTTTAACTATCGGAATTGTTTGTCAAAGCGCTACATTATGGAATTTGTGGCGGTTTATGTGGCCCGGTTTCATTCTTGCACCTGCAGTCGGGTTGTTTGAGCTTTATATCTTTGGAAAACGTAATAAAGGCCTGCTTATTCCGATTGGTATTCTTACGGGTTTGTCACTAATATTCTTCTCCATGTCTTTCCGCAGCCTTGGAGGAATGGCAAGATACATTGTTCCCGCAATGCTGATCTTAATTGGAATTGCTGTACTGGCTAAAGACAAAAAGCAGCAGAATGGATATGCCTACCATGAAAATCACCAAAGCAACGAACAACAGAATTATTACGATAACAGCAGCGATATATAATCCGACAAATGAAGGAAAGGACAGGGTTAAGACTCTGTCCTTTTTTCATGAATCACCTCTCGCAATGTCGTATCTGTCTTGACCACCGGGTAAAACTGGGTTAAGATAGTGCGGTAAGAATTCATCAGGGTGCATGGCGCATCGTCTGTCATATCAACGCAGATGATGTGCAAATCAGACATTATGTTAAAGGAAGTTGAAATATGACAGCGGTTACGTATGAGCTTATTCATGTTTGCAAACAAACAGGAGCCCGGCTTGGCAGGGTTCATACTCCTCATGGCAGCTTTGATACCCCGGCGTTCATGCCGGTGGGCACCCAGGCATCGGTGAAGGGAATGTCTCCGGATGAACTGAAGGAAGTGAAAGCTGGCATTATTTTGGGAAACACCTATCACCTGTACTTAAGGCCTGGGCATGAATTGATAAAAAGAGCAGGTGGGCTGCACAGGTTTATGAACTGGGATAGGCCGATTCTCACCGACAGCGGTGGGTTTCAGGTATTCAGTCTGGCCAAATTAAGGGATATCCAAGAGGAAGGTGTAACTTTCCAATCTCATATAGACGGTTCCAAGCATTTTATATCACCTGAAAAATCCATGGAAATTCAAAATGCTTTGGGTTCAGATATCATGATGGCTTTTGATGAATGCGCGCCATATCCATGTGATTATGATTACGCAAAAAAATCAATGGAGATGACAACACGTTGGGCAATACGATGTAAGCAGGCCCACAAAAACGTTGAAAAACAGTCTCTTTTCGGCATTGTCCAGGGAAGTACCTATGCAGATCTTCGCCAGGAGAGTGCAAAGCAACTAACTGAGCTGGATTTTCCGGGCTACGCCATCGGCGGATTGAGTGTGGGTGAACCGGGATATATCATGAATGACATTTTGGAAAAAACAACACCATTGCTTCCGACGCACAAGCCACGCTACCTGATGGGTGTTGGAAGTCCAGATTATCTGATCGATGGAAGCATCCGCGGGGTGGATATGTTCGACTGTGTTCTGCCTACACGTATCGGGAGAAATGGAACAGTATTTACGTCAAAGGGAAGAATTATTGTCAGGGACGCAAAATATGCTGAAGATTTCTCACCTATCGACACCGAATGTGACTGCTATGTATGCCGCAATTTTACAAGAGGATATATCCGACATCTATTTAAAAGCAAGGAAACGCTTGGGTTAAGGTTGGCCACATGGCATAACCTGCGCTTTTTGCTGAAGCTTATGGAAGATATTCGAAAGGCCATCCGCAATGACCGGTTAATGGACTTTAGAAATGATTTCTTCAGAAAATATGGATATGAAATGACAACCGGAGTGCCCTTGTCAGAAGAGGACAAACCATGACAGAATTCTGTTGTACGCTTTAATCATTCGATGTGTATCCTGGACAATCTTCAGCCCGAATCTTCAGCCCGAGTGAATACTAAGATACTCATCCTGTAACCCTTCAAAACCAGCTAGGAAACAGCTGTGATGAAAGAAATAAATGGGTTGAATTGGCTTGTTTTATTGTGTATAATGTTTCTATGCTTACAGGCAGGCAATATAGGTACTGGTTGCAGGGCAGAATGATAATGAATACGCTGTAAGGCGGTTATTATTGGTTTTGCATTTCAGCCTAATGGATATCCCGCCTTAGTGAATATATGTTTGAAATAAAATTAGCAATGCATTCAGATGATATACGTTTGTTGTAATTGCTTGCAATTTCGAAAGGAGAAAAAATATGAACTGGTTGTTAACTGCTTTTGCTGAGGGTACCACCCCAGTAGATCAAGCAACTGATGGAAATGGTCTTCTGGTTTTTTTGGTTCAGTTTGGACCTATTATTCTGCTGTTTGGGTTAATGTATGTCATTCTGATTTTACCGCAAAGGAAAAGGGAAAAAAAGACTCGTCAGATGATCGATTCTGCCATTGTTGGCGATAAGGTTATATCTATTGGCGGAATAAGCGGCAAAATCGTTAATATCAAGGATGATGAATTTACCATTGAAACCGGTAATGAAAGAACAAAGATAACCGTTAAGAAATGGGCCATTAAGGAAGTCGACAAACCAATTTCTGAATAATTTTAAGCCCCGGTTATACAGACCGGGGCTTTCTCAAATGCCCCGGGTTTAAACACTTGGTTCAGTTCGCGGTCATTGATTGATATATCACAGATGCCGGAGGATGATGTTTTGGAAGAGTACCTGGTAGTCGGAAAAATAGTGAATACTCATGGTGTTAACGGTGAGTTGAAAGTGCTCCCTTTAACCTCCGATGTTAGTCGTTTTGATTACCTGAAGCTTGCCTGGATTGAAGAGAAGGGAAAGCATACAGAGCACTATGTCGAAAAAGTACGCTATCACAAAAACTTTGTACTTCTTACACTACGAGGTATTGACACACTGGATAAAGCGTCTTTGTTAAAGGGTTGCGATTTGAAGGTGAGTCGGAAATATGCCCGCCCTTTGGAGGAAAATGAATACTTTATCGTTGATTTGATTGGCTGCAAGGTTTATGAAAATAATCTTCTTCTTGGGACAATCACCGATGTGCTGCAGACCAGTGGCAATGACGTGTATGTAACCACAGGCGGCAAGTATGGTGAAATCCTTATTCCTGCTGTAGAACACGTAGTCCGGGAGGTTGATATTGAAAACAAACGAGTGCAGGTGGTTCTACCAGAAGGGTTGATTGAAGGATGATTTTTGATGTGCTAACCCTTTTCCCGGAGGATGTTGACAGGTTCTTGTCCGGAAGTATTATCGGCCGTGCCAGGGAAAAAGGAATTCTAACCGTTCGTACCCATAATATCCGGGACTTTTCGCAGGATAAGCATAAAAAGGTGGATGATTACCCATACGGTGGAGGTGGCGGTATGGTCATGACTCCTCAACCCATCCACGATGCTTGGCTTCATGTGACCAGGGATTTGCCCTATAAACCGAAAACCATATACATGAGTCCCCAGGGAAAAGTGCTCAATCAAGATATAGCTAAGGAGCTTATGCAGGAAGAGCATATCATCATCCTGTGCGGACATTATGAGGGGGTTGATGAGCGTATTCTGGAAGAGATCGTGGATGAAGAGATTTCCATCGGGGATTATGTATTAACCGGTGGTGAGTTGCCAGCTATGGTGCTGATCGACTGTGTCAGCAGGATGGTTCAGGGTGTATTGCCGTCGGAAGAAGCGTTCTCAGACGAATCTCATTTTCATGGTCTGCTGGAGTATCCCCAGTACACCAGACCACCGGAATATCTCGAAAAAAGTGTGCCAGACATCCTGTTGTCAGGACATCACGCCAATATTGAAAAATGGCGATTTGAAAAGAGACTCGAACGAACCAGGGACAGAAGACCGGATTTATACGAAAAATATATTAGAGAACAAAAGGGAGATCAAAAATAGGAATTCGGTTATCAGCCGATTTTCCCATATTCTTCAGGGATAACCCTTTGTCAATACATCAACGACGGAAATAAGCAGTATAGCGCACAGGAATCGTTATGCTTATCGTATCAGGAAGAAATCATGAAAGGTGGTACCTTTGGATCAGAAAAAAAAGAAAGCACCTCTGGCTTACAGGATGATGCCAAGAATGCTTGAAGATTTTATTGGACAGGAACATATCGTCGGTAAGGGCAAACTTTTACACAGGATGATTCAGGCAGACCAGATTTCATCCATCATTCTTTATGGTCCTCCCGGTACAGGAAAAACATCCCTTGCACGGATCATAGCCAATACGACCAAATCCGTCTTCCACCAGTTAAACGCTGTCACAGCCGGTGTAAAGGATATCAAGCAGGTTGTAGAGGAAACAGGGAATGCTTTTTTGAATCCTGCAGGGCGTTGTGTGCTGTTTATCGATGAAATCCATCGATTTAATAAATCTCAGCAGGATGCATTGCTCCCATATGTGGAAAAAGGTCTTGTGGTACTGATCGGTGCAACAACTGAAAATCCTTTTTTTGAAGTGAATAAGGCATTAATCTCCCGATCCACGGTTTTTATGTTAAAACCCCTAACGGTGGAAAACATCGCTCAGATCCTTCAGCAGGCTCTAAGTGACCCCGAACGTGGCTATGGCCAGCTGAAAATCGACATTGATAAAGAAGCCCTGCTTCTTTTATCAAGGCTTTCGAGTGGCGATGCGCGTGTTGCACTGAATGCCCTTGAATTGGCGGTCTTAACATCCGAAATCGACAGCGAGGGTCGATATACCATCACGACTGGAGTGGTGGAGGAATGCATTCAAAAAAAGGTGGTGCGATTTGATAAGTCCTCGGAAGCGCATTATGACAATATCAGTGCTTTTATCAAGTCCATGCGCGGCAGCGATCCCGATGCAGCGCTGTTCTATTTGGGAAGAGCTCTATACGCGGGAGAAACGCCGGAGTTTTTGATCCGCCGGATTATTATCTGTGCTTCAGAAGATGTTGGTATGGCCAATCCAAATGCATTGAATCTCGCTGTTTCAGCAGCACTGGCTATTGAAAGAATTGGAATGCCAGAGGCCAGGATTTTGCTTGCTCATGCTGCGGTAATGGTTGCAACAAGCCCCAAATCCAATTCCTGTTACAAGGGTATCGACCAAGTGATCTCCGATATTGAATCGAAAGACACGGGTGAGGTTCCAATGCACCTTCGTAATGCTCCAGCCAGCGGAATGAGCGATCTTGGATATGGCAAAGGCTATTTGTATGCTCATGATTTCCCCGGACATATTGTAGATCAGGAATACCTTCCTGAAGAAATGAAAGGTACCAAATATTATCATCCTTCCCAAAACGGGTATGAAGCAAGAATATCCGAGTGGCTTCAGGCTCGCAGAGATAAAGGTAACAAGAAGACGTAAGTTAATCTGGAAAGGTAGGGCTGTCATGACAAAGAAAAGAATTTTTGCATGGATAGCGTTGATATTTTTCGTTTTCAACGTAGTAAACATACTGTTCTTGCATTTTTATGTGACAGCAAGTGCTACTGTTTTTCTAATGTATGTGCTGGTTTTCTATTTTGGAAACAGAAGGGGCCTATACAGTAACACTCAACATAATATTGACGATAATCCTGAAAATGGCGAAGACATAAAAAACATACAGAATACGAACCCTGATGAAGAGCTACAGGGAAACAAGGTTACAGATGACAATTAACGCATTCAACCGATATTTGGCAAATGCTCCTAAAACCCTGTCTCCTGTGATCCAAAGTCCAAAAATAAGTTCGTGAAGATACAGTATCATTTGTTTGGGGATTGGAAGTGGTTTTGTTGATTCAAAGAAAAAATGAACTATCACAGCTATTAAGGAAAAAAGGTTACAAAATAACCTCACAAAGAAAAGCCGTTCTGGATGTTGTCATTGAAAATGATGGCGAACACCTCAGTAGCCAGGAAATATATGAACTGGTAAAGAAAAAACACCCTGACGTAGGAATCGCCACAATCTACAGAACCCTTCCGGTGCTTGAAGAGCTGGGTTTTGTATATGCGGTTGACTTGGAGGATGGTTGTATCCGGTATGAATTGAACCGTGTCGATCAGCTGCACAGACATCATCACCTTCTTTGTGAAAGGTGTGGTAAAGTAACCGAGGTAAAAGATGATTTGCTGGATGAAATCGAAGCAAAGATTTATAAGAACTACGGTTTTACCATTAAGGATCACAGAGTTAAATTCTACGGGATCTGCGCAGAATGCCAAAGAAAAGCCTTGTAGCTATTGTCTGTCTCTGTTCTAAACTATGTAAAAGTCGCATAAATCCATCGAGTCATTCATGTGAAAAACGAAACCCAGGCCTTGATCGGCCTTTTTTTTGTCATAAATGATGGACTGGTTCAATATATTATAACAACGAATGAAATGCACATGCTTTATGATTGGGTGACCCGTTTTGAAGTTTTTCACAGGAGATCGATAAAAATAAATCCTCCAGCGGACTCCGGGAAATACCTAAAGCTCTATTCCCCGGAATATGATCGGAAAAGAGTATTTTTACCGACCCTGATGACAAAGCCAAATGTATTTTGTGAGATTGAAACAGAGGGGGATACGCTGTGGAAAGAGATTACAGGATCTATGAAGATATAGCCCAGAGAACCAATGGGGATATTTATATCGGAGTTGTCGGTCCTGTCAGGACCGGGAAATCAACGTTTATCAAAAGGTTTATGGATAATCTGGTCATCCCGAATATCACAAACCCTTATGAACGAGAACGTGCCATTGACGAAACACCGCAAAGCGGTTCAGGGCGGACCATCATGACGACAGAACCAAAATTTATTCCCAATGAAGCAGTTGAAATCACGATGGATAACAATGCGGCCATGAATGTCAGACTTGTGGATTGTGTTGGGTATCTGGTGAAAAGTGCTTTGGGGTATATGGAGGATGAGCTTCCACGCATGGTGAATACACCATGGGCAGAGCAGGCAATTCCGTTTGAAGAAGCTGCCGAGTTGGGTACAAGGAAGGTCATTCGGGAACATGCATCCATAGCGATTGCGATGACCACCGACGGATCTTTCACCAATGTCCCCAGACAGGAATATGAAGAGGCAGAAGAAAAGGTAGTTGCAGAGCTGGAAGCGAACGAAAAACCGTATGTGATCATCCTGAATTCTGCATTTCCCGATCAGCTCGAAACCAGACAGATGGCTGAAAGGCTGATGGAAAAATACAATAGGCCGGTTATCCCAATGGACTGCCTGAATATGTCTGCCCGAGACATACATGATGTTATGAAGACTATCCTATATGAGTTTCCAGTACGCGAGATCGCAATCGACATACCCAGGTGGGTCACAAGACTGGACAGACAGCACTGGTTACGAAACGATATTATCAATTATGTTCGGGATGTTCTGTCGGATAATGCTAACATCCGATACATTAACAATAATGTCGGGCGGTTTGAAAACTGTGATTTTATCAAAAGCGGACGAATTGCAGAAATGCAGCTTGGCCAAGGTCGCATTAATCTTGAATTGAGCATGGCAGATGGATTGTTCTACAAAATTCTAAATGACGAAACCGGCCTGGATATTCAAGGAGAGCATGAACTGTTTGGCGTTTTGAAGAAACTCTCCTCTATAAATGATGAATATAAGAAGATTGAATTTGCATTACATGAAGTGAAAACAAAGGGTTATGGTGTAGTTACACCACAATTGGATGAATTGACCCTCGAACCGCCGGAAATCATCCGTCAGGGAAATCGGTTTGGGATTAAGCTTCGGGCCAGCGCACCTTCAATACACATGATTCGTGCAGATATCGAAACCGAGATCGCTCCTCTTGTTGGTTCCGAAAGACAATCGGAAGAGCTGGTGAATTACCTGCTGAAAGAATTTGAGGGACAGCCCGAAAAACTATGGGATTCCAACATCTTCGGTAAATCCTTATACGACCTGATTACAGAAGGTTTGCAGAATAAGCTGTACAGAATGCCAGAGGATGCTCAAATGAAGCTGCAAGAGACACTGCAGAGGATTATCAATGAAGGAAGCGGCGGATTAATCTGCATTATTTTGTAGCAGGCTTTTGTATAAAATGCCTTGTATTCACCAATATAACTTTTGCACTTCTTCACCCGGTTCTACCCGGGTTTTTTTTTATACCGCACGAGTAACCTGTGAACAGTATAACCCACAAAGCAAAATTCCCATATGGATTTATTGAAATTCTGGTTTTTTAGTGGTTTCAGTGGTATAATATGAATGAAGAAAATCGAATTCTACGGCATAACGCAACCCATTCCAAGAATTTCGCAAACTCATTCATTGAGCTGTGAGTAGGCAGATTCAGATACTTTTATTTTCGGGTTTTTGCAGCTTGCAAAGCTCTAAGCAAAAGCAGCCTTGTAGAACAGCTGCAATATTTTTATACAGAGAAAGGGGAATATTTAATGGATGAAATGAAGGAAAAGAGCAAAGGTCAGAAGCTTTTAGACAAGCTTACTTATAATAGTAAGAATGCGTGGGAAGTAATCCCGGACAGAGAGCTAATTTTCAGTTTCTGTGATGGTTACAAGGCTTTTCTGGATAAGGCTAAAACGGAACGGACATATGTCCGCGAAGCAGTTCAAGAGGCTGAAAAGCTCGGGTTTGAAGATCTGGATATGATGATAGCCGAAGGGTTACCAATTAATCCGGGGGATAAGGTTTACCGTGTTGTCCGGAACAAGGCCGTTATTTTTGCCGTCATAGGAAAACAACCTGTTGAAAAAGGCACCCGTATGGTTGGAGCGCATGTGGATTGTCCAAGGTTGGATATAAAGCAAAACCCACTGTACGAGAACACCGAAATGGCATTCCTGAAAACGCATTATTATGGCGGAATCAAGAAATATCAATGGCTGACAATTCCACTTGCCCTGCACGGTGTAATTTTGAAAAAGGATGGCAGCGTAGTAGATATTTGTATTGGTGAAGACCAGGGAGACCCAGCTTTTACGATCACAGATCTGCTGCCACATCTTGCTAAGGATCAGATGCAAAAGAAACTGCACGAAGCCATCTCTGGTGAAGGTATGAACGCTCTATCCGGTTCCATTCCATATGATGATAAGGAAGTTAAGGATAAGGTAAAGCTGAATATTCTGAATCTACTCAACGAGAAATATGATATCACTGAAGAAGATTTGATTTCGTCCGAGTTAGAGCTTGTGCCCGCCTTCAAAGCAAAGGATGTCGGCTTTGACAGAAGCATGATCGGAGCGTATGGACAGGATGACAGGGTTTGCGCGTATACAGGGATGATGGCTTTATTCGATGTGAAAGATCCTGATTATACTGCCATTTGTGTTCTAACCGATAAAGAAGAGATTGGGAGCGTAGGAAATACGGGAGCAGAATCACGATTTTTGGAAGATTTCCTTGCTGACCTATGCGATATGACTACAGACAATTATTCGGATATTCTGCTGCGCCGTTGCCTGAACAATTCGGTTATGCTGTCAGCTGATGTCAATGCCGCATTGGATCCGAATTTCGAAGGAACCCATGATAAGTTCAACGCTGCATACCTTGGAAAAGGCTTGGCTATTCTTAAGTTTAGCGGCGCACGAGGTAAATCAGGCGCATCGGATGCCCATGCCGAGGTCGTTTCAAGGATCAGAAAGTTATTTAATGACAATGACATTCCATGGCATACTACAGAGTTAGGTGCAATTGACAAAGGTGGCGGTGGCACAATCGCCCAATTTATTGCAAACCTTGGAGTGGATGTCATCGATTGTGGTGTTCCCGTGCTCAGTATGCACTCTCCATTCGAGATTACTTCAAAGGCAGATGTTTATGCTGCATACAAGGGCTATAAAGCTTTTCTGAAAAAACTCGAATAGTCGCGTATCAATTAGAATGCAAGGGGACAGATCACATTCACAAAAGCATTAAGACAGGTTCCCTTGCTTTCAAAACAATCAAGAGAGGTCAAATCCTTATTGACCATAGAAAACCTTGCCCAAATTGCAGCTATTTACCAGCATATTACATACTGTCAGTTACCTGAACCTTAGCCGGAGGGGAAAGGACGATCCCATGAAGAAAATAGGATTCCTTTTGTTTACATATATAATTCTTTTCATTTTGCCTGTTCCTGTTTTTGCTGTAGAAGACAAGCAAGAACCGGAAATTAAGGTTTATGTTAACGATACCAAACTACAATTCGATGTCCCTCCAATTTTTATCAACGGTCGCACCATGGTACCAATCAGGATGGTATTTGAATCTCTTGGCGCTGATGTTGAGTGGAACAATGACACCAAAACCGCCTCCATCTCAAAGGGGGGAAAAAATGTCCTCGTACAGTTAGATAACAGAATTGCACAAGTAGACGGAAAAGCTGTTCAAATGGATGTGCCGGCAACCGGTATTGACGGGCGTATTTTAGTACCTGTCCGTTTTATCAGTGAAAATCTTGATTTAAAGGTGGATTGGGTGAATTCAACAAAAACCGTCTTTATCAATGAACTGGCTGAAGGCAACATCACAGGGAACCAGAGTAGGGGAAGGTTTGCATCCGATAATGTATGGAATTATTATATTCTGCAAAACAATACTCTGATCAGAGAGCACATCGCTACAAAAAATCAGAGCAAGGTAGCCGATCACATTCTATCTGATCTTCACTTCTACAAGGAATGGATTTATTGTGTCGGGATTGATCAGGGCGTACATAAAGTAATCCGGCTTAGAAAAAGTGGCATAGGAAAAGAGGTTATTGTCGATACGCCAGTAGATTCATTTCAGATCGCCAACGACTGGATTTATTACAGCGATTCCAGAGATCAAACCGTTCTTTACAGAACGAAAACAGACGGTTCTGAAACCATGGAAGTCATCCATGATGGTAACTTTTCACCAAAGAGTTGGTTTGTCCGTGATGGATGGGTTTTTTATCAAAATCTGCGTACAAATACAATATCCCGTACCCGCATTGACGGATCAGATTCATTTAGCCTAACAAGCTTGTTTGCCGGGTCAGAAATCATCACAAGCAAAAGTAAAGATGACGCAAAGGTGACCTTTGATTTGAAATTAATGGACGATAGGTTTCTGTATCTCATCCTTGATACGGGACATAACCAGTCATCCGGAATATACAGGCTTCTCCTTACTGGTGGCAGACCACAGTTGATTATCAATAAGCTTCCTTTGTCCATCAATATGGATAAAGAGTGGCTGTACATGGCTGTGGAAGAGCAGGGAAACAGTAAGTTGATAAAGCTTAAAAAGGATGGTACCGCACAACTGACCATAAATGAGTATAAGGAAAATGACATTCCTCAAGATATTTATGTTCACAATTCTTCCCTATACTATACATTGCTTCGTGGGAGTAATAAGCTGGAATTCTTTAATATGAACCCGGATGGAGAAAATATCGAGAAGATTGTCTGGGAATATAATACATATTATTCGAGGGTTAAAAAGGTTTTATCAGAAACCGCTTCTGCTCACTCCTCACTAAACAGTATCAGCACTTTTCAGGTTTCCCAACTGAAAACCAAAGAACAGTCTCAAACCATTGCAAGTGAGCACAAAATTAATCAAACCGACTCTCTATACTATCAAGTAATCGAAGAAAATGATACTGATCTGGAAATATGGATGGATTACAAATATATTTATTCACGAAGGTACGATGAAAAAACCTGGGGTATCAGAGAGCATGACAGTGGCAAGAATTTTATGCAAAAAACTGTTTTCGCATCCATAGTGCCCAGCGAAGAGTTGTGTAACAACCTTACCATATCAGAACAAAATGATAAAATCATTCTTCGTGGATCAGGAGCGTTTCAAGACCTGATGTATGCCATTGCAGGCGGTGAAGAGCTTATATTTAACAACCCTTCCGACTTTTTTGAAACAGTGACCTTGGAAATTGTTATCGATAAAGAAAGCTATCTGATAGATGCATTGACGCTGGAGATGATTTATTACCACGGGACAGACCAACAAGGGGTTCAAAGTCAAACCTGCCGTTATTCCTTCACAAACAGTCAATTCAACAGAACGCTGTTATACAGGCCTCCTTCACTGGACGAATCTTTGAATCTGAAAAAGCAGACCGATTATAAGATAGAGCTGGCGCAGAACCTGATCAAAAAAAGTGAGTACCAGGAGGCAATCCAGCTTCTGGATGATGCCATCAGTCTATACAGTAAGGCGCAAAATGCCTATTTATACAAAGGACATGTGCTGTATAACCTTGGTAATTATAAAGAAGCCATACTGGCTTATGAACAGTACCGTGAATTTGCGCCATACAATATTAACGTACATTCCCATGAAGGTTGGTGTTACTTGAAGCTTGGGAACATTGCAAAAGCCGAACAGATGGCCAAAATAGTGCTTAATTTGGATCAGAATAATACTCAAGGGCTAAACCTGATGGGATCGATTGCCGCCATAAATGAAGATTACAACGATGCGAGTGAATTCTTACAGACCGCGTTCTCCCTTGACAGCAATTATTATGAGCCGCATTTGAACTATGCTTCAGTCTTATTTAGTTCAGGTAATTTTACCAGGTGCATTCAGACGGTAGACGAATTTTTGCATCGTTTCCCATATGACAGGGAGCTAATGTATCTTAAAGCACAAAGCTTATCCAGGCAGGGTAAGTCAGCGGAAGCGATCCGGGTATATAATCAAATCCTGGATTTAAATCCGTCGAATGATTTTGTAACGATGACTTATATCGCCATTGAATATGAATCCCTTCAGAACTATACAAGAGCGAAGGAATATGCGAATAAAGCGCAGGCGATATACCCTGAATACAGTCTTTTAAAAAACCTGCTTGAAAAGCTGATCTATGATCAGTCAACAACTTCATCCCAGAAGCTTGTGGATTTCATCCGGAAATATTATTTGTTTTACAGGGAAGATGAAACGGTTATCAAGGCATTTGAAGAGATCACTGCGAAGCTTAATAGCTATACAATCCAAGATGTTGAAAAGCTATTGGAAACCATAAAAAACCCCCAGGACAATTCCAGCTATGTATTGTCCGGCAAAGACTACTCCAATTATATGACGGGGTTTAACAAATCTTTTATGAAAACAGAAATTAAAGGAGACATCGTCTATTGTGGAATGCAGACCTTTCCACAGGTAATTGGCATCCAGTTCACTGAATTTATTCAAGACATCGAGAAAACGGAAGAAAAAACACTCATTCTTGATTTGAGGGATAACAGCGGTGGACTATCGAACGAAGCGAATATTATCCTTGATGCACTTTTGCCTGAATGCACGCCCAGTTATATTATTGAAAGGAACGGGTACATAAGTACTTTCCGGTCTGGAAAGAATTATACACAGTTTAAAAAGATCGGCATACTGGTGAATGAAAACACCGCCAGCAGCTCGGAATTACTTGCCCTCGGGTTAAAAACCTATTTAGACAATGTTACAATTATTGGAAAACATACAGTAGGGCAGGGGGTAGGCCAAACTGTTTACCTGGACCGCATGAAACAATATGCTATTTTCCTTGTAAACCACTACTGGAATGTTTTGCAGGATAACATCCATGACGAAGGCCTACCCATCGATATCATCGTCGGTGATGAAGATCCCGATTATGCGAAGGCACTTGATAAATTCCTGAAAGAATAAAGACAATATGACATGCTATGATAGATGCATATCAATAAGTATTATCGCTTAGAAATAAAATAATAATGTTTTATTAGCCGGGTGTAAAGAATCCCTTGCTAATAGGTAATAGGATAGTGGGAAAGAGAGCCTGATTATGCTGTAAAGGATACCGCTTTGTTATTCTTTGTTCATCTGGGACGGGTGAAAATTGGATAAAGGATTGCTGTCTACAGCGGTTTTTAGCTGTTGTGCGTCAAGATGCGTATATATTTCGGTAGTAGAGATACTTTCATGGCCAAGCAGTTCCTGCAAAGACCGTATATCCACATGGCCATATCGGTACATCAGAGTAGCGGCCGTATGTCTTAGTTTATGCGTTGAATATCGCTTTGGATCCAAACCTGCAGATACAATGTATTTTTTAACAATATGCTGCACAGTAGCCTTGCTGATGCGTTGCTTACGTTCACTAAGAAACAAGGCATTTTTATCTTTTACGCCCTCTACAGGGCGCGCTTTCATATAATCTCTGATAGCTTCAGTACAAGCAGAGTTTAAAGGTATGATTCTTTCTTTATCACCCTTACCAATGACCGTTAAGGTATTATTTCTTATATTATTCAGGTTAATTCCTACCAATTCAGATAATCGAATACCGCAATTCAGGAACAGTGTTAGAATAGCGTAATCACGAACGCCATGTTTCCCATCAACTGATTTTAACAGCTTTTTGCTTTCATCAATGTTCAAATATCGCGGCAGACGCTTAACGATTTTAGGTGATTCCAGCTCCAAAGCAGGGTTTTTATCCAATACTTTTGCTTTGTTCGTTAAATAATTGAAAAAGGATTTCAAACTTGCAACTTTTCTTGCTCTTGCATATGCCGAATTAGAACGACTATTGCTTACAAATGACATATATGAATATAAATCACTTAATGTTATGTGTTTCAAAAGTTTTTCATCTATATCCGAAATATCTATTGTATTATAATCAACAGATGCTGGAACCAGTTTTCTTTGCAGTTTTAAAAAACGCAAAAACACACGAAGATCGTAAAAATAAACTTGAACGGTGTTGGGGGATTTTCCCTTTATTGTTTGCATATAGTTTAAAAAATCAATTAATATGATTGGAGCGCCTTCAAATTTATCATTTATCATATGTAAAACCTCGAATATAAATTGCTTCTTTTATTAATTGCCTGATTTAATGATATCGAATATAAGCATTAAAATCAAGCACAACGGATAAAGGAAAGTATCGGTTATCAACCGCCTGTAAAAGAATCCAACGATATAGAATAATATGATTTTAACAATTATCACAATCAGACATGTTACACATTATCAAATTGTTATACATGGATTTAAAAATTCATATAGGTTTTGACGTCATTAATGCTAACACCGGTGATTCTAAGAAATCCAATTAAGTTCAGAGGAAAGTAAAATTGAAGATAAATTAATTCCAGCTAGGTAATTACAAATTATATAAAAGGTAATAAATATATTTTTAGCTGAAATCAGCTCATGCATGACGCGCAGATATTTCATGCATATGACAGAGAGCTGATGTATCTTAAAGCAAGCACAAAGCTTATCCAGGCAGGGTAAGTCATCGGAAGCTATCCGGGTTATATATATTCAAATCCTGGATTTAAATCCGTAGAATGATTTTGTAGCGATTATAGATTATAGATAGCGCCGAAACCGAGTCATGCAGGATACGCAGAGTTATATATCATATATAGCTTTACTTACCCCTCCTCATTCAACGAAATTATTATTTCGTTGAATGTTAGATTATTTTATACACATTGATTCATAGAAAACAACTGTCCCCTGCTTTTATAACAATGCAAACACGCTTTTTATTATAATGCAACCGCGCTTTTTATTATAATGCAAACACGCTTCTTATAACAATGCGAACACGGCGGCTTTCTGCTCCATATGCCACAAGATGCTCCATGTATCTGGCGAACTGCTTTTTCTTACAACTATAGCTTGCTTACTCAGACCGAAATCAACACACTGGGTATTTCTTCTCACCAATCGCGCAGACATTTTGCATTCATTCACTATTTACCGAAAAGTAGTTGTATTCGATACTTGCTTTTTCCTGAGCATCAATTCTAACCCTATCCACTGTATCATAATTCTCCATCAGGATGGATAATGCATATGGGCAAAGTGCCTGCCTTTTTTCCATAGACTTAAGCACCTTTTTTACGTCATCTACGCTCATACTTTTCCTGTATGGTCGGTTTTCGGAAATTGCAGTAAAAACATCTGCAACAGCCATAATTCTGGATCCCAGAGAAAGGCATTTACCATTCAAACGAAATGGGTACCCACTGCCATCCATCCTCTCGTGGTGAAAGGATGCCCATTCATTAATTGTTTCAAATTCTTTGACCGATTGCAGCAAACGGTAAGTATAGAATGTATGGCTTTTAATTTCATTCCTTTCGTTTGAATCCAGGCCCGATGGTTTCTCCAACAATTCGTTTCTAATCGCTAGTTTACCCAGATCATGTAAATATCCGGCTATAAGCATCATTTTGCACTCGCTTTCAGAAAAACCAGCGAGCTCTGCAAGCTTTTCAGCAGTCTTGGCTACCCCTGCCGAATGATTTGCAGTGAATGGGCTTCGAAAATCGATAATCTTTGAAAAAAGCTGTGCCAGAAGGATAACTTCATCCCAATTCAGCTCCATCGTATCAAGCGTTGTAAGAACCGGTAATATACAATGCAAAGGCTTATAGACTAAATCAAGCCATATATATTCGTAATTACTCAGCGCTAAAAAGGCATCCACTAGATCGGGTGAAAAAACAGTGTTTACCCGGCTTTGAATTGAGTTTCTTATTTCATGAATCTGTCCAATAACTTCTCTTTGTGGATCAACCAAAACCGTAACACGATCCGCAAGGTGCAAGATATGACTCATATGTGAAACCTGGTTTCCTCTGAAGTGCTGTCCTTCCCCGTTTTTCCAGGGTATATGATGGAACCGTATAATTTCGGCCACTTCTTGTAGCGGTGGAAACCCGTGCAACAGGCCTGCTCCCTTTTCAGCATGACTCTGTGCTGTCGGTGGTTCGTTATCGATCAATTCAATCCTATCGTTGTAGGATAAGGCGCCGACATCATGCAAAAGACCAGCCAGCAACAGTTTCTTTTGCTCTTCCCTTGTCAGGTTCATCTGCCCTCCGATACGGTAAGCCAGATAGGCAACCTTTTGATGATGGGCCGTCAATCGTGGATTAACCAGATCCGCTGCATTTGCTAAGCAAAGTAAAAGCTCATGCATGTTTATTCTTTTGTAATCCATGCTGTCCATAAAAAATCATCCCCATGATGTAGTCTGTTGATGTGTACATATATACCCTAATAGATATGGTTTCAAAACCATAAATCAAATGCTCACTGTTTTATCGTGCGTGATGTACCAATACTGTCAAGGAGAGCTGCGAGCTGTGGCCATCATTTTCACCATGATATAGACAGCGATACAACCATCCATTTATAACCATCCATTTATGTGGTAAGTGACTCCTTGGGAGGTTTCATCATGACAGTTTACGGATATAGCATCTTCTTCTCCTGTGTTGGCGTTTGTCGAAAAAACGCCACATGGAATGTACCGCATGATTATCTTCCAACTGCGGTGAAGCGATGGCCTTCTTCACACCGTTTCTTAGTGCATTGTCCAGACAATACGTCAGCATTGCTGCTGGTAACCCGGTTTTTTTATATTCTGGCCTGACTGCTACCAAATATAAATCAAGAGTATCATTTTTTCGGATTGCTTTTAAAACATCGATAAACCCGATGGGAAAAAGCCTTCCCCCATGTTTTTTAACCGCCTTTGACAATGAGGGCATATTAATACCAAAGCCTGCCAAACGCCCGCTTTCTTCGATGATCAGAGCAATGTAATCAAGATGTACAAAAGATAAGTACTGTTCGATGTATGCGTCAATTTGTCTGTCAGTGAGTGGAACAACGCCATACAGGTTTTCATAAGCAATATTGATAATTTCAAAGACCTCTTTGTAATAAGGTGCAATATCACTCTTCTTCTTAAGCTTAAAAATGGTCAACGCATTCTTCTCAAGGGATCGCTGTGCTATCTTGTTCAGCCTATCCATCTGATCAAATTGTGGCAGATCCAGTTCAAATTCCAGCCAGTCAGTATCTTTTGCATATCCAAGTTCTTCAAGATGCTTCATATAGTAAGGGTGATGATAATTTGTGATAATGGTTCCCATCTCTTCAAAGCCTTCCACCAGAAGACCTTCCTTATCCAGATCACAAAACCCAAGTGGTCCGTGGACCGCCTCCATACCATTTTCTCTTGCCCATTCCTCAACAGCATTGAGCAAAGCTGCAGAGACTTCCATGTCGTCGATAAAATCTATCCATCCAAAGCGTGTATATTTGTTTCCCCACTTTTTTACATAGGCATGGTTTTGAATTCCCGCAATTCTCCCTGCCAGTTTTCCGTCCTTATAGCAAAGCCAATATTTTGCATCGCAGTACTCAAATGCCGGGTTTTTTATTTTGTCGAGTGTGTTGTATTCATCCATGATCAGCGGAGGTACCCAATAGGGATTATCCTTGTACAAGCAAAATGGGAAATAAATAAATTCTTTTAATTGCTTCCTTGTTTTTACTTCAATCATCTCTATCATTCGTATCCCTCCACAATAAAGAAAAATATCTACAGTATTTACAGAATGATGTGAATCAATTATATCACAATTCATATCTGGATACCAAAATATAAATCTTCTGATTCCAATTATTGGTTAAGCAGGTGCCTTGTTACAGGCACCTGCAATTAATTTGAATTTAGTATAAAGACAGCTAATTCCATAAACCTAGAGCTGATTCACTAAACTTAGATTTGAAACTTTATCGCGGAATTATTTTTGGTAGTTAAGCAGGCGCCTTGCTACAGGCACCTGCAAATGATTTGATACCCAATCGGGCTAATCATTCTTTTTCATTTTTCCGTTATTGAACCATCCGAATTTGTTACCATTGCCGTTTTTGTTGTTACCTTCACCATTCCAGTTATACCATTGATTCCAGTCGAAGCCTTCCCAGTTCCAGTTATCTTTTCCCCAACCGTTTTCATCTTTGACTTTGCTCCAATCGAATTTATCCCAGTAATCTGACCATTTTTGCCAATCAAAGTTTTCCCAGGAATCTCCGTCGAATTCTCCCCAGTGGAAATCTCCATATGGGAAGTCCTTCCAGTAGCCTTCCCAATCATCCCAGCTGAATTCCTCCGAATAAGAATCTTTCCAGTTGAAGCCAGGCCAGTTTTTCCAGTCGAAATCTTTCCAGTCTTTCCAGTCATAATCTTTCCAATCGAAATCTTCCCAGTTAAAATCCTTCCAGTCGTAATCCTTCCAATCTTTCCAGTTATAATCCCAGCCGCAATTGAACCAACCCTTCACATTGTTAAACCATTTCGTCTTGTATTTGTTGTTTGTGAATGGTTTGAAAACATCCCAAAGTACCTTTAAGTCCTGATAATCCATATCATGCTTTTCATATTGCTCAAGGTCCTTATCAAACCCTTCATGTTCATATTTATTCACAATAACCTTGGCCAAATCCAGCAGATCGAAAACATTGACATATCCATCACCATTCAGATCGTATTTGGCATCGTTTGGTATCGGTGTAGGTGTAGGTGTTGGCTTTGCTGGGTCTTTTTTCAGGATGCTGAGGTTTATACCGGTTATTTTGTTATCGACTGGTTTTACCATGGTAGCTTTTTTCGAAGAAGTCACTGTTCCATCTTTACTATAGAACCCTTCGGCTTGATAGCCAGTACTTTTTGAGACAGTATACGAGACCAAATAATCGGTACTAGTGACCGGAACAACCATGCTGTAGTCGACAGAATTGGCGCCCTTTTTGATTTGTACGGTTTCCATGAAGCTGAAATCATCATTGATGGAGGACGAACTGCCCTTGTTCAAAGCCGTGATGCTCGCTTCAAGACCAGCAGCGGGAGCTTTCTCTCCATCAGGTAAGAGCAGTTTTCCGGAAATTATGGCAAAGGGATTTGTGATAAGATTGATACCGGTAACAGTGTTGCTAACATCAATCATCGTAACCTTGCTTTCGGTTCTTGATGTACAGCTGGTATGATAATAACCTGTTTCCCTGTATACGTCATTTTGATATGCGTAATATACCATATAACCTTTTCCGGATGAATTCTGCGGTACTAATAGTTGGTAGGAAACATCGTCTTTACCTTTCGGAATCGTAACATCCTTTGATATGATGATATCATCATCCGCGGAGTTGTTGTTCGAACCTTTTTGAATTGCAGTAATGGTGAATTTCATATCCTTCGGCAAGGTTGTTTTATTATTTCCAAGGGTAAGCTTTCCGGAAATGCTTTTCCCGGCAAGGATTTCAATATCAATACCTTTAACATCGCCCTTATTTAGGTTGATTTTGGTACGTTCTTCCTTGATGGCTGTTGTTCTGTCTTTGCTATACCAGCCGAAAGGAGCATAATCATTTCCTACGGTATAGAATACGGTGTATGTTGCATTCTTATTATCACTCTTAGGGACCTTCACACTGAAGGTGTGCGAATTTTTTCCCTTTGGGATTGTGATTTCATGTTCAATTTCAACATCGTCTTTTTTGTTAGATGGTGTGAGGTTATCAGTGCCGATCAGCAGTTTAACCTTGACACCTCCGGATGGTGCTTTCTCGTTACCAGGCAGTGAAATCGTTCCGGTTACATTTGAATATTTGGTGTCAGCCACAGAGGTTGTAGGGAATAACATGAGCAGTAGACAAAAGCTGACGAATAGGGATAAAACTTTTATTTTTTTCATAACTACCTCCTGAATTCCTTTCCTGCGAACAATTCGCAATTCAAAATAGAATTGTGTTTCGATATTTAGACGAGTATTTTCCATATTTGTTCCATATCACCCCTGTTTTTCGTTACCATGATAGGCTTTTTTAACATTGTCCTCGAGCAACAAAAAGGAGATGATCCTGGTAAACCATAGCAATCGCCTTACATTATTGATATGTTTTTTTCCATCAATTTATAGACTTTAGTAAAATCTGTTACAGAGTTGATATAAACTTGCAATTGGATTGAAACATTGTAAATTGCGTCTGCCGCGAGAAGCTGGTAATATGACATCCATAACCAGATGGATTACGGTTGATAAGAAGTCTATTAATATCCAATGATTACGTTTGACAAGAAGTCTAATATTATCCAGTGATTACGTTTGACAAGAAGTCTAATATTATCCAGTGATTACGATTTATAAAAGTCTATTGTAAAAGCTTACTGGGGTATAATTACCAAAAAAGCGCCTCTTGCGAGGCGCTTTTTAAGTAGTCTAAGTAATATTAGTTAATATCAATAGCGTGATATAGATCTTTGACATCCGTTTCTCCTGATGTCCCATCGGGTAGTTGGTATTCGATCTTTGCCTTGTAGGATTTGTATATGTTCAGCCCAACAACTTCGTCATTGACTATTGTGTATGGATTGCCATCTTCATCGACCAACTTGACTGTGGCACCTGCTGGTCTGCTGATGGATATCTTCACGATAGCCTCTTCTCCGATCCTTCTTGTTCCAAGAACATTGAAATCTACATCATCAGAAACTTCAAATAAGCCATCCTTAACAGTGAGATCCAATTCAGCAAAATACCTTTCCATGTTATCATTATTGATGTCTTTGTAAGTTAATATGGAAGTATTCCCGCTACCAAGGATATAGTCACCAGCATTGCTGCCTTTCAGTTTAATGAAAAAGTCTTTCTGATTGTTGGAGACAAACCGCCCTGAATCAGCATCATATGTATAGCTAATGTCTCCAAGATTCCCAGTAACAGTTTGTCCATTTATGACCAGCCCTCCGGAAGCTTCGACAGGAACCAGACCTTCTGGGAAGACCTCTGAAAATTGAACGTTTAAAACAGAGTAATCGCTTATCACAATTTGAGAAATCTCCTGATAGATGGTGTTAAGCGCTTCGGCATTTTCTGCTTCCTTGTATTGAGCCCCTGCTTCTGAAGCTGCCTCCTCAAGTGCATTCACCCGTGTTGAAAAAGCGATGAAGTAATTATTGATATCTTTTGTATTCAGCAGCTTGTCAACAACCTCCAAGCAGTATTCCTTGGCCTTTATAGTATCCGTTTTTGTATGCGGTGCACTTTCGCTACCAAGATAATAATCTTCGATATTGTTTGCCTTCTTTGTATACTGGGTAGGCTCACCGTCTGTTAAAAGAACAATGAACTTCTCTGCTGTGCTGCTGCCATTTTCCAGAATGTAGTAAGCCATTCTCAACCCATCACCAATGTTTGTGCCCATAATTGTGGGTAGAGCTTGTACTTCAGTTTTAATTTGTTCCAAATTACTGGTTAACTCGCTGCGTATTACTGCAGAAGCACTGAAAGATACCAATGCAACCTTAACTCCAGTTTTTTCTTTTAAACCATCGATAAAACTCAAGGCTGCGGCCTTTGCAATCGTTTCTCTGGAATCTTCGTTCCACATTAAATTACTGTTTCCACTAAGCCCTTTTTGCATACTGGTTGAAGTATCGAAAACCAGCACAATCTCTTTATCCTGATTTGTACTTGCAATCTGCATGGATTCTGGTGTAATGTTATAGCTTACCGTTGCAACATCGTCCAATTCTATTTCATCTTTGTCAAGTTCTCTATACATGGTTATCGGAGCGTTGATTTGCTTGACGGTCACATTCACCTCGTCAAAATACAGCTGCTGAGTATTATTATCCAGATCCTTATAGGTCATCTTCGAGGTATTGCCAGCACCCAGCACATAATCACCGGCAACATTCCCCTCCAACCTGACAGAGAATTCAATGGGATTGGCTTCATATAAACTCGTATCAGCGTTATAACGGTACTTAATGGACGGAAGATTTCCAGATACATTCTGTCCGTTAACGGTTAATCCTTCTGATGCAGAAAGAACAGACAGCCCTGTCGGGAAGCTTTCTTCAAAGGCAACGTTCTGAATGGTGAAATCATTGATTATCGAATCGGAAATTTCATTATAAACACCATTCAAAGCTTCTGCATCTAAAGCCTGTTTGTATGTACCCCCGGCCTTTTGAGCGATATTGCTAAGAATATTCTGATCCGATCCGGTTGTAAAAGCAATCATGTAGGATTGTATGTCACTGGTTTTAATAAGCTCTTCAGCAACCTTGTAGCAATACTCCTTGTCTTCAAATGTGGCAGAAGAACCTCCGCCTTTGTACCTGTATGGAATACCCTCTTCCATCATATATGGGTATTCCCCTATCATGTTTCCTCTACGATCATAACTGGGGTCATTCTTGATGCTGTGGTATGTTGGCTGACAATCGGTTAACAGAATGATGTATTGATCTGCGTTGCTGTTTGATTTAATCAGTTCATAATACGCCGTGCGAAGACCATCACCAATATTGGTGCCAGTATTGGCTGTTATTTTGTTTACTGCAGTTTTTACCTTACCGAAATCTGTAGTAAGACGGCACTTTATACTGGCAAGATCATCGTATGTGATCAAGCCTGCCTTTACATTGTCTAAGGAATCCAGCTTATTAAGGAAATTTATAGCTGCCTGTTTGGCGACCGCCAGCCTTGTTTTTCCATTCAGATTAGTATTCATACTGCCAGAGGTATCGATAATAAGATAGAATTCCTTCGGTGTAGAGACAGTTATTGGCCCGGATACAGATTGCGGTTGAATCTTGTAGTTTACCGAAAACTGCTGATTCATCTGCAGAATGGTGTCGGATGAACTTCTGGTTAGAGCCATGGGTGTGGAAACACTTTGCGCTGAAGCACTAATCATATCAGAAGCCATGAAGCATATTAAAAGTGTAAACATGCTGACAAAGGATAGCGCTTTTTTCACAGAGTCTTTCTTCATCAGATTCATTTTAATTCAACTCCCTTATAAATATTACTGAACGATTTCTTTATTTTGAATGAAATACAATTTGTAGACTAAACGCTCGTCGCTCTCCCCCAATGTTTCAATATTGAAGGAATCGGTGTCGTTTATCTGTACTGAAATATTAATTTCTTCATTTGTTTTCATCTTAAGAATATATTCATCGAACAATTGAAGTGGCTCCAGATGTCTGTCGTATGTAGTAAGAAGTTGTCTGAAAGCTGTAGAAAGCAAATCGTCAGTGGCGTTATGTACCAATGCGAAGATATTTTTCTCGAAGTCGTTATTATTCAGTGAAATTGTGTTATCACCTACGGCAACAACGGTGCTACTTTCCCATAAGCTGATTATACCAATATTTTGGTTATTTGACAACTCTTTTAAAACATTAAATGTTTCAATTCCGTAACAATCTACAAATTGATTAACAATTTGTACGCTTGGGGTATTATTTTCAAGTGAAATGTCACTTAATATCAGTGTTCCATAAACACTTTCAAGGAGATGCTCGGTGTTGGCAAGGCGGTATAACAGAGCAATTGACTGTTCTATGGTAGCATTCCCCAGGGGATCCATAACGTTTCCGCCATAACCATTCAGAATACCATTCTCAAAGCAATAATCAACATAGTATACAGCCCAGTCGCTGAGCTGAGCACTATCGGCGTATTGATAGGTACCTTTCAGGGTGAAATCACGGTCTGGCGAGATCTGATTCAACAAGTTAACAACCAGGGAAGCAATTTCCTGTCTGGTAATATTATTATCTGGGAAAAAGTTTCCCTTTCCATCCCCTTTGATGATACCAGCATTATAGGCCTTGATGATATCAGCTTCATACGGATGGTTTTCTGTATCCTTGAATGGATTGCTGTCTGCTATCTCGACGGTTTTCCCGGAAAGGTTAAAAACTTCAAGGGCAATAAGCACATATTCGTATCGCTTGATGTTGGTTTGATAATTCCCCTGCAAAACAGATGGAACAAGTTTTTTTTCAATCGCAGCGTATATTTCGGGTTCGGCCCACGAACTTGGCTGGTTAGTAGCAGCAGCAAAAGATGTAAATCCAATAATGTTTTGAATTATGAATATCGCAACGATGCCTATCAGAAAACACTTCCCTTTACAATTTTTTATCATTATATCCTCCCTATCCATTATTCTGAATAACATAGTATTCATTTAGTTTAATCTTTTCAATAACCAGAGAGCCACTCTCATTCGAAAGAATTACCAAGTAATCGTAACGATATAAGTAGTCTTCATCGGTTATACCATTTGTTTTCTGAACATAAGCGTCAAAATTAACGAAATACCATTTAATCTTATCTGAGTAAGCTGGATGTGGCACAACATTGAAGTTGTCAACACTTTTAATCTTTTCCATATCAAAACGTAATGGCAGTGATTCATATGGAAAATTGGTTGTATAATCTTCTGTCAGCTCAATATCTTTTGCAATTCCAAGACTATCCCAGTAACCACGGACATCATCCAACCCCTGAGTCCATTTATGGGACAAAAGGTTCATCCGCGTTCTGTCAAGCAGTGACAAGTTCTCAAAGAAATTTACAATAATCCCCTTCTCTTTTTCGTAAATTTCTCCGTCTGCAGGATTATTGTATATACTTCCATCAGCAGTCTGTGAAATGTCAATATATGGTAGCCTGGTAATGCTTTCATTGTTTAATATGAATAGCCTGTTTTTTAACCCCGGCTTAATATTAGACTCGATAGCCTTGACTATCTTCAGATCACCGTTAGTGTTTTCCAATTCAACATCATACCTGATTTCAACTCGCATGCCGTCTATATCTGTAGGGAAAATCTCCTCCTTCTTCAAATAAGTGTTATCCAACTGAACTAAGAAGCTTTTCTCGAACGTCTCGTTAGGAATTGCTCTTACCTTGGCATTTATTTTACAGAAATATATTAGATTGTCACCATTTTCCCCAACAAAGCCTGCGGTTACATCGGGTTTGGAATCTTTACCCAGACGTACAACATCATATCCAATAATAGTCATTCCGTTTAAGCTTATATATCGTGGGAGATGGATCCCTATTTCTGGATTTCCGTTGCCTTCCTTGATCGTCTGTTCGGATATATATTTTACAATTGATTCGGGAATCGTTCCCGTTGCTGTATTTTCTGTATAGATATCAACCGATGGAACTGTAAATAGAATTGAAAAATATTCCGAAATCAATTGTTTCGCAGCCTCATCTAACTCACGGCTAACCTTTGGAATCTGTGGTGTTTGAACAGGAGGTGGCTGTATTTCCACAGGTGCTCCGACATTAAGGATACAGCTTGAAGCTGCTGTTAATAGTATGAGTATGAGTAACAGATAGTACAATTTCTTCATCATGGTGATGGTTCCTCCACATTAAAAATATCAAACAAATCTAAGGAGCGGCTCCCAGGGTTATCATCCCGAAATTTCTCCAATAAATCCCTTGCATTAGTAAAATAAATGCTTCCGCCATTCTTTATTTCAATGGCCGTATATTTCTTTAGCCTGCCAAATTCATCAGCATATGGACCTTCGGTGGGATCTACCCTTGGCAGATGGTCATCAGAATCAGCCGCAGATCCCTTAACACTACCTTCATGATATCCTCGTCCAGCAGCAATGATTGATCCATTCACGACACCATTTTCTTCAATGATCACTTTTCCTACGGTAAATATCAGTCCGGAAAATTCATCGGAGACTATCAAGGTATTCTCGGGATCCTGATTGACAACAAGAAAATGATAGTCTTGATAGTTTTGACCACTACTTATATAGGCATTCTCAAGAACCTGATTGATAAACGTTTGCTTATCCACTTCCATACCGTCATCAGGTATACTGAGTACACAGCGGTGAAACGGATCGTTGGGAAATTCGGTCGGATCGGATAATCTCTGTTTCAACCGGCCAAATTCTGTAACTCCATTTGGCGCTCTTTTCAATTGGTAATTATATTCACCGCCAGAGGCCTGTTTGCTTGCAAAAACCTGAACATGGCTCATCAAAAGATTCATAAGGTCGTCCAGCTTTTTCGGAATGCCGATATCTAAGCTCGTATAACTCCACCAATCTGACGGATCCATCTGAAGCATTTTTGCTGTTTCATCTGGATTTGATAAGTATTCTATTTTATGAACAACATCCAAATAAACGGTTGATATATGGGATGTATCGAAGTTCGTTTCATTGAACTGATAAAACCGGTTATTTGCTGCAATTCCTAAATTACAATACCCACGTAACGCAATGGAAGATGGTACGCCAATAGCGGCATTATTATTATTGCTTATACCATTGGCGGGGTTGACGGCACTTTTAATATCGCTTATCCAATTCTTCCACAGTTCCCAGTTACCTTTAACATCAGGACCTGCGTTATCATAGGCCCAGTTCACCTTCCACAGCACCGAAAAACCATCCAAGTCTGAAAGATTATCTTCAATCCTTTGGTTATATGCATTCTGGGTTGAATTAAAAGGAATGTTTTTAGCTAAATGAAAAGGTTTATATTCTCCTGATGCGTTAGGCATCCAGTTCATAGCAACTGATTCCAGCTTATGCCCTGCGGTAGTTTCACCACCATCCTCTTCCACTCTGAATGTAACCCCATTGATGAAGACATCTCCATTGATAACACTTCTGGACCGTCTGTATTCCGGGCTGGTGCCATACATAGGCGCCACATTAATTACGCTACTGGAAGCATCATGCTCGTTCTCTCTCCCTTCACACAGTCCAAAATAATTCCTGTTAATGGCAATAATTGAGTTTGCACCATTCATTTCCACATCATCGAAGGTATACGCATCACGACAAACAACAATATTATCATTAGAACCGAAAACCTGAATTCCTTGGGCAACAACATCGTTATCAACAATAATATTTGCTTTTGCGGACAATCCATCGGAATCATCAAATGTTCCTGAACGAACCAGGTTGCGTGTGAATATACTACCGTTCTTAACATGCAGGATGGAATTTTCCATCGCACATACACCGCCCAGATAGTATTGTTGCATACGATTTGTTTTGTCCAAACCTGTTCCAAACGCATAAATATCTCCCTGTATAGTGGAATGATTACCATCGATGTTAATATCTTTGCCTTCTGTGACGATCAGATCACCGAGTGTATAGGCTGCTCCCCTTAATGTGAATTTTGAATAAATGGAAACTTCAAAATCTCTTACAGCGACCACCTTTCTGCCATAAGACTTGAACGCGTCATCAACCATTTCGCTCTGTGCGGTAATTTGTAATGGAAAAATTAGTTTGCTACCCGTATTGGTAAAGGTAGTAGAGTCAAACCTGTCAAACCTGACACTCACTTGTGCTTCATTCATCTCGTCATGGACTTTGACATTATAATCTTTACGAATTAAAGTATCTGCGTTGATCTGTGCAATTAGTTCATTCAAATACTGATTATCGTTGCCGGAATAAATTACACCTCTGCTGGCTGCGTAGTCGGTTTGAGTAATGGTATCCAGTAAATCGGCGATACTGTTTTCAACCGTGTTTTCCGCAGCTATATAGGCGAGTTGATCATGATAACCGTCACGGGTTATTGTGAACATCTGCATGGTGGAATAAGCTACGGATCCACCAACCAGCAACAGAACCATAACTAGCAGCATCACAAGCGGCATTGCGTTTCCCGTTGTGTTCCAGAGGAATAATGAAACGATATTTTTGCACTTATGAGTGGTTCGTTTATTTTTCATCTTTACTCCACCTTAATCAGGATAAGTTTCGATCGAATACTTTGCCAAAACAGGCCCATCCGTTCTCTTACGGATCGTAATCATGTATTTTTTCACACCGTTTGATAATCCATCATAGGTAAGATCAAATACATATGGATAACTTTTATCGGTCAAATCCTTAACCGGTAAATTTTTCAAAGTCATATCAGCGAGTGAATCAGCATCGGATGCTTTAAACCCTGTTGCATATATGGAAGTATCAGTTTTGATGGATCTTACAACATTCTCTTTAACAACCCTTATTACTGCGTTGATAATCAACTGTTCTTCTGACAATTTTGAAATCCTTGATAGCGAGAAAAACATGGATGTTATACCAACTGAAACAATCGCAATCAATAATATGGCTATCACAGCTTCCAATAAAGTAAACCCTTTGTTATTTAGCTGTATTTCATTTAGGTACTTTTTCATCATCAAAAATATACCTTCTCCTTGTCACTTTTTGCCTCAATGACATTTCCGTCACGATCCATTATCTTGATTCGGTTACCCGTCTGTTCCAATTTAGCGAGAATTTTATTGCTTGAGTCGTTTTTTATCGTAATATTTACCTGCAAATTACTGTTTTCTTTAACTTGTGGATCAAGGTTCGATTGCATGTAAAATGTCAATGTTCTGTTGGGTATACTCCCAGTAAATACATCCCTGTTTCCTTCGCTGTCCAGAGATTCAAGAGTATAACTTGAGCCTTCTATGGTTAAAAACACATCCACCTTTTCTTTGGTCGTCATTCTTGACCTTTCGGATGAATTCAATGATGAAAAGGTTTCAAAATTATACCCACCAAATAGATATCCTCGGTGAAAGACAATAAAATCCGCATTGAAGATAGTTATTTTGCCGTCATCAGATTTTTCATTCGATGCTGTTGAGGGGAAAACTGGCAGGTTATCATTGTCTTTAATAAAGAGTGGTTTGCCTTCACGATCTTTAAATTCCTTAAACTTTGAACGGCTGAATTCAAAAAGCTTGTCTGCAGAACCTCTATTGATAGAGTAGAACATAAGGCTCAGTGATACATCATAATAATCATTTTCTTTCGATGGTATAAGGCTAAAACCAGTGACACCTACTTTTTGTGAGCCCCCCTCACAATACCGAATTATTTCTTGAAATTTGTCATAGGTGAAGGAGGCAGCGAATGAAACAGGAAAACCATAATAGCTGATGTCATTGGAGGAAATAGCCTTGGGGGCTCCCAAGGAGATGCTCAACAGTTCGGTATCCAGCATCATGGCCAGATCTTCAACAAACTTAATGCTGTCACTTAGGCTGGCATTGTCCATCAGATAGTCTCCAAGACGTTCATCAACAACAGCTTTCGCTTTTGTTTCAGCCTTATAGGCTTCAATATTTAAGTAATCGGCATCAAGCGCCGCCTTTTGCGCCTGTACTTGAGCAAGTGTCTCCTTCTTCATCTCGATTTGAGGAAGCCCATTCATGACAACTACTTTAGCAAAGGCAAAAGCATATACTAATAACAACAGAACTATAATCATCGCTTTTTCTTTTTTATTTAAGGCCATTATATACCTCCCGTTATTTCTTTACCGTGTATTGCAAGCTGTATTCGACTGGTACAAGGGATTGTTCCATCGACAATGCGCCAGCATGGCTTTCTAATTGCTGTAGTCTGTCGAGATTGCTGACAAACTCGGCATAAACGATGCTGCTTCCGGCAACACCTGACAAGCTGATGGTACTTCCGCTAAAATTAATGCTTTTGATATAGCAATCTGCTGGTACCGCTTGCTTAACAAGGAGAAGGATCTGAGACGCTGAAGGATTTTTTTGATCAATATCTTTGATGACGGTTTTTTTTCTATCTACTACCTGGGTAATTGTCATCAGATCTGCTTTTGCACTTCGTAATGCTGCATATTTTGGGTCAGTCATGCTGTGTTCTACGTCAGAAATCTGTTTTTCTATTCTGTCGATCATTATGCCTGGAATAAAAAGAGCCAGTACTGCTATTGATAAACAGAGAATAAAAATGATAATTTGTACAGCAGGAACACTCTTTTGCTTTCCCTTGGCTCCTTCTTTTGTGGAAGCCAAAGGTTCTGTAACGAGAAAATTAATATCTTTCATTCTATCGCCTCCATTTTCATTGCTTTATTCAATACACCGATATGGATCTACTCAAAAAAGCAATGATAGACCAAATGTTCACATATCATGGCACCGGTAAAGATAATGAATGTTTTCTGTTCAGCAGGCTGTATGCTGCGGTGATTGGTTCATTCATGTTCAGCGCATTTCTACCGGTACTGGTCTTATCAGGTTCAAGAAGAACAGTCAGGCAATCATACCCATAGATAAAGGCACTGTTGTCGGTAAGCCCTTTAACAATGCTCGTAAAATTGGCAACACTGTCATCCGCGCGGTACCAAAGTTCACCGTTTTCCAGTTTGTATTCTCCAATCCACTGCTTATCTCCTTCGTTTGGCATATATGCAAACAGTTGAATAGACCTGTATTCCGGGTGTGAAATCTCATCACAGATGATCACCTGCGAGGCAGCTTCAATATCCCTGTTCAATCTAGAAAAAGCATCCTGAACTGTATACTGTTGTCTGCCATACAGGGAGAATGCTTTTGATGAAGTAATATTGAAGCCGAGAAGCTGTGTAACGATGACCGATATTAAACCAATAATAATTAGTGCCAGCAACACTTCTACGATGGTAAAACCTTTTTTATTTTTAATAGAAATCCCTCCAATGACCAAGGTTCACTCCCGCCATTTCATAGAAATGGTGGGAGTGAAGTAAAAATTAAGTACCTGAACCTGAAGAAACAAATGAAACTACTGCTTTGGTTTCATCATCAGTTGGTAATACATCAACCACCTGCATTCTTGTGTCAACATTAATTATCCAGCCTTTTGTATTTGGGGTTTTCGGTGACATATCTTTTGTCAGGTCCAGGAAAGGCACGAATGTTCAAGCAAAATCAGAAGCATCCTTTTTAACACCAGCACCAGG